>JBILLV010000514.1:0-4827 GCA_044375895.1 Polyangiales bacterium | reverse complement strand
GGCCGAGGCCCGCGCCGCCGCCCTCCGCCACGGCGACCTGCTCACCCGCGCCCGCACCCCCACCGTGGGCGAGGACGAGAGCAGCACAGCGCCGCCGCCGCCGGAGACCGAGACGCTCGAAGCCGAGCTCGTCGACGAGGGCGACGGGGGCGACGGGAGCGCGGCGCCGGAGGTCGTCGAAGCCCCGCGGGTCTGGCTGGCGGTGGAGCGTTCGTCGGCGAGCGCGAAGGAGCTCGCGGTGGGCGAGTGGGCCGTCGAGCACGGGGCCGACCTCGTGGAGGTGCGGCCGGAGACGGTGGTGTTCCAGGTGGGGGCGATGGTGGAGGGGCGGGTGCGGGCGGCGCTCGATGCGCGCGGCGTGGAGCTCGCCGCGGTGTGTTCGCGCTGCGGCTGGACGGCGGACGGCGCCGCGGGGAACGCCTGGGCCGACGCGGGCCGCAGCGTCTGCCAGAAGTGCCACGACTCGGCCACCGCGTGGGAGGGGCTGCGATGAACGACCCGCGCGCGCAGGCGGTGAAGCGGACGGTGGTGGAGCGGCTCTGCGGGCTGGTGTCGGAGCAGGCCCTCGCCGTCGCCCTCCACGACGTCGACGTCGCCTTCGAACAGTGCCCCGACCTCATCGCGCTGGAGATCATCCCCGTGGGGGCGGAGGGCGGAGGGCGGACGGGCGCGTGGGTGGCGCCGATCACACTGCCCGCGCAGCTCGACGCGACGATGGCGCGCAACGAGGCCGCGCTGCGGAGGGCGATGCGACTCGTCGACGCGCCGGATGCCGAGCGGGGGCGCACCCTCGCGGAGCTTCACGCGGATGTGGTGCGCGGTGGTGGGGGCGAGGTGACGTGATGGACGCTGAGAGACCCGGGAGACAGGCGATGGAGACGATCACGAAGCCCACGATGAGCCCCACCGCCGCGAACGCTGCCGAGGACTGCGCGGGGTGCGTGCGCACCGTCGCGCGGGTGGAGACCTACGCCGCCGCGGAGGTGTGCGCGGACTGCGGGCGGGCGCACCTGCCGGGGGACGATGGGAGCGCCTGGCGGCCGCGGGATCCGGCGCGCGAGATCGCCCTGCTCGTGCGGTGGATGCCCGCGATGGACGCGCGCTCCTCGGCGCTCGCACGCGTCGGGTGGTCGGGCCACAACGGCGCCAGCGGCCACGCGAACGGCGGGCGCATGGAGGCCGTCGACGCGCGCTCGTGGGCCTTCACCGAGGCCGTCTGCGTGTGGAAGCACCTCCGCGCGATGGTCGCCCGCGGCGAGGGGCGCGCGGTCGCGCTGCTGTGGACCGCATGGGCGGCCGCCAGCGTCACCGGCGACCCGGGCCGCGATCACAAGGCACGCGTCGAGGCCGTGGCCCTCGGGGCGGCGCCGCGGGCGATGCGGCAGGACTGGCGAACGAGGGCCGCGGAGCCTGCGCGCGTGCGCGTCGTCGAGGCGCCGCACACGGTGGTCACCGGGCGCGACGCGGAGGGGGAGCCCGTCGCACGCAGGGTGGTGATGCGCAGCACGGCCATCGTGTCGACGCAGGGGCCTGCGGTGCGCGCGCTCGCCGCCGCGTGGGGCGAGGAGCGGCTGCGGATGCTCTGGGCGCCGGCGAGGGTGCCGGGGGAGCTGGCCGAGGGCGTGGCGCTCGGGTGGGCCGAGGCCGCGCAGCGGGCGGCGTGGGAGGCCACGCGGGGGAGCGTGCGCGATCGCGCGGTGGAGGCGGGGGGGGAGGGGGAGATGCGGGGCGCGGGGGGGATGTACCGCGGCACACTTCACGAGCGCATCTGAACGGACCACGGTGCGTCTCGCTGTGCGAGCGCCCCCGTCGAGCGCACGGACAGGTGATCGGGCGCATCCTCACGCACCTGGAACTGTCCGCGGCCGAGGTCGTCGCCGCGCCGGCCCGGCGCTGGGACAACACCAGGCGATCCGCGTGCGGCGAGCATCGATGCGCAGGACTCCTTGAACTTGGCGCTCGACAGGGCGACGTCTGCCCGCCAGAGCACCGACCGCGGCTCGTTGAAGTCGGTCACTACAGCGCCACTGCACGATGTGCTGTTCGGCTGCACACACGCTTTCCGGACCATATACAGACCCAGGGTGCGGGACGGGCACTGCGGGGGGCTTGACACGCGGGGCCATTGGATGACCTATAGCCCTTGGTTATCGAAGCAGTTGTTTGCCACTTTACCGCACCTGGGACTTGAGTGTATTCTCAGTTGGACTTCACGAGGAGAACACATGCGAACTCAATATGCGATAGTGCTGCTGTTCGCGATGCTCACCGGGTGCCCAAGTACCACGCATCAGGTGTCCATCGGGCAGTACGTTTGGGTCTCCGCCGGAAGCGCGGCCAGCCTCAACGACATCCGCCGACCCATCGCGCCTTCGAACATCGAGCTATCCGCAGGACCTGCCTGTCCACCAAGCGAACTGAACCTGGCGGCCTCACTCGATGGTCTCGACGGGCGCATGCGAAGGAGGGACGTCGAGCCGACGCCCCCCCAGGCAACGCCCGGTGGCGCGTCGCCGTGGCTGGTAGAGACAGGCGGATTCATCGAGTCCATCACGCACCCCTCGGGCGACTATCGCGTTTACACCACCAACGCAGTGAGCATCACAGCAGGCATTAGTGCGACCGGCGGCGTCCCGGTCAGCGCTTCATCGGAGACGACCGTCTCGAACGCCGAACTACTCATCGTGCACTATCGACGCCGTGCCGACGTGTCAAGCCGGGTGCGCACCTGCTTTCGGGCGGCCATCCTCGAGCAGCGTTGCAGGGGCCAAGGGCGCCCGGATGAAGTTTTGGGCAGGGTGTTGTCGTCTGTGATTTATGGTGGTCTCGCGCGCGCTCGAATCGATGCGCTGTCAACAGACACCCACACCACCATCCGTCCGGGGGAGCTTGTGTCGATCGATGCACGAGGCGCGATCAACCGTAGCTCAAGCGAGACAGCTTTCATCGGGAACTTCGGCGGAACGCCGACGTTCGGATTCGATCAGTTGAATGCGGCCTTCGCGCGCGGGGACGCCCCCGCTGCAGGGCAGCTGTTCAACAACGCCCTCGTCGAGTACGCACTCGTGGGGTTCGGATACATCGATGTAACACGCGGCGATTGTCCAGGGACCGGGAATGGTACGCCGTAGCCTATGGCCACCGCAGGCGTTCGCGGCGACGCTTGCCGCAGTGCTCGTCCTCGCAAGCCGCTCGTCGAGAAGCCAGGAAGCTCCGCGAGGACTGATCGTCCTTCGCGGTGACAGTAACTTCCAAGAAACCATGAGGCTCGCCAATGGCCGCTACGATTGCGTGCTATTCCGGTCTCCTGGGTACGAAGATCCAGCGGCAGGCATCGCGAATTGGAACGCCTTCGCGATCTCGCTCCGGGGGCTGATCGCGCGGGTTTCGCAGAGTGTCGGCGAAATGCCCGGGGACTTCGACGTCGGCGTGAGCCCGGTGTGCCATGCGATCAACGACTGGGTGGTGATGGACGCGCATAGCTGGCGCACGCTCCGTTGCCTCGTGGTGCCGGAGAGCAACACTGTCACGTGCAGCGGGCATCCGGCGCCCCATGATTACCTTGAGCGCACGCGGGTGCGGTCCCGCCTCAGCGCAAGGCATCTCCGTCAACTGGCAGAGTCAATCAATCCCACCTCCGGCCTTGATCGGGTGCCGCTTTGCGCCGACTGTCGGGACCTCCAGTATGAGATCCTTACTTCCAACGGGGCAGGCGAGGCGGTCGACCAACTCGCAGGGCTGACAAACTTGGCACCGCGTGCGGTGGTCCACTTGATGGTCGACGGGCTCACACGCTCGCCGTCCGACCCGCCTTCGGTCGAGATGTCCGTCGCGCCGGACTCGATTCTTGCGGACGCGTGCACCTGCGCGAGCACCACCATCCCGCAGGGGATGGCGTGCACGTCAGTCGTGGCCGTCGCCACCACGCAGAATATGACGGAATGGGTGGTGCGGTGCCAGCCGCGAGGCAGTTCTACTCCGTTGGCGCTTCTCGATGTGGCGCTCGGATCGAGCGGGGCGCCAATCGTGTTGCCAGCAGCCTGCCGAGGTGCACGGGTCTCCGCGCAAACCAACCTGCCCTTCACAGTTACTGCCATCGGTGCTGGCCAGGGCGGGCTGATCGGGCCAAGTTGGATGCTCGTGGGCGACCCCGGACAGATTGGCAGTGGTCCGATCTTTGATACCTCGAACGTTGCCGACCGCCGCGCTTGCCAGAGCACGAACAACGGAACGGGCATCACCGTGTTTGATACACTGCGGCTGGAGACGAGCCCAGAAGTGCGCGCTGACGCTCCACAGGCGGCGTCCGCCTGCGTCCGCGGGGGTTACCCAGTCAGTTCGGTCTTGGTTCGCACAGAGACGGACTATTCCTGGCAGTGCCTCGCACGGACGACTCGAAGTAGGCAGACGTGTGGCGTGTTCAAACTTCGTGTGCTCTCCTCGGCGTGGACGCCCGTCGGCTTGGCGGCGCTCACCCCAAACGAACTCTGCCAGCCCGACCCCACGGTCGGACGCGACGAGCCGGTGCGCTTCTTCAACTGTCCATCGTCGTCTCGCAACGGCATTGAGGGCCGGTTCCGAATCGAGCTCCCCTTTCGCAGTTGCGAGTAAGCGGCACGGGCCACCCGTCTAACTTCGCCACCCCGGTGCAGCCGTTCAGGGGTGGCCGCGTGGCTCATGGGGCCCGTCGTCGCGGACGTGGAAGCGGCGGCATGACCTCCAGGGCCACCCGTCTAACTTCGCCACCCCGGTGCAGCCGTTCAGGGGTGGCCTCGTGGCTCATGGGGCCCGTCGTCGCGGACGTGGGAGCGGCGGCATGACCTCCAG
>JBILLV010000014.1:0-60599 GCA_044375895.1 Polyangiales bacterium | reverse complement strand
TCGCAGACGAGGGAGCCCTTGCCCCCGCTCCGCGGGGGTGAGGGCGCGCGGCAGCGCGGAGAGGGGGCCGTGACGAGCGGCACCGTCACACGGTCCGCGATGCGTCAACGGCCAAACCTGAGTCAGAGGTTGATGCGGGCGGGGATGGGCGACGAGAACCAGCCACCGATCGCTTCCGCGATACGGTCCGTCGTCCGTCGCTGGCGGCCTTTCGGTCGCCTTCGACGAGGGGCGTTGGAGGCGTCGTTCTTCGTCTCGTTGGGAGCGCCCGAAAGGCCGCCAGCGACGGACGACGGACCGTATCGCGGAAGCGATCGGTGGCTGATCCTCGTCGCTTCGAGACCTACTTCGAACGCCCGCCGCCTCCCTACCGCGCGCAGGCTCCGTCGACGCAGCGTCCGCTCAGGCACCACCGCGGCCCGTCGCACGACGCCCCCTCGGGCTGCGCCACCGCGCACCGCCCGGGCGCGTAGCTCATCGCCGACGCCGTGCAGAAGCCCTCGCAGCAGGTCGCGTCGTCATGGCAGCGCGCGTCCGTGACGACGCAGGCCTCCGCGCGGCAGACCTCGTCGACGCAGCGGCCGCTCGCGCAGCGCCGCCCCTCCGTGCAGTACTCCCCGTCCGCCAGGAACGCGACGCAGCGCTCCGAGCCCGTGGAGTACCCATACGGCTGGTAGTCGCAGTACCCGTCACAGCAACTCCCACCTACCCCGCGGCACCGCGCGCCGAGCGCCAGGCACACCGGCGCGACGTCCTCCGCAGGCACCACATCCACCACCACCGCCGCGTCCGGCGCCTTCGTGGCGTCGTCGGGCGCGTCCTCCCCCATCGCGTCAGGGCCACCGTCGCGCGCGGGCGACACCACCGTCGGGCCGCACGCGCCGAGCGCGACGACCAGCCACCACATTCCGTGTTTCATGAGCGCTGTTCCTTCCGGGTGACGAGAGGCTTCAGAAGACCGTGTAGACGAAGGGCGCCACGTACTCGACCGCCTGCACCACCACGAGCAGCGCGGCCGCGCCGAGGAGCACCACCACCATCGGGACGAGCCACCAGCGGCCCGTCGCCGTCAGCATCGCGAAGAGGTCGCGGAGCGTCGCGAGGCCCACCGCCGCGCGTCGGATCCGCGCTCCCTGAGGCACTTCCGCGCGCGCGACGTGCGGCGCTCGGGTCATCGGCTTCATGTCGCCTCCTTGTCGATCAGGCAGCGCTCGAGCACGAGGAAGTCGAGGTCGGAGCGCGTGAAGACGCCGTAGGCCTCGGCGGGTGAGGCGCAGAGCGGTTCGTCCTTGAGGTTCATCGAGGTGTTGAGCAGCACGCCCACGCCGGTGCGCTGACGAAAGGCGTCGATGAGGTCGTAGAAGGCCGGGTTGTCCGCCCTGTCGACCCGCTGCGCGCGCGCGGTCCCGTCGACGTGCGTCGTCGCCGGGAGCGTGCGTCGCCCCTCATCGGTCACAGGAACCACCGAGCACATCCACGGCGTGAGGTGGTCGCTCCCGCTGTCGGGCATCTCGAACCAGCGGGTCGCCTCCTCGGCCAGCACCGCCGGCGCGAAGGGGCGGAAGGGCTCGCGGTACTTGATCTTGCGATTGACCCGCTCGCGCATCCCGGGGTCGCGCGGGTCGGCCACGATCGAGCGGGCCCCGAGCGCGCGCGGCCCCCACTCGAAGCGCCCCTGGAAGAAGCCCCCGACGCGCCCCGCCGCGAGCCGCTCGGCCACGGCCGCGTTGCGCTCGCCGTCGTTGGCAAACACCGTGTGCCGCACGCCGCAGTCGGTGAGAAAGCGCTCGACCTCCGCGGGGTCGTAGCCCGCCCCGAGGAAGGCGTTGGCAGGCGCAGGACGACGCGGCAACCCGTGCACCACGTGGGTCGCCCAGAGGGCCGCGCCGAGCGCTCCGCCCGCGTCGCCGGCCGCGGGCTGCACGAAGACGCCGTCGAAGGGACCCTGCGCGGCGATGTGGCCGTTGGCCACCGAGTTGAGCGCGACGCCGCCCGCCATGCAGAGGTCGCGCTCGCCCGTGAGCGCCTGGGCGCGGCGGGCGAGTGTGAGCAGGTAGCGCTCGGTGAACCACTGGAGCGTCGCGGCCACGTCGGCGAAGCGCCGGTCTTCGACGGTCACGGCGGGGAGCGTGAGGGCCGCGCCGGGCTGCCGCGCCGGGCCGAGCAGGAGCTCCAATGCCCGCGTGAAGCTCCGCGTCGGGTGGCTCGCGTAGGAGAAGTACTTCGGCTCGATGTGCAGCGCGGCGTCGTCGTCGACGCGGCAGAGCTGTTCGAACGCGCGCTGGTAGCGGGGCTCGCCGTAGGCCGCGAGGCCCATCACCTTGTACTCGCCGTCGTTCACTTCGAAGCCGAGGTAGGCCGTGATCGCCGAGTAGAGGAGCCCGATCGAGTGCGGGAAGTGCAGCTCCGCGAGGGTCTCGATGGCCGTGCCGCCGCCCGCGCGCGGCGCGGCGCGGTAGATGGAGGTCGTCGCCCACTCCCCGACGCCGTCGACGGTGACCACGGCGGCCCGTTCGAAGGGCGACGCGAAGAAGGCCGAGGCCGCGTGGCTGAGGTGATGCTCGGAGAACAGCAGTTGCTCCGGCGCGCACCCGAGCGCCTCGCACAGCTCGCCCTTCTGCCAGAGCCGCGCGCGCAGCCACGTCGCCATCGACCGCGGAAACTGCATGAGGCTCCGCGGAAACTCCCGCAGGTGCGTGACGAGGATGCGCTCAAACTTCCGCAGCGGCTTCTCGTAGAACACCACGTGGTCGATGTCGGCCATCGTGAGGCCGCCCTGCTCGAGGCAGAAGCGGGCGGCGTCCACGGGGAGGCGGGCGTCGTGCTTGATGCGACTGAAGCGCTCCTCCTGCGCGGCGGCGACCACCTCGCCGTCGACCACGAGCGCGGCGGCGGCGTCGTGAAAGAGCGCGCTGATTCCCAGTACCTTCATGGCGTCCGTCCCTCCCGGTGGTGTCGCATCAGCCCTGCCCCCGCGCTTCATCGAGCGTGTCGCGGCGCGGCGGTGGGCGCTTCCACCCGCCCGCGTCGCGCCCCTCCATCCGCCGCTGCGCCAGCGCGAACAGCGGCACCACCAGCACGTACAGCGCCACCAGCAGCCCGTGGGTGAGCGCGTCGCCGAGCACCCGCCCCGCGCGCCGCCACGCGTCCCAGGCGCGCTGCAACCGCACCCGCGCCGTCGCGCCGCGCACCGCCGCGCCGTGTCCCTGCGCGCGGAGCTCGTCGAGGAGGCGGCCGCTGTAGCCGACGTGGAAGCCCTCGTCGCGGCCGATGCGGGTGAAGAGCGCGCCGAGCGCCTCGCGGTCGCGGAAGTGCGTCGCGAGCGCACGAAACTGCGCCGCCGCCTGCGACTCGGCGAGGTGGACGAACACCACGAAGCGCACCGGCCCGAGGGACTCGTAGAGGTTCTGGCGGGTGGCGTGGACGAGGTCGTAGGCGCCGCCGTCGACGCGCGCCCCCGCGGCGAGCTCGACGTCGCGGGCCGCGTCGCGGAAGAGCTGGGCGTGGCGGGCCTCGTCCATCGCGTGACGGAAGAAGAGGCGGCGCAGGCGCGGGTCGTCGGCGAGCTCGGCGGCCTTGAGCATGTCGAGCGCGCTGCCCGCCTCCGTGGCCGCGAAGCCGCGGAGCTTGCGCGCGATGGCGAGCTCGCTGCGAAAGGCGATGGGCGCGACCAGGCGGACGAAGCCTTCGAAGGGGTGACGGAGGGCGATCATCGCGGGGCCTCGGGGGTGGGGTGGTTGAGGGCCGCGGCGATGGCCCGCGCCGCCGCCCGGTGCCCCGCGGGCGAGAGGTGGTAGTCGTCGGGAAGAAACGCGCCCGGCGACGCGGCGCGCAGGGGGCCGAGGAGGTCGACGGCGAGGAGTCCGGCGTCGCCCGCGTCGGCGATGAAGTCGGTGAGGAGGCGCTCGGTGGCGCGGAGGTCTTGCGGGGGGCTGTGGTACTTGGCCCACTCGCCCGGGTGCACCTGCACGTCGAGCGGGAGCGCGACGGCCACGACGCGGCACCCGAGGCGCTGGCAGAGCGCATCGGCGGCGAGCAGGTGCGGCGTCATCCGCGAGCGGAGGCGGCCGTGCGGGCGACCGAGGCGCGGGAGCTCGCTCAGGAGGCGGGTGGCCATCTCCGCGGGCGGGGGCCCCGCCTCGACGGCGTGAGCGAAGAGCTCGCGGGCCGCCAACATCAGGTGCGATCGCCCCATCACGAAGGAGCGTCCGGGAAACCACCGGGGTGTCGTACGCGGAAGGGTGAGGCGCTCGGCCCAGCCGTCACGGGCGACCGTGCGGCGCGTGTTGTCGACGGAGGTTTCGAACCAGTCGTTGGCCGCGTTGGCGACGAAGATCACGAGGCCGGGGCGGTAGGCGGGCGCGAGGTCTTCGAGGGCGCGCACGTACTCCGTGGGGCCCCACGTCGGCACCGCGGCGGCGTACGCCTCGGCGTCGCCACCGAGCGCCCGCGCGAGCTGCGGCGCGAGCGAGGTCTCCCACGCGACGCCATAGCCGAACACCTGCGAGTCACCGAGGAGGAGCGCGCGCCGCGGGAGCGTGCGGTCGCTCGGTGCGGGTGACCAGTCGGGGCCGCGGAAGCCCTGCGCGTTGATGGCGACGTCGGTCACGCGACCGAGGCGGCTGCGCGTGCGGGTGTGAGCGCCCGCGGCGAGCCTGACGCCGAAGCGCGCGTCCGCTTCGAACACGTTGAGGAAGGCGTAGGCGTGGTGATGGGAAGCGGCGGCGGCGAGCTCCGCGACGCCGAGCGAGAGCGCGGAGGAGACGACGCACGCCATGAGCCGGGCGCGCCAGGTGGGGCGTGGGAGAGGTTCTGCGAGGGCCACGAGCGGGGAGTGGCCGACGCCGCTCGCTTCCATCACCGCGCCGTCAACCGACTGGAGGCCCTTCATGCGCCTGACGATGGCGCGTCGGTACCGTCCAGTGAATCGGTATGTCTGTGACGGTATTGGATCGACGATCGATACAATCGCCCGCGGTGACCGCCCTCGCAGCGCGCTGAAGGGGTGGCTTTTTACTGCCGAACCCGCTCTTGGAGTGGGGTAGATTTCTGCCAATTCCACGGAGGCGGTGAGCGACGATGAGCGGACGTGTAGATCAGGTTTCCGAGGTCGTGTGGCGCTTCGCGGCGGGGCGCGTCGACGCCGAGGCATGGACGGTGGTCCACCTCGACGCGCGCGAGGCGATGAGCGATCTCTTCCACGCGCAGGTGGTGCTGATGATGGAGTCGGGCGGCGGCGGGCTCGACGAGCTCCTCGGGGCGCGCGCCTCCCTCGACATGCACCGCGGCCCCTTGCAGCGTCGGCTGCGCGGGGTGGTGAGCGAGGTGGAGGAGCTCGGGAGCACGGCCCAGCAGCGCTTCGTCCGGGTCGACGTCGTCCCGGCCCTCTGGACGCTCTCCGAGCGCTCGGACTGCCGCATCTTTCAGGGGCAAAACACCGTGGAGATCGTGCGCGCCGTGCTCGCCGACGCGGGGGTGTATCAGGGCGCCGGCGAGCTGCGCGTCGACAGCGGGCTCGAGTCCTACGCCCCGCGCGAGTACTGCGTGCAGTACCGGGAGACCGACCTCGCGTTTGTGCGGCGGCTGCTGGAGGACGACGGGGTGCCGTTCTATTTCGCGCACGACGGCGAAGGGGGCGAGGCCCTGGTGCTGGCGGCGGACGACCACGACTGGCATGGCGTGGAGGCGCTCGAAGGAGACACCGTCCGGGTGCTCGACGCGGGGACGACGACGAGCGCCGCGGAGACGCTGACGTGGTTCGACGAGCGCCACACGCTCCGCCCCACGAGCGTGACGGTGCGGGACTTCGATTTCACCCGGCCGCGGGCGGCGATGGACATGACCGGTCGCCACGGCAAGGGGGTCCGCTCGCTCTTCGAGTACCCCGCGCGGGCCACCATCACGGGCTACGACGAGGGGTCGCGGGTCTACAAGACGCACAACACCGCGCGCCTCGCGAAGGTGCGGGCCGAGGAGCACCTGACGCGCGTCCACCGCAGCCACGGGCGCGGCAACGTGACGGGGATGACGCCGGGCCGCAGCTTCGTGCTCGCGGGCCACGAGCGGCCTGAGCTCGACCGACGCTACCTCGTGACGTCCGTCGAGCATCAGGGGCACGACTGGCATCACCTCCCCGACGAGGTGCGCCAGAGCGGGCGCTTCCGCGACATGCTCAGCGACGCGCGGCTGCGCGGCCCCGACGACCCCGCGGGCGACGGGCGCTACAGCAACCGGGTGGAGTGCCACCGGGTGGATGGGAACCCCGCGTCGGTGCCGTTTCGACCGTCGCGCGTCACGCCGCGCCCCATCGTCGAGGGGCCGCAGACGGCGCGGGTGGTGGGGCCGCCGGGCGAGGAGATCCACACCGACCCGCACGGCCGCGTGAAGGTGCAGTTTCACTGGGACCGTCAGGGGCGCGAGGACGCGCAGAGCTCGTGCTGGATGCGCGTGGCCCAGACGATGGGCGGCGGCAACTGGGGCTTCGTCTTCATCCCGCGCATCGGGATGGAGGCCGTGGTGAGCTTCCTCGAAGGGGACCCCGACCGGCCGCTGGTCGCCGCCTGCGTGTTCAACGGCGAGAACCAGCCCCCGTACGCCCTGCCGGAGAACAAGACACGCACCAGCTTGAAGACCAACTCCACCCCGACCGACGGCGGCTTCAACGAGATGCGCTTCGAAGACATGAAGGGCCTGGAGCAGCTCTTCATGCAGGCGCAGCGCAACATGGACACGCTCATCAAGAACGATGAGACCCACACGGTGAACAACAACCGCTCGAAGCTGGTGCAGGGCGAGGAGCTCAACACCATCGAGAAGAACCGCATGTCGCGCGTGATGCAGAACGACCTCCTCGCGGTGGACGGCAACCACGAGATGGAGGTGCACGGCGGACAGGGCCAGAGCCTCACGGTCGACAACGACCGTCATGTGAGCGTCGGCGGCAACCAGAGCACCAAGGTGGACAAGAACGCCAACACGGTCGTGACGCTGTGCGCGTCGGAGACGGTGGGCGTCGCCAAGGCCGTCCAGGTGGGCGCGGCCTACCAGGTGACCGTGGGGATGCGCTTCGAACTCGTGTGCGGCAAGTCGCGCCTCACGATGGACGCCGCGGGCAACATCACGCTCGCGGGCACGAAGATCGCGGTCACGGCCGAGGGTCCCGTCGCGATCGATGGCTCCGTCATCGACCTCAACTAGGCGCGGCGATGCAGCTCGTCAACCACACGCCCTTCCCGGCGATGACCTTCGAGGCGCGCGACCGCGACGACCGTCCCTGGCACGTCCTCGTCGTGCGCGCGACGATGACCCTCGACGGCGGCCCGCCCCGCCTCGCGCAGAACCAGCGCCCCCTCGTGCTCGGCGACACGCACGTCGGCGAGGCGGCCACGAGCTCGACGCTCGACGAGAGCGACCTCGCCCCCTACAAGCCCGGCACCGACGTGCTCGTGCGCGGCACCGCCCGACCGTCGGATGGTGTGGCTGCCCGTGCGTGGGAGGCAGAAGTCACGGTGGGCGCGCGGCGTTCGCGGGTGCGCGTGACGGGGCCGCGCGCGTGGGTTCGTGACGCCGACGACCGGTGGCGGCTCACCGAGCCCGAACCCTGCGACGCCGTCCCGATGCGCTACGAGCTCGCCTACGGTGGCTCGCCCCGCACCGACGACCGGGCGGAGCGCTGCGAGGAGAACCCCGTCGGCGTGGGCTTCGCGCCGCGCTGGTGGCGCGACGGCAAGGATCGCATCGCCGCGCCGCAGCTCGAGTGGCCCGACGATCCGCTCACGGACATCGACGCGCCCATCCGCCCGGCGGGCTTCGGGCCGGTGGGGCGCGCGTGGCTCCCGCGGCGGGCGCGGGCCGGCACCTTCGACGACGCGTGGCTCGCGGAGCGCTGGCCGGTGATGCCCGCGGACTTCCACGACGCGTACTGGTGCAGCGCGCCGTCCGGGCTGGGCGGCGCGGGCTACCTGCGCGGCGACGAGGCGGTGCGGGTGCGCGGGATGGGGCGCGGGGGCGAGCTGGCGTTCTCGCTGCCGGGGCACCACCTGTTCGCGCTGCTCCGCCACGAGAGCGGCGTGATGCTCCCCTTCACCATGAACCTCGACACCGTGACGATCGACGTCGACGCGAAGGAGGTGGGCCTGGTGTGGCGCCTCGTGACGGGCGTCGATCCACCGATTCGTTTGATGGAAGCGCGCATGGAGTTTCGCGAGCCGGAGGGGGTGCACCATGGATGACCGCGAGACCGCGCGGCAGCACGCGCAGCCGATCGTGGTGTTTACGCAGCCCGACGTCTGCAAGAGCCCGGCGGCGCCGGTGCCCTACCCCATCATCGCGCCGCTCGACACGAGCATCCTGACGACGGCGACGGTGCGGGCGACGAAGGTGCCCACGTTCACGCTGAAGAGCCGGATTCCCCTGGTGATCGGCGACGAAGCGGGCGTCGGGTTCGGGGTCAAATCGGGGACGTTCTCGGGGACGGGGCTCACGTGGCCCACGGGGTCGAGCGGGACGGTGCGGGCGGAGAAGTTTCTCCTCGTGCGCCACAACGACCCGTTTCTCATGAACGGCGGCAACACCACGGGCAAGCTCGTGTACCAGCCCGGCGGTGCGCCGCGGGCGCGCATCGACGCCGCGGGACGTCCCACGCGCAGCGGCAACCCCCCCGTGCAGCCGACGCCGAAGGAGCAGGGCTGGGGCGAGTGGATGAGCGAGAAGGCCAGCAACGCCTGGGACGGCACCAAGAACGCCGCGGGCAACGCCTGGGACGGCACCAAGCAGATCGCGGGCGACGCGTGGGACGGCACCAAACAGATCGCGGGTGACGCCTACGAGTTCGGCAAGCAGGTGAACGCCGAGTACAAGGTGATCCCGCGCGCGCTGGGGGGGCTGCAGGCGGTGGGTGGCGTGGGGGAGATGGGCCTCGGCGTCGTGGGCCTCGCGGCCCCCACGGGGGTCACCCAGGTGATCGGCGGCGTGGCGGTGGTGCACGGCGCCGACACGACCTCGACGGGCCTGCGTCAGCTCTGGACCGGGGAGTTCGAGCAGACGTTGACCGAGCGGGCGATCAGCGGCGGCGCGCAGGCGCTCGGCGCGTCGACCGGCACCGCGGACACCATCGGCGCCGTGGGCGACGCCGCGGCGGGCCTCGTGAACCCCGCCAACCTCGGACGCAAGCTGCTCGGCGAAGGCGCGGAGAAGCTCGCGAAGGAGACGGCGGAGAAGGCAGCGAAAGAAGCCGCAGAGAAAGCCGCGAAAGAGGCCGCGGAGAAGGCAGCGAAAGAAGCCGCGGAGAAAGCTGCGAAGGAGAAGGCCGCGAAGGACGCCGCGCAAGCTGGAGCGGATGGGGTGCGCGTGCTCAAGAAGCCCCCTCGCCCCGACACGTCGAAGGTGAAGTACCCCGACGACATGACCCCCTACCAGAAGGCCGACGGCACCTGGGACTGGGAGAAGGCCGCGCCGAACGGCGGTTTCAAGGGGACGCCGACGCCGGAGACGCTCCCTCCTGGCACCGTGCTCGACCGCTTCGGCGGCGACGGCGGGAAGTACCTCTCCCCGCCGGGCACACCCTTCGAAGCGCGCGCGCTCTCGCCCGACAGCCTCGGGGCGGACTACCGCGCGTTCGAGGTGATGCGGCCGCTCCCCGTGCAGAGCGGCGGGATCGCACCCGCCTTCGGGATGCCTGGCGGCGGCACGCAGTACCTCACCGGGCAGCGCATCGGCGACCTGCTCAACCCCGCGCAGCCCGGCGGCGCATATCTCCGCGAGATCTTCTGACCGTCAGCGCTTCGCGGGCAACGCACCGCCGAAGGGGGGGAAGACGTCTCCCTCGCGGTGGTGCTTGTTCCAGTAGTTGTGGTTGAGGCGCACCCAGACGCTCGCCATCACGCGGTCGACGGCGTCGCGGTAGGCCTCCTCGCGCGTCGCGAAGCGGCGCTCGTCGTCCACGTCGCCACGCTCGGTGTAGTAGACCCGCCACGTCCCCGCGTCGGTCGACTCGACGACGAGCCGGTCGTTCTTCTCGGTCGGCGGCTGGGCCGCGGTCCACACGGCGCCGATGGGGAAGCCGCGCTCCAGCGCGTGCTGCGTGACCCGCTCCGGCGTCACCGAGAGGAAGTCGTTCCAGGTGAGATCGTTCATCTCCGACCCGAACGCGATCTGCTCCTGAACCCACGCCGTGAGGTCTCCCCGAAGGAGCACCTCGATCTGCTCATCCTCGCTTCGCATGCGGCGATGCTACGAGCGTCGTCGTCGCTTCGTCGACGTGATTGTGTCCGCGGGACTACGGCGCGAGGCGCGCGAGCTGCCACTGCCCGCCCGAGCGCTCGTACACCAGCCGGTCGTGCATGCGACTGCGCCGCCCCTGCCAGAACTCCAGCGCCGTCGGGATCACCCGGTACCCGCCCCAGTGCGCAGGCCGCGGGGGCTCTGCCTCGCCGAAGCGCGCCGTGACCTCCGCGAACGAGGCCGCGAGCGCCGCGCGGTCGGCCACCGAACGGCTCTGCGGCGACGCCCACGCGCCGAGCTGGCTCGCACGCGGTCGGACGGCGAAGTACGCGTCGCTCTCGGCGGCGCTGACCCGCTCCACCGTGCCCTCCACCCGCACCTGTCGCTCCACCTCGTGCCAGAGGAACACCAGCGCCGCGCGGGGGTTGTCCGCGAGCTCGACGCCCTTGCGGCTCTCGTAGTTGGTGAAGAAGACGAAGCCGCGCGCGTCGAGGCCCTTGAGCAGCACCACGCGCGCCGAGGGGAGGCCCTCGCGCGTGGCGGTGGCGAGCGTCATGGCGTTGGGCTCGGGGACGCCCGCGCCCGTCGCCTCGTCGAACCAGCGACGAAACTGGGTGAACGGATCGGCGTCGACGTCGCCCGCGTCGAGCGAGCGGGCGGCGTACTCGCGGCGGAGGTCAGAGAGGTCGGTCATGGAGGGGAGTCGTAGGGGCGAGACGCTCAGCCGCCGAGGGCCTGGAGGCGCGCCTGGGCGCCGCGGTCGTTGGGCGTGATCGCGAGCACCTGACGGAGCGTCGCGGTGGCGCCCGCGCGGTCGCCGGTGGCGATCTGGAGGTCGGCGAGGCGGTGGAGGTACGAGGTGTTGCGGCGGTCGATGCGCGTCGCCGTGCGGTACTCGTTGAGCGCGGCGTTGCGGTCGCCGAGGCGCTCGAACACGTTGCCGAGCTGCGCGTGGAGCCCCGCGTTGTTGGGCTGCGACCGGAGCGCTCCCTGGATGAGCGTGCGGGCCTGCGGGTAGTTGCGCGTGCGGAGCGCCTCCGTGATGCGCGGATCGTTGGCGCCGACCGGACCGGTCGCCGCCGCGGCGGGCGCGGGGGCGGGCGTCGGACGCGCGGCGGGCTGGGCGGGGGTCGGCGGCGTGCGGGCCGCGGGTTGGGCGGGGGTCGGCTGCGTGCGGGCGACGGGCTGCGGACGCTCCGCGGGCTGCGTGCGGGCGACGGGCTGCGGACGCTCCGCGGGCTGCGTGCGGGCGACGGGCTGCGGGCGCTCGACGGGCTGCGCGCGCGGGGCGGGCTGCTCGGGCTCCTGCACGCGGACGGGCTCCGAGGTGGGCTCGGGCATCGCGACCGGCTGCGGCGCGGCGGGCTGCGTCTCGGGGACGGGCTGCGGCGCGGCCGTCGGCTGCATCGCGCCGGGGTCGGGGGCGGGGCTCGGCGACACGCCGTTGGGGTCGGGCTGCGCGACCACCGGCTGCGGCGGGACGACGGTGACCTCGGCGGGGGAGTTTTCGGTGGAGTCACCGCCGCGAACCTTCGCGACGACGAGCCCGCCGATGCCCGCGACGAGCATCACCGCGAAGGCGCCGCCGATCCAGAGCCCGGCGTTGGACTCCTTGCGCGGCGGCATCGGCGGGTACTCGCTGTACGGGATGGCCTTCTGCCCGAACACCGGGGGCAGGTTGGGCTGGAGCGGCGGCGGCTCGGGCATCGCGACGGGCGCAGGGGTCGCGGGGCGGGGCTGCTGACCGAGCTGTTGCATCATCCCGACCGGCGCGGGCGCCATCACCGTGGACGAGACGTCGTAGCCGCCGATCCCCGGCGTGGTGATCGCGGCAGGCGCGGGCGCGGCGGGGGCGGGGGCGGCAGGAGCGATCGGCGCCCCGTTGGCCACGGCGTAGCCGACGGACGTGGCGGCGCGCGGCGGGAGGGGGGCGGCGTCGGCGGCGGATCCTCCCGCGAGCGGGGTGTATCCGGGGAGGCCAAAGGCGCGCGAGTCGTCGTTGACGGTGGTGTCGCCGAGGTCGTCGTAGTCGAGACCACCCCCGGCGACAGGCTTCGCGGCGGCCTGCGGAGGCGGTGCGGCGGGCGGCGCGGCCCCGGGGGGCGCGATCGCGCCGCCAGCCATCTCGGACATGGGCATCCCGACGATGGTCGACTTGCGCGGCGGCGCCGGCGGCGGCGCGGAGACGGCCACGGCCGGCGCCCCGGAAGGCGCGATGCCGGCGTTGCTGGGACGAATCGCACCCGACGGGAGCGGCGGGAGCGTCGGCATCTTCGGCATCCGCGTGTTGAGCGTCCCGCCCGGCGGTGCGCTGTGGGTCGCGGGGGCGGCGGGGGGAGCCGCCGGCGGCGCAGCGGGCGACGGACCGTCCATCCCGACCAGCGTGCGGCTGCCCGCCTCGCTGAGGCCCGGGCTCAAGCGGGTGGGCGCATCGTCGGCCCGCTCATCGTACGGGGTCGAGCCGAGGGGAGACGGGCGGTTGCTGCTGAGGGGTGAGTCGAAGGCCACGGTGCGTTCTCCATCGTCCTCGGACGCGGGGGGCTCAACGGCGGTGGGGGCGGCGGCGAAGGGCTCGAGCTGACGCTCCACCTGCTGCGCGCTGAAGGGACGATCGCGCTGCTCACGCGAGAGGAGCGAGCTGGTGAAGCGCACCAGCGGCTCGGGGAGCGCCGTGGGGAGCGCCTCGGGGTCGCCCTCCACCTGGAGCTGCACGCGGCGCGCGGGGTCGGCGACGGGGAAGGTCGCATGGCCGACGAGCATCTCGTAGAGCACCGCGCCGAGGGCGTAGAGGTCGCTGCGGAAGCTCACCAGCCGCCCGGTGATCGCCTCGGGGGCGACGTAGCCCGGCGAGCCCGCGATCACGCGGCCGTCGGCGAGTCGCACCACCCGACCGACCGCCGCGTCGAGGAGCTTCACCGATCCGTCGGCGGCGAGCACCACCCGCTCGGGGCGGAGGTCGCGGTGCTGGATGCCGTGGCGGTGGAGCTCCGCGAGGGCGCCCGCGACCTTCATCGCGACCCACGCGGCCTCGCCCGCGGGGAGCGCGCCCTTGCGCTCGATGCGCGCCGCGAGCGTCTCGCCCTCGACCCGCTCGCGCGCGTACCAGGTGATGGCCCCTTCTTCGCCCGAGTCGTGCACCGACGCGAGGGCGGGGTGACGCACCTGGGCGAGCTTCGTGATCTCGCGGCGGGCGCGCTGGCGCTCGGCCGCGCTCGCGAAGGACTCCTCCGCGAGCGCGCGCACGAGCACGGCGGCGCCCGTGGTCGCGTCCTTCCCGTCGTAGAGCCCCGCGGTGGTGCGCGGCAGCGACGACGGCGTCAGTTGGTAACGGGAACGGACCTGTTCGGAAACCTGCGGGGCCTGGGAGCTCATCGCGCGCGCACCATACTTCGCTTCGTGTGGCGATGCGACCCTCGCGCCGGGCTCAACCTTTGGAGCCACCGGCGTTGCGGGTCGCGGGCCGGTTCTGTCATCCGTACGAAGCCACCGCTCACTGCACCGTGAGCGGGAACACGTACTCCTGGCGGGGATAGGTGAAGTTGGCCGTCCACGAGCCCACCACGCGGCCGCCCACCGACACCGAGAGCGTCGCGCTCGCGTCGGGCGCACCGCAGAGGTCGAAGGCCGTGAGCTTGATCTCGTAGCGCCCGGTGGGGGGCGTCTGCGTGGCCCAGCGGACGTTCTCCGCGGTGGGGCGCGTGGGCGTGCACTCGCCGTTGGCGTCCATGTCCATCTGGGCGCCGGAGGCCGACTGGCGGTGGCCGAAGTACACCTCCTCGCCCGAGGGGTCGGTGATGCGCAGGTCGATGTCGGGGGCGCCGCGCCACGACGCGGTCACCTGGATCCCGCCGCCGATGTACCCGCAGTTGTTGTCGATGACGCCGTCGCAGTTGTCGTCGAGGCCGTTGCAGGTCTCGGCGCGGTCGGCGGCGCACTGGGTGGTGACCGCCGCGACGCCCTCGGGGGGCGCCACGGTGCCGCTCACGGCGCCCGCGCGACGGGGCGTCACGGGCGTCACGACGGGGTCGCGCTCGACGCGACCGCCGCCGGCAGAGGTGTTGCCGCGACCGTTCTGCGGCGCCGGCGGCGGGCAGGCGGCGAGGGCGTACGCGAGCGTGAGGGTGGTGGCGATTCGGATCGAGGCGTGCGGTCTCATCGGGTCTCCGGGCGCGAATGCGTACCAGAGACCGGTGGAATCATCCACCTGCCGACGACATCTCCAGAAGTTCGCGCCGGGCACGCTCCGCGGCGTCGGGCACGCGGGTCTGCCGGCGGAGCGCCAGGAGCGAGCCCCGATCGTTGAGCGCACGGAGCGCGCGGAAGGCCTGGTCACGGCGGGCGGCGTCGGTGCCCATCGCGGCGGCGCGGAGCTCCGCGCGCACCTCGTAGGGGCCGATGCCCGGCGCGGCCTCCCAGCCCGCCCGGAGGCGGCCGACGAGCTGGTCGAGGGCGAAGCTGAAGTGCTTGTTGCCCTTGCCCGTCACCAGGAGCGACGCGACCTCGATGCGGCGGTACACCCTGCCGTCCGTGAACATCTCGGGCGTCAGCGGGAGGAGCGCGAGGTTCTCGTTCTGCGTGGGCGAGTTGGGGTTGGCGCTGCGCGGGGTAAACTCGTTGAGCAGCGTCCCGGCGAGCTCGTCGCTGGCCACCAGGGCCTCGACCAGCGCGTTGGCCGCCCGGGCGTTGCCGCCGAGCGCGATCGCGACGCCCGCGCTGAAGCGCACGTTCGCGTCCGCGGGGTCGGCCCCGGCGAGCAGCGGCACGAGGAGCTCCGAGGTGCTGTCGTCGGCGCCGAAGCCCGCGGTGATGGCCGCGACCTTCATCAGCCCCGGGGCCACGCCGCGCCGCAGGTACGTCTGCACGAGGCGGTTGGCGAGCTGCGGGTTGCTCCGCGAGCGCAGCGCGTACACGTAGAAGATGCGCGTCGGCTCGGGCACCGCCGTGTCCGTGGCGCGCGTCGCGATGTCCGCGATCGTGGCGTCGTCGGCCACCGCGGCGAGCGAGAAGCCCGCGGCCTCACGGAGCGCCGGGCGGTCGTTGGCGTCCTCCACGATGCGCCGGAGCTCCCGGACGAGCGCCGCGCGCGACGCGGGCGCCAGCGGCGGACCGTCGCGGCGAAGCCCCGCCCACGCGAGCGCGTTGATGGCGTTGCGCCGCGCGATGTACACCGGCTCGTCGCGGACGGTCTCCTCCACCATGCGCAGCCCCGCCGGCTGCTTGGCCTGCGTGAGCACGCGCCCGAAGCAGTCGGGCAGGCGGAGCGAGCACACCGCGACGGCGGCCCCCTCCTGCGCGTCAGGCTGCGAGAGGAAGGGCGTGATCACCGAGGCCACGGCGGCGTCGCCCGTGCGCGCCAGCGCGAGGAGCGCCGGGGTGCGCGCGAAGTCGCCGTGCGGGTCGCGCAGCAGCGTCAGGAGCGCGTCCTTCGCGCGGGCCGGAGCCCCCGGGATGCGGCGGAGGTGGTCGAGCGCGAGCTTCGCCTCCTGCGTCGCGTTGGAGTCCACGTGCGTGGTGGCGTAGGTCGCGTACTGGATGAGCCCGTCGACCGCGCGAGGGTCGCCGATCTCCGCGAGCCCGAAGATGGCGTTGCGGCGCATCCCCTGGCTCACCTCGTCGGTGCCCGTCGCGGCGGCGAGCGCCTCGGAGAAGGCGTCGCCCGAGTCGGGGTCGTGCTGGTCGCGGAGCAGCCGCGTCGCCGTGGCGCGCGTCTGCAGGTCGCGCGCGCCGTGGATCACCACGCCGAGGCCCGCCGACCCCGAGCTGGTCGCGAGCGCGCCGAGCACGCCGTCGCGCTGGTCGGGGTGGGCCGTGAGGAAGGCCATGATCCCATCGGTGGCGCGGGCGTCGCCGGTGCGGCCGAGCCCGATGGCGGCCTCGCGGGCGACGTCGAGGTCGGCGTCGTGCGAGAGCACGCCGAGGGGATCGATGAGGTCGGGCGTCGCCAGCTCGGCGAGCGACAGCGCCGCCAGCCGACGCGAGCCGACGTTGCGCGACGTGACGAGCTCCACGAGGCGAGCCTTGCCGGCCGCGCGGGCCACGAGGGCGGGGTCGAAGATGCGGCGCTGGTTGAGCCCCTGCACCTGCTGGAGCTTGTTGGTCTCCAGGAGCTCCCGGACAGTCGTCCAGGCGCCGCCTTCGCCGAGCACCACGAGGGCCCAGGCGACCTCGACGCGGTCGGTCTGCACCGTCGTGAGCGGCAGCACCTCCAGCAGCTTCGCGCGCGCCGCGTCGGCCGCCGGCGAGCCGATCTCCGCGAGCCCGAGGGCCGCCTGCGCGCGCCCCTGCGGCGTGGTGGAGAGCCCCTCGATGAGCATCGGCACCGACTGCGGGTCTTTGAGGCCCGCGAGGATGCGCCGGGCGGACATCCGCACGCTCTCCGACTGGTAGCGCCCGTAGATCTCGCGCACGCGGGTGGCGGTCTGCTCGCGCGGGAGGTTCTCCTGGAGCACGCGCTGGAGGTCGAGGCGGCCCTGCTCGCGCTCCTGCTCGTCGCGCGCGTCGTGGATGGCCGTGTTGACCATGTAGTACCCGACACCACCGCCGATCCCGAGGATGCCGACGATGAGCAGCCACCCCACCGGCGACACGCGCCGACGGATCTGCCGGACGGCGTCGTCGTCGCTCCCCATCGGGCCGCCGCTGTCACCGCCGGGCGGATCGTCGGGGACGTCGGGGGCGTCGGGAAGGTCGTCGAAGTCTCCGTCGTTCCCTGCGGCGTGGCGCGTGGGTTCGATGGCGCCGGGCTCCTGCATGAATCCTCCAGGCAATGACCGAAACACGGTCGTGAAAGTGGCGCGGACGATAGTGCAGGGCCGCGCGCAAACTCAAGCATCGACGCGCGCCGAGGCCCTCCGCCTGTCGGTTCGGCCACCGGTGCATTGTCACGCCGCCAGCGGATGGCGGTCGCGACGCGCTGCGTCCACGAAAGTCGTCGCGCGCGGGATTGGATCGTGGCAGACATCGCCCGCCCGCGCTGTCTTCGGCGTCCTTCGCCGCCGCGGGCGACACCCGCAACCACCTCCCTCTCAGGGACTCTTATGCACGCTTCGCCCGGCGCTTCCCGGCGCCAATCGCTCCTCGGGATCGTCTCGCTGGTTCTGTTCGTGGGGATTCATCTGGGGTCACTCGCCGCGGTCGTGGTGGGGGTGTCGTGGCGCTCGGCGCTCCTCGCGGTGGCGCTCTACTGGCTCCGGATGTTCGGCATCACGGCGGGGTATCACCGTTATTTTTCGCACCGGGCCTTCAAGACCTCGCGGCCCTTCCAGTTTCTGCTCGCGGCGCTCGGCGCGTCGTCGCTGCAGAAGGGTCCCCTGTGGTGGGCCTCGCTCCACCGCGTGCACCACCGCTGGTCGGACACGCCGCGCGACCTCCACTCCCCCAAGCAGCGCGGCTTCTGGTACTCGCACGTGGGCTGGATCCTGAGCCCCGAGCACGACGAGACCGACCTCACGCTCGTCCCCGACCTCGCCCGCTACCCCGAGCTCCTCTGGATCAACCGCTACCACTGGGTGCCGGCCCTCGCGCTCGCGTTCTTCTGCTACGCGGTCGACGGCGCGCGGGGCCTCGTGTGGGGCATGGGGGTGAGCACGGTGGTGCTCTGGCACTGCACCTTCACCATCAACTCGCTCGCGCACGTCTGGGGCTCGCGGCGCTACGAGACCACCGACACCTCGCGCAACAACCTGGTGCTCGCCCTCATCACCATGGGGGAGGGCTGGCACAACAACCACCACCACTACATGAACTCCGCCAACCAGGGCTTCTTCTGGTGGGAGGTGGACGCGAGCTACTACGTGCTGCGCGCGCTGTCGTGGGTGCGCGTGGTGCGCGACCTCCGCGTGCCGCCGGCCCACGTGCTCCAGCCGAAGCTCGCGCGCGCCGCCGCGCTCGCCGGTGTCACGCTCGCCGAGGCGAAGGCCGCCGCGGAAGCCACCATCGCAGAGGCGCGTTCGGCCGCGGAAGCCACCATCGCGGAGGCGCGTTCGGCCGCCGAGGCCACGCTCACCGAGGCCCGCGAGGCCGTCACCGAGGCGACGACGGCCGCCGAGCAACGCGTGCGCGAAGCTGTGGAACACGCCGTGGAAGAAGCCACGCCGAAGGTCCCCTCCCCCACCTGAACACGCGTTTCCCTGTCATCAAAATGGCAGTGGAGCTCCGCTTAAAATCCCAATAGTCCAGCGCTCTCGGCAGGGCACGCGGCTTGCGACAGAGGAGGTCGTTCAACACGACTGTTCCCCCTGCAGGAGGCCGCATTTCGCTATGTCCAATGATGCTCGTGAGACCCTGACGCCCGATTCCAAGCTCGCGCAGGTGTCAAAATCCTGGCAGCTCGCGGCCGGAGGTGCCATGAACGTGACACTCCGCCGCTCCTCCGGAAATCGCCGCAAGGCATCGCAGGTTTTCGAAGCAAGCGAGTCCACCGTGTTCGAGCTGCGCTCGGGGGGCGTGGTGGTGTTCGTTCACGCGGGCTGTGCGAGCGCGGCGGCGGCGCTCGGGGTGTCGGCGCAGTCGATCCTCGCGGACGTGTCGTGGGAGGTGGCCAACGACAACGCGGTGCCTCCGGCGCTGCGTCGGATGCTCGATCGGGCGACGGGCTCGGGGAGTTCGCAGCGCGAGACGCTGTCGCTCTCCGGGCTCGACCACGACGTGTGCGTGGTGCCGCACGGGCGCAACGGGGCGCTCTGCGTCGTGCGGCCCTCGCGCTTCGCGCCGGGCATGGCGCACGACATCAACGGGTGTCTGGCGGTGGTGGTGGCGAGTGCCGAGGCGCTGCTGGCCGACCCGGGCCTCTCGTCGGAGGGCCACGCCGCGGCGAGCGACGCGCTGGAAGCGGCGCGGCGGGCGGGCCTGCTCGCGTCGCAGATGATGACGGCCTCGGCGCTCGGGGCGCAGGGGCACATCGACCTCGGGAGCGAGCTCGTTCAGCTCATCCCGCTGCTCCGGCGGCTGCTCCCGCCGGGCGTTCGCCTCGCGTGGGAGGTGGGGGCGGAGGCGCCGTGCGTGCGCGTCGATCCGGTGCACCTGCAGCGCATGGTGATGAACCTCGTCACCAACGCCGCGCAGGCCATCCAGGGGGCGGGCACGGTGACGGTGCGCGCGTCGGGCGAGGCTTCGGCGGAGTCGGGCGGAGACATCGACACCGCCGTCATCGAGGTGATCGACGACGGGCGTGGCATGTCGCCCGAGACGCTGGAGCAGGTGGGGCGCGGGGGCTTCTCGTCGCGCGCGAGCGGCCACGGCATCGGGATGTCGAACGTGCGCGACCTCGCGCGCCTCGCGGGCGGCGCGGTGGAGGTGGAGAGCGCCGTGGGGAAGGGCACGCGCGTGACGGTGACCCTGCCGGCCTTTCTCCCGCGCGCGAGCGGCGTGATGGGCTTCTCGCCCTACGCGGCGCGCTCGAACGACGCCTGAGGCGCTACGAGGAGGCCCGCACGTCCCCTTCGCCCTCGCCGTCGAGGGCGTTGCGGGGGTCGATGTGGCCGAAGAACATCGCCCCCAGGCCCGTCGCCGTGGTGAAGATGAACTGGCACCCGTAGAGCAGGAAGACGTACGCCACGCCGTGGCTGCGCACCGCCGCGTCGGGGAAGTACATCCGCAGCGCCAGGTACACGAAGAACTGGAACGACCCGAAGAGCCCCGGGCCCTGCGGCAGGAGGATTCCCATGGCGAGCACGCCCATGACCGCGAAGCCGTGGCCCGGGTGCATGTCGAGCCCGCAGCCCCAGCCCAGGAACCACATCCCCAGCGCGTTGACGCCCCAGTAGATAGCAGTCTGGACCATGAAGGGGACCATGAGCTTCGGGTCGGGGAGCGAGCGGAGCCCGTCGGCGAGCCCGCCGATCTTGGCCGCGAGCACTGCGCCGAGCCTCGGGCTGACGAGGCCGAACACCGCCTTCGTCGCGCGCTCGGCGAAGCCCCGCGCCGCGAGGAAGACCGCGAGCGTGGCGAGCGCCCCCGCGAAGAGCGCGAAGGTGAGGTAGCCGTAGTGGACGAGCTGCGGCATCGGGAAGCCGAGGAACACCACACCGTCGAGCGGCAGCCGCGGGATGAAGGTGAGCGTCGCGACGAGCAGGATGGCCACGAAGAGGCCGTCGAGGACGCGCTCGGCGGCGATGGTGCCGAGCGCGGCCGAGCCCGACACGCGTCCGTCGCGCCGGATGAGGTAGGGCCGCACCACCTCGCCCGCGCGGAAGGGGAGCATCATGATGGCGAAGAAGCCCACCCAGGCGATGGCGATGATGCGGCTCGTGGGGACGCGCGCGACGGGCCGCAGGAGGTAGTCCCAGCGCCACGCGCGAAACCAGTGAACGACCACGAGGGAGAGGAGGTAGAGCCCCACCGTCCACCACTTCACGTGGGCGAACTCACGCACGTCGGGCAGGATCGGGACCCCGCCGCGGCGCATGAGCCAGACGAAGAGGGCCGCGATGCCGAGCGAGCCCACGAAGTACGCGGGCAGGCGGCTGAGGCCGGAGGTCTTTTTGGGGGGAGGTTCGCGAGAGGGTGACGTCACGGAAGAAGGACCCGGGCGGGGCTTCTACCACAACGGGCGAACGGCGCGACCTTAGAGGCGAATGACCTTGCCCGAGGGGACGTCCTTGAGCTTGCGGGTGACCGCGCGGGTGTCGAAGACCACCGGGGCCGTGCGCAGGATGCGCGCGTAGTCGAACTGCGTGTGGTCGGTGACGATCACCGCGATGTCGAAGCCCGAGGCGTCGACGTCGGCCGGGAGCGACTCCAGGTGGACGTGGCCCTCGTGGAACACCGGCACGAAGGGGTCGACGTACTGGACCTCGGCGCCCTTCTGGTGGAGCAGCTCGATCACGTCGATGGCGGGCGACTCGCGCATGTCGCTCACGTCGCGCTTGTAGGCGACGCCGACGACGAGCACCTTCGAGCCGCGGATCGAGCGGCTGCGGTCGTTGAGGATGTCCTGCACGCGGAGGACGACGTACCCGGGCATCCCCGAGTTGACCGTGTCGGCCAGCTCGATGAACTGCGCGTTGTACTTCACCATCCGCAGCTTCCACGACAGGTACAGCGGGTCGATGGGGATGCAGTGCCCGCCGAGGCCGGGCCCCGGGTAGAAGGGCATGAAGCCGAAGGGCTTGCTGGCCGCGGCGTCGATGACCTCCCAGGTGTCGAGGTTGAGCTTGTTGCACATCACGGCGACCTCGTTGACGAGGCCGATGTTGACGGCGCGGAAGGTGTTTTCGAGGAGCTTGACCATCTCCGCCGCGTCGCAGCTGGAGACGGGGACCACCTTCTCGATGATCTGCGAGTAGAGGGCGCCGCAGACGTCGAGGCAGGCGGGCGTCATCGCGCCGAGCACCTTGGGGGTGTTGTGCGTGCCCCACTTCTGGTTCGACGGGTCGACGCGCTCGGGGCTGAAGGCGAGGAAGAGGTTCTCGCCGATGGTGGCGCCGGCGGCCTCGAGGCGCGGGGCGACGAGCTCGCGCGTGGTGCCGGGGTACGTCGTCGACTCGAGGACGACGCACATGTCCTTGTGGATGTGGCGCGCGATGGCGTCGGTGGCGCTCACGATGAAGGAGATGTCGGGCTCCTTGGTCTTGTTGAGCGGCGTCGGGACGCACACGATCACGGCGTCGGCGGTGGCGATCACGGACTCGTCGGTGGAGGCGGTGAGCTTGCCCGCGGCGACGAGGGGCGCGAGGACGGCCGTGGGGATGTCCTCGATGTACGATTCGCCCTTCTTGAGGAGCGTGACCTTGCGCTCGTCCTTGTCGTACCCGGTGACGTGGAAGCCCGCCTTGGCGAACTCCACCACGAGCGGGAGCCCGACGTACCCGATGCCGATCACCACCACGCGCCCGTCGCGCCGCTTCAGTCGTTCGATGAGTGTCATGAGAGCCTTTCGCTGCCTCCGATGCGACCCTGATCGGCCGCGTTCACAGTGATCTAGATCGCCTTGCGCCCCGCGGCGAGGATCATCGCCGGGCCTTCCTCGAAGAGCCGCGCGACCCCGGCGTCGCCCACCCGCCCGCGCAGCACGCCGATGGCCTCGACGACGCGGGGCACGTCCGAGGGCTTGTGCGCGTCGGTGCACGCGGCGACGTAGCCCTTCGCGTCGAGGATGCGCTCGGCGGCCTCCTGCGCGCGACGCCCGTAGGCGCCGATGAGGGACATCACGTCGAGGAGGGCGTAGCAGCCGGCCCCGGCGAGCTCCTCGAAGCGGTCGTGGGAGCGCTGCACCGGGACATACCGCTCGGGGTGCGCGAGCACGGGTCGCACCCCCGCCCGGTGCATGCGCCAGAGCTGCAGCTCGACCCGCATCGGGATGTCCTCGTAGGGAAACTCCACCAGCGCCGCGCCGCCGCCCGGGTACGTGAGCGCCTCGTCCTTCGAGAGCAGGTCGCGCAGCACGTCGTCGAACATGTGCTCGCCCGCGAGGAGCAGCTCGGGGAGGACGTCGCCCCGCGCGCGGGCCGCGTCGAGGGCCGGGCCGAGGGACTTCATCGCGGCTTCACGGGTGTGAATGCGGTTGTCCCACACGCCCGTGCGCACGTGCGGCGTCGCGACCACCGTCGCGAAGCCAGCGCGCGCCAGCCCGACCAGCACCGCGACGCCGTCTTCGGGCGTGCGGACGCCGTCGTCGATGCCGGGCAGCGGGTGGCAGTGGAGGTCGATGAAGGCCATTGGGGCGCGGTGCGGCCGTTCGGTACCACCATTCTCCGAGCGCGTCGAGACGTGTGCGCGCCGTGTCCGGGCGTCGAGCGGCTGAAAGCGGCCGCGTGCGGGCGTCGCCGTGCGGCGGGGCGCTCATCGACGCAACGGACGCGTGCGCCGCGGGACCCTTGCAGCGGCGGCGAGACCTCACTATTCCCTCCGCCTGTCGACGCGATGCGCCGGCGCACTGTCGCGCCGCCTCGCCAGGAGGTCTCATGTCCACCAAGCTCGCCCGCGCCGCGGCGCTCTCCCTCGCCCTCGTCGCTTGCAAGGACCCCAACGCCAACGTCCCCCGCGCGCGCACGACCGCGCCCGCCGCTCCCACCGCACCGACGACTGCGCCCGCGGCGGCGTCCGAGCGCCTCACCTTCGGGCCGCCGCAGTCCACGGTCGGCTTCACCGGCGCGAAGGTGACCGGGACGCACACCGGCACCTTCAACGCCTTCACCGGCACGCTCACGCTCGACCCGACGAACCTCACCGCGAGCCGCGTCGAGGTGGTGATCGAGACGAGCTCGGTGCAGGCCGACGACCCGCGCCTCACCAACCACCTGAAGTCCCCCGACTTCTTCGACATCGCGGCGCACCCGCGGGCGACCTTCACCTCCACCGAGCTGCGCGCGGGCGGCGCGAACGGCGCCACCCACACCGTCACGGGCAACCTCAACCTGCACGGCGTCACGCGCGCGGTGACCTTCCCGGCCACCGTCGCGGTGACGCCCGCGGAGGTCTCCGTGCGCGCGGAGTTCACCATCAACCGTCGCGATTTCGGGATCGTGTACGCGGGGATGCCGGACAACCTCATCCGGGACGATGTGGCGCTTCGGCTGGAGGTGCACGCCGCGCGGGGCGCTGGCCCCGCGCCGGCCGCGCAGTGAAGCGGTAGGGCAGAGACTACTGCGTGAGGCCGGTGGTGATGAGCGACCCGTTCACCACGCACTGGCCCGCGCCCTGGTTCATCGGCAGCGTCACGTTGTTGAACGTGAGGTTCATCCGGCCCGCGGCGGGCTCGTACTCGGTGACGGCGATGGACCCCGCCACCCCGCGGCCGGTGTTGATGAACGTGCTCGGCCCGACGCCGACCTGAATGTTCTGCCGGCAGCGCCGACCGATGGAGCACACGTCCACGGCCTGGCCCGGCGTCACGGCGCCGAGCTTCACGTAGACGCGGTTGAGCGTGGTGCCGACGATCGCCACGACGTTGACCGCCTCGTCCGAAGGCATCACCCGAACCACCGCCGCCGGGAGCTGAAACGCCGCGCACTCGCCGGTCATGGTGAGGGTCGAGGTCACGAGCGAGGTGCCGCCCGCCGCCGCCGCGCCGCCCGGCGCAGTGGCCCCCGGCGCGGCCGCCATCGGCGTCGTCTGCGTGGGCTGCATCACGGCCGCGGCCGCGGGGGGAGCCGGCGGGGCGGTGAGGTAGCCGATCACGAGCGCGATCACGCCGAGGGGTGAGAGCACGGCGCCGCCGATGAGCGCCTTCTTCGACAGCCCCGCCGAGCCCGCCAGGAGCTCGTCGCGCGACTTGTCGAGGATGAGCAGCGACGCCCAGCTCGGCGACCCGATGGTGCCGTCGTCGTTGAGCTTGCCGTTGACGTAGAAGGGGCCGCGGGGCTCCAGAAACTGCTCGCTGACGTAGTACGTCGCGGTCACGGGCACGTCGATCATGCGACCGAGGGGGTTGCGCACCTGCACGCTCGCCGGGATGGCGAACTGCGGCGTCACCTCGATCGGCTTCGACCCGAGCGAGGCCATCAGCCCGCGGGAGAACTTCTTCCGCTCGAAGGGCTTCGTCGCCGCGAACTCGCCGCCGCGCTTCGCGTCGATCGACACCACCGCCGGGCCGCTGCCGTCGTTGACGGCGAAGGGGACGGCCTGCGCGTCCTCCATCACCGTGTACTTGTTCTCGACGTTGTCCTCGGTCCACTCGACCTCGAGCTTCGTCGAGAAGTACACGCAGGGCGCGCCGCTCACAGGGGAGGTGAGCACCTGCTGCGTCTGCACGGGCCCTTGCGTCGAGATGGCGCCCTTGGCGTTGGCGATGGAGCGCCCCTGCGCCCCGACCTGCCCCGTGCCCGCGAAGGGCGTCTCGCCCAGCCGCCCTGCCCGCATCTTCTGAACCAGCCCGCCCACGAGTGCCATCACGCCCACGAGCAGGAGAATTGCACCGACTACAGTCATCGTCGTGTCCCTCGGTCTCGGACACTGCGACGGCGGTCACGGCCTCGTCAACGACAATGCCGTACGAGCGCGGCGGCGAGGCCGCGCGTCGAGCCGCGGTGATGCACATTGTGGCAGGAGCGACGCGGTCGGGCCGTCCCAACGGACCTCCCGCGACACGGCTGTGACGTTTTGGAACGCGCCTGCCGCGGCGGAGCTCCGAGAGCGTCGATCAGCGCTTCGCGTCGCGGGCGCGGCGCTCGTCGGGGTGCTCGTTGTACCAGGTGTCGTAGCTCTCGCGCGTGATCTCGACCTCGACGGCGCCTTCACGCGCGATGCGGGCCTGACAGCCGAGGCGCGACGACGACTCGACCGCGAAGGCCTTGTCGAGGATGTCGTTCTCCTCGTCTTCCATCTCAGTGAGGAGCGCGCGGCCGACGCGGACGTAGACGTGGCACGTGGAGCAGGCGCACACGCCGCCGCAAGCGCTGCCCTCGGGGGCGTGGGCCTTCTGCGCGGCCTGAAGCAGAGTCGTCCCGACGGGGACCTCCACCTCCACAGGGCCGTCATCGGTGTTGAGGAAGCGTACCGTCGCCATGCTTGGGTTCCTTCAGCCCTCTCCGTGCGTGTGCTCGTGGTCGTGGTCGTGCGGGACGAGGTGCGGGTGGGCGGGCCGATCGCGCAGCGCGTCTTCGAACTCCCCCACCGCGTGCCCCGCCATCGCCTGCTGCACGGCGCGGTTCATCCGGCGCTCGGCGAGCGGGAGCGCCGCGCGGTCGAGGGACTCGGTGCGCAGCTTGATGCCGTTGCGCTCGCCCTTCGCCAGGGCCTCCCGCAGCGCGCGCAGGGCCCCGTCCACCTCGGCCCGCTCGTCCTCGTCGAGGAGGACGCCGTCGACCGCCAGGCAGCGCTCCGTGGCGGAGATCACCTGCTCGGCCTCGACCACCCGCTCGCGGAGCTGACGCGCCTCGATGTCGCTCTCCGCGAACTCGAAGGACTCCATGAGCATCCGCTCGACGTCGTCAGCCTCCAGGCCGTACGAGGGCTTCACCTCCACGCGCTGCTCGACGCCGGTGGAGAGCTCCTTCGCGCTCACCGTGAGCAGGCCGTCGGCGTCGACGCGGAAGGTGACCTCGAGGCGCGCCATCCCTGCGGGCATCGGCGGGATGCCCTTGAGCGTGAAGCGGGCGAGCGAGCGGTTGTCCGCGGCGAGCTCGCGCTCCCCCTGCACGACGTGGAGGTCGAAGCCCGTCTGCCGGTCGGCGTAGGTGGTGAACACCTGCGCGCGCCCCGCGGGGATGGTGGTGTTGCGCGGCAGGATGCGCTCGGTGACGCCGCCCATCGTCTCGATGCCGAGGGAGAGCGGGATCACATCGAGGATCAGGGCCTCCTCGCGCTCCCCCTCGCCCGCGAGCAGGTGCGCCTGAATCGCCGCGCCGAGCGCCACCGCCTGGTCGGGGTTGATGTCCGCGAGGGGCTCCTGTTCGAAGAGCTCCCGCACGAAGGAGCGCACCAGCGGCGCGCGCGTCGAGCCGCCGACGAGGATCACCCCGTCGAGCTCGGCGGGCTTCACCCCCGCGTCACGCAGCGCCCGTCGGCACGCCGGCGCCGTCCGCGCCACGACCGGGAGCGCGAGCTCTTCGAAGTCCGCCCGCGTCAGGGTGCGGGTGAACGCGCCGCCCTCGCGCTCGATGGTGACCGACACCTCGGCGTTGTCGGTGAGCCCGTGCTTGGCCGCGCGGGCCGCGTCGAGGGCCGCGCGCACCGTCGCCGCGGGCGCGTTCGATGCGTCGGCGAAGCCCATCTCGCGCAGCAGCACCACGGCGACGGCGCGGTCGATGTCGTCGCCGCCGAGCTGCGAGTCTCCGCCCGTGGAGCGCACCTGGAAGACACCGTCGTCGAGCGACAGGATGGTGATGTCGAAGGTGCCGCCCCCGAGGTCGTAGACGGCGAAGGTGCCGCGCGTGCGGCCCTTGTCGAGCCCGTAGGCCAGGGCGGCGGCGGTGGGCTCGTTGAGCAGGCGGAGCACGTCGAGGCCCGCGAGGCGCGCGGCGTCGCGGGTGGCCTGGCGCTGGGCGTCGTCGAAGTACGCGGGCACCGTGATCACCGCGCCCCCCACCGAGCGCATCGCGTCTTCGGCCCGCGCCTTGAGGGCCTTGAGGATCTCCGCCGACACCTCCACCGGCGTCACCTCGCGCCCGGCCACGCGGAAGCGCACCACGTTGGCCTCCCCGGCCGCGGCCGGCGCGAAATCGTAGGTGCCCAGGCGGCGCGTCTCGGCGTCGTCGGCGCCGCGACCCATGAAGCGCTTGGCCGACGCGATGGTGTCGCGCGGGTGCATCGCCGCGAGGGCGCGCGCGTCGTGCCCCACCACGGTGCTCCCCTGCGGGCCGTAGTGCACCACGCTCGGGAGGAGCACGTCGAGGTCGCAGTCGGCGACGCACTCGGGGCGCCCGTCGACCATGCGGGCGACGAGCGAGTGGGTGGTGCCGAGGTCGATGCCGATCGGCGCGGGCTGGGCCTTGGGGTCGAAGATCTGCAGGAGGGACATAGGGGGCTCTCGGTGCGACGTCGCGGGGGGAGTTCTTACTCCTCCATCGCGTCGGCTTCCTCTTCGAAGCGGCGGAAGTAGCGGAGCTTGACGGCGGCGTCGCGGGCCCGTCGCAGCGCGGCGTCGTCGGGCGTCGCGTCGCGGTCGAACACCTCGGCGATCGCGCGCTCCTCGGCGGCGATGCGCGCGGCGACGGTGGCGCGGAGGGGGGCGACGCGCGCGGGCTGGCCGCGGGCCTCGTCGAGGGACTCGCGGAGCTCCATCACCTCCATCAGCACGGCGGGCGGCGCGCGGTCGCCCTCGGCGATGGCGACCCCGTGGAGCGCGAGGAGGCTCTGGGCGCGGCCGAGCGGGTCGCGGAGGGTGCGGTACGCGTCGTTGACGGCGACCGCGCGCTCCAGGGCCGCGCGGCGCTCGGCGGGCGGCGCGGCGACGTGGCGGTCGGGGTGAAGGACGCGCGAGAGGTCGCGGTGACGCTGCTCGAGCTCGGCGGCCGAGAGCGTGAAGCGCCGCGGCACGCCGAGCGTGGCGAAGGGGTCGTTCATGGGCGGTGCGGGGTGCGGGGCGGCGGTGGCGCCCGTCACACGGTGAAGCTGTCGCCGCAGCCGCAGGCGCTCTTCTCGTTGGGGTTCACGAGCTTGAAGCCGTGCGACATGAGCTTCGTCTCGTAGTCGAGCGTCGTCCCGCGGAGGAAGACCAGGGACTTCGGGTCGACCACCACCTTGAGCGGGCCGAACTCGAACACCCGATCGCGCGCCGAGGGCCCGTCGGCGAACTCGATGGTGTACGAGAAGCCCGAGCAGCCGCCGCCGCGCACGCCGAGCCGCAGCATGGCGTCGGGGGTGCCCCGCTTCGCCAGCGCCTCGACGGCCTTGGTCACGGCCTTCGGGGTGACGTTCACCTCGGTGGTTGGGGCGGTCTCCGTCGGGGTCGCCTGGGTCTCCATCACGTCGCTCCTCACTCCGTCCACGCTCAGCCCTGCGCGCGGCGAGACGCCTGCTTCTTGCGGAAATCGTCGATCGCGCTCTTGATCGCGTCCTCGGCCAGCACCGAGCAGTGGATCTTCACCGGCGGGAGGTTGAGCTCCGTCACGATGTCGGTGTTCTTGATCTTCTCGGCCTCGTCGAGCGTGCGGCCCTTGAGCCACTCGGTGGCGAGCGACGAGCTCGCGATCGCCGACCCGCAGCCGAAGGTCTTGAACTTCGCGTCCTCGATCACGCCGCCTTCGCCCACCTTGATCTGGAGCCGCATCACGTCGCCGCAGGCCGGCGCGCCGACGAGCCCGGTCCCGACGTTGGGGTCCTCCTTGTCGAGGGTCCCGACGTTGCGGGGGTTGTCCGTGTGATCGATCACCTTGTCGTTGTATGCCATGGCGGTATTCCTCGCGTGTCTCGTCGGATCAGTGGGCGGCCCACTGGATGCTCTTCAGGTCGATGCCCTCGCGCGCCATCTCGTAGAGGGGCGAGAGGTCGCGGAGCTTCTTCACCTTGCCCACCACGAGGTCGCCCACGTAGTCGACCTCCTCGTCGGTGTTGAAGCGCCCGAGGCCGAAGCGGATGCTGGTGTGGGCGAGCTCCTCGTCGACGCCGATGGCGCGGAGCACGTAGCTCGGCTCCAGGGAGGCGCTGGTGCACGCGCTGCCCGACGACACCGCCACGTCCTTGATGGCCATCATCAGCCCCTCGCCCTCGACGTACGCGAACGAGAGGTTGAGGTTGTTGGGCAGGCGCTTGCCGCTGTCGAGCGCGGGGCCGTTGAGGAAGAGGTGGTCGAGCTTCGACGTGAGGTGGCGCTCCAGGCGGTTGCGCATGGCAGCGAGGCGGACGGCCTCCTCGCGCCAGCCGTGGCGGAGGATGTCGCAGGCCTTCCCGAAGCCGACGATGCCCGGGACGTTGAGCGTGCCCGAGCGCATCCCCCGCTCGTGGCCGCCGCCGTCGATCTGCGCCGCGAGGCGCACGCGGGGCTTGGAGCGGCGGACGTAGAGCGCGCCCACGCCCTTCGGGCCGTAGAGCTTGTGCGCGGTGATGGACGCCAGGTCGACGCCCATCGCCCGCACGTCGAACTCCGTCTTGCCGATGCCCTGTACGGCGTCGACGTGGAAGAGGACGCCGCGCTCCTTGCAGAGGGCGCCGATCGCCGCGATGGGCTGGATCGAGCCGACCTCGTTGTTGGCGAGCATCACCGACACGAGCACGGTCTTGTCGGTGAGGGCCGCGGCGACCGACTCCACGGAGACCAGGCCCTGCGCGTCGACGTCGAGGTACGTCACCTGCCAGCCCTGCTTCTCCAGGCGCTTGCAGGTGTCGAGGACGGCCTTGTGCTCCACCTTCGTCGTCACGATGTGGTTGCCACGCTCGGCGTAGAACTCCGCCGCCCCCTTGAGCGCGAGGTTGTTGCTCTCGCTCGCCCCGGACGTGAGGACGATCTCCTCGGGCTTCTCGGCACCGATGAGGGCGGCGATCTGCTCGCGGGCGGCGCCGACGGCCTCCTCGGCCTCCCAGCCGAAGCGGTGCGAGCGCGACGCGGCGTTGCCGAAGCGCTTCGTGAAGTACGGGAGCATCGCCTCGAGCACGCGCGGGTCGACCGGCGTGGTGGCGTGGTAGTCCATGTAGATCGGGAGTTCGAGGGCCATCGCTGTCGCCTTCAGAGGGTTCGGGTGGTGTGCAGGCCGGCCACGAGGTCGGGCGCGCCGCAGCCGTGGAGCTCACAGCGGGGGCACGCGGAGATGAGCCGCTCGGGGTCGCACACCTCGCACGTGTCGAGGTAGTGCACGGAGGCCTCGAGCTCGTGGCGAAGCTCCTCCAGCCGCCGGAGCTGGCGCTTCGTGTCGTCGAGCTTCTCGCGGTAGAGCTCACGGATGCGCGTCATGGCGCCGGCCGCCGAGCCCGAGCGCTCCCACTCGTGCAGGAGCTCGCGGATGTCGGGGAGCGAGAAGCCCATGTCCTGGAGCTTCGCGATCCAGCGGACGCGCACCTCGGCGTCGGGCGCATAGAGGCGAAACCCGCCTTTGCTGCGCTCGACGGGCTGGAGGAGCCCGAGCTCCTCGTAGAGGTGCATCGCCCGCACGGTCTTGCCCGTGCGCTGCGCGAGGTCGCCCACCCGAAGGAGATCGCCCGTCGCCGCACCGTCCGCAGCGGGCGGACGGAGCGGGAGATCGACAGAGGCGTCAACGATCGGGAGCCGGTGGGCCATCTCTCACCTGCACGTAAGGGTTCGGGTGAAACCTGCCGTGTACGTAAGGGTATGGGTCTCCGAGGTCAAGCGAGAAGACCGAGCGGAGAGGCTTTTCCTGGTTGTCGAGGGGGCGTCGAAGGCTTGAACGGGCGGGGGGCGGTGGCTCGAAGCTCAGTACCACTCGTAGCCGAGGTGCAGGTTGATCGCCTGGAACACGTCGTTGGAGAAGAACGTGGTGTGGCTGCTGGCGCCGACGCGGAAGCCTCGACGTCGGCTCTCGGCGCCGTTCGTCGAAGCGAGGAGGGTGACCATCACGCGGGCCTGGACACCGAAGTAGGTGCCCCCTTCGCCGTAGGTCCTGGAGACGCCCCCCACGTCGGAGGAGGTCCCGATCGCGGCGTAGTCGAGGGAGGGTCCGATGCCGAGGCTCAAGATGTCGCCGAGCGTGTACTCCCCGAGGATGCCCGTGCCGAGCACGATCGCGGCGCCGCCGTAGGTGCGGCCGGCGACCTCACCGGCCGCGAAGGCGATCGGGAGGTCGCCCTGGTAGTAGACGGCCCAGTTGTCGTCGATCTGCCAGCCGAGGCGGAGCGACGCGGTGATGCCGCCGCCCGACAGGGGGCCGAAGAAGGCCCAGCCGCCGCCCACGTCGCCGCCGTAGCGGAAGCGCCCGACGCGGCGAAACGGCTGCTGATAGACGGGCTGCTGCTGATAGACGGGCTGCTGATAGACGGGCTGGGGCTGGCCGTACACCGGCGGGGGTGCGGCGTACTGGGCGTTGGCGGTGGCGCCGATGAGGGTGAGCGCGCTCGTGACGAGCGTCGCGACGAGGCGACGGGGCGGTGCGGACATGGTGGTTCTCCTCCGGGGGGCGTTGTCACTCGGCGCGAGCGGTGGCGTCAACCACCGTCGCGCAGCCGCGATGGTACGCGCCGCGACGGAGGGCTCTGTCAGCGGGCGGAGCGTTCGGGTACGGTGCGGCGCGTCATGACCCACCTCCGAACCTGCAACCTGTGCGAAGCCCTCTGCGGCATCGAGGTCGAGCGCGACGGCGACCGCGTGGGCACGATCCGCGGCGACGCGCGCGACCCGCTCAGCCAGGGGTACATCTGCCCGAAGGCCACGGCGCTCGCCGACCTCCACCACGACCCCGACCGCCTCCGCACGCCGCTGCTGCGCGAGGGGTCGACGCACCGGGCCATCGGGTGGGACGAGGCCCTCGAGCTCGCCGCGCGCAAGCTGCTCGAGACGCGCCAGGCCCACGGGCGCAAGGGCGTGGCGATGTACCTGGGCAACCCGACGATCCACAACCTCGGGGCCACCCTGGGATCGCAGGTGCTGGGCATGGTGCTCGGGAGCCACAACCGCTACTCGGCCACGTCGGTCGACCAGCTCCCGAAGATGCTCGCGGCGTACCTCATGTACGGGCACCAGCTTCTGATGACGGTGCCGGACGTCGACCGCTGCGACCTCTTCGTGATGCTCGGGGCCAACCCCCTCGTGTCCAACGGGAGCATCATGTCGGCGCCGGGGATGAGGCGCCGGCTCGACGCCATCAAGGCCCGCGGCGGTCGCGTGGTGGTGTTCGACCCGCGGCGCACGGAGACGGCCCGCGTCGCGACGGAGCACCATTTCGTCCGCCCCGGCACCGACGCCCTCCTGCTCCTCTCCCTGCTCCACGTGGTGTTCGCGGAGAACCTCGTCCGCCTCGGGCGCTTCGCGGGCCACGTCACCGAGCTCGACGACCTCCGCCACGCCGCCGCGGGCTTCGCGCCCGAAGACACCGCGGGGGTCACGGGGGTCGACGCGGCCGTGGTGCGCGGCCTCGCCCGCGACCTCGCGACGGCCGGCCGGGCGGCGGTGTACGGGCGCGTCGGGGTGTCGATCCAGGAGTTTGGCGGCCTCGCCAACTGGCTGGTGGAGGCCCTCAACGTGGTGACGGGGCACTTCGATGAGGCGGGGGGGATGATGTTCACCACCCCCGCGGTCGACCTCGTGCAACTCGGGACGTGGGTGGGTCAGAAGGGGAGCTTCGGGCGCATCCAGAGCCGCGTGCGGGGCGCGCCGGGCTTCAGCGGCGAGCTCCCGGTGTCGTGCCTCGCGGAGGAGATCGTCACGCCGGGCGAAGGGCAGGTGCGGGCCCTGGTGACGCTGGCGGGCAACCCGGTGCTGTCGACCCCCGACGGGCGCGCGCTCGACCGGGCGCTCGCCTCGCTCGACTTCATGGTCTCGATCGACCCCTACCTCAACGAGACCACGCGCCACGCCCACCTCATCCTCCCGCCCGTGATGCCGCTGGAGCGCGAGCACTACGACGCCGCCCTCCACGCCTTCGCGGTGCGCAACACGGCCCGCTGGTCGGACGCGATGTTCGCGCGCGGCGACGACCAGCGCGACGACTGGGAGATTCTCACCGGGCTCGCCCGGCGGATGCTGCGCAAGGGCGACGGGCGCGACGGGCTGCGCGACCGGGCCGCCGCGCTGGCGCAGCGGGTGGTGACGCCGCGGCGCGCGATCGACGTGCTCATGCGCATCGGGCCGCACGGGTACCGCAAGGGGCTGCGCGACGGCCTCACGCTCGACAAGGTGATCGCGTCGAAGCACGGGGTCGACCTCGGCCCGCTGGAGTCGACGATGCCCGGCCGCCTCCAGACGCGCGACGGGCGCCTCCACCTCGCGCCCAAGGAGCTCGTGGCCGACCTCGACCGCCTGCGGGCCCGGATGGTTCGGTGGGCGAACGAACCCGCCGGCGCGCTGGTGTTGACGGGGCGGCGCGAGCTCCGTTCGAACAACTCCTGGTGCCACAACAGCCTCCGCCTCGTGAAGGGCCCGGTGCGCTGCACGCTGCGGATGCACCCCGACGACGCGGCGCCGCGCGGCATCGTCGCGGGCGACCGGGTGCGCATCGCGTCGCGCGCCGGCGAGGTGACGGCCCCCGTGGAGCTGAGCGACGAGATGATGCGCGGCGTGGTGAGCCTCCCGCACGGCTGGGGGCACGACCGGCCCGGCGTGCGGCTCTCCGTGGCCGCGGCGCACGCGGGGGTGAGCGTCAACGACGTGACCGACGCGCAGGTGATCGACGCGCTCTGCGGGACGGCGAGCCTGACGGGCGTCCCCGTGGAGGTCACGCGCGCCGAGGCGATGACGGTGGCAGACGCGGCGGAGTAGCGGTAGCGTCGCGCCTCCCCGAAGGAGCCACAGCCCCCCATGGATCTCGTCATCGCCGTCGGCGGCGGCGGTCAGCACATCGCCCTCGCGGTCGCGCGTCTGCTTCGCCTCGAAGGGCTCGCCGACCCCATCGAGGCCTTCGTCATCGACGCCGACAGCGACTCGCGGCTCGCCCAGAAGGTGCGCACCTTCGGCAACACCGTGAGCCTGTCGTGCCCGCACCCGCTCGACGGCGCCCAGTCCATCGTCGCCCCCTTCGCGCGCGACACGATGAAGGAGACCCAGTTTCGAAAGATCTTCATCGACGACCGGGCCGACCCGCTGGAGCGCGAGATGTTCGAGCTCTTCTACGACGAGGAGTCGGGCGGCGTGGACGGCGGCGTCGGGCCCGCCGCGGGGGTCGACATCGGCAAGGGGATGTTCGCCAACCCCTCCGTCGGCAGCGCCGTCTTCGCGTCGAGCAAGCACGGCGCGATGGACCCGCTCTTCGGCCGCGCCCGCACCGCCGCGCGCATCTTCGTGGTGGGGTCGTTTCTCGGCGGCACCGGGGCGGGCATCACCCACCAGCTCATCAAGCTCGTGCGCGAGGCGGTGGGGCCCGCGAAGCCCATCTACGGGTCGTTTCTCCTGCGGTGGTTCGACCTGCCGCCGACGACGGGGCAGACGGTCGACACGGCCACGCTCCTCGCGAGCATGGGCCACGGCCTGGAGTACTTCTACAACCACACCAAGAACGTGCTCGACGCCTCGATGCTGGTGGGCGTCCCCGACAACCCCGCGCCGCAGGTGAAGGCCGTCGCCGCCGCGCAGGACAACGACGAGACGCTGAGCATCTACCCCCTGCTCGCCGCGTACGGGCTGCTGATGCTCCCCGACAAGACCGACACGCAGGCGCGCGGGGCGCACCGCACCTACGGGCTCACGCACGACGACAACGACCCCATCTGGCCGCTGCGCCGCGCGTGGTCGCTGCCGCGCAACCCCAACTCGCAAGACGCCCGCCTCGGCGCCCGGCTCGTCGAGGCCGCGGTGCTCCAGGAGGTGTACCAGTCGTTTCGCACGAAGGACTCGGACTTCGCGGAGTTCGACTACCCCGAGGGGCGGCGCAAGTGGGGCAAGGTGATCGGCGACGTCGCGAAGCGCAACAACGCCTCGGCCAGCGCCCTCGCCCGGGGTGTGCTCTCGGCGCTCGAAGCGCGCGGCGCGCAGCTGCGCTTCACGACGTGGTGGTTCGGCCAGGTGTTCGGCGACGCCGACCTGTCGCAGTTTGGTGACGCCCGGGCGCGCAAGCTCTACGCGGCGCGACGCCAGCGCCAGTGGAAGATCCCCGATGCGTTCGAGCTCCTCAACGACGCGCACACCTTCGAACAGACCGTCGGGTCAGACCGTTCGAAGGTGCGCGAAGGGGCGCCCGACGCGCTCATCGCCGAGAAGATCGAGCGCTGCCTGCTCGCCGCCCTGAGGAGCTGAACCCCGATGCTTCACCCGCTCATCCCCGGCGCGGACGCGGCCCCCTCGACCGAGACCTTCGCCATCGATCAGAAGAAGGGCGCGTGGACGCCGCCGCCGTCGCACCTGCGCACGCGGAGCTTCCCCACGCCCTTCGCCCAGGCCGAGATGATGTCCCACGTGCTGGGGCTCCTCTCGCTCGACCCGGGCGCCCGCCAGCCCGAGCCCGAGGCGCAGAACCCCCGCCTCCAGCAGAGCTTCGAACGGTGGCGGCTGCTCCTCCTCGGCCTGGTGCTCGGCGAGGTGACGCTGGAGACGGCCGACCTGCGTCGCCCGGAGGCCGACAACTTCGGCGCGATGCTCGCCGACCTGCGCCCGGAGTGCCGCTTCCTCGGGCTCCTGCGCGACGCGCGCCGTCCCGGCATGGAGGGCCGACGTCTCCTGGTCGGCGCCACCGACCCGCACTGCCTCCTCTGGGCCTCGCCGCGCGTGGCCCGCGAAAACTACTGGAGCGAGCTCAAGACCCGCATCGACGCCAGCGCCGACCGGGCCGAGGCGCTGAAGATCCTCGCCGACTGGCGCGCGATCCTCGACCGCAACGGGCTGTGGCAGCCCGGCCACGAGCTCTCGCCGCCGTGGATGAAGGCCCTCCAGGTGCTGCTCGGCGACCAGGTGCAGCCGTCGGGGGCGCTCCACAGCGACGCCCGCTTCGTGGGCCCCGTCCGCCTCGCGGTGCCGCCGCGCGCCAACGGCGAGACCGACGACCTCATCGCGTACCTCCCCGTGCGCGACCTCGCGTGGGCCGCCCGCTTCGGCGAGCTGCTGTTCTTCCAGCCCGTGCGGCGCGACGCGGGGACGGTCGACCTCCTCGACCCCAACGGGCGCGCGGTGATCACCGTGCGGATGACCCCGCGCGACACCAGCCGCGAGGCCGGGATCAACCCCGCCCGCACCTCCGTCGGCGCCGACACCGCCAGCACCGCGGGATTCGAACTCCTCGCGGGGGTGGGTCGCCTCGAAGGTGTCCTCGCGGCCGCGCGGGGTCACGGCCAGGCCCACTGGCTGGAGGACCACGAGAAGTCCCCGGGCTACCGCTCGCTGGTGCTCAACCCGCTGCTCGCGGCGGCGGCCCGTTCGCACAAGCGCATCCAGGTGACGGAGGACGACGTGCGGGCCTTCCCGGCGCTGTTCCCCGACACGGTTCGCCTCGTGGTCGGTCAAGCGGAGGCGAGCGACGGGTCGGACGTGCGCATCCACCTGTCGCGTGAGGTGACCAACCGCGTCGCGACGGGCACGCCCGCGCCGCAGGGAGGCACCTCCATGGCCCGGTGGATCCCCGGGTCGCCCGTGCCGCGCATCGTGGCGGTGCCGGGCGCCACGGGGACGCTCAGCGTCGGGCTGGTGGAGCGCTTCGGGCCGACGCAGCGGAGCGTCGACGTGGGGGAGATCCGCGCGCTGGGCTTCGCGCTGTGGGTGTACTTCCTCGGCGAGGCCGAGCTGCGCTCGGATGGGGCCCGCGTGCTGTGGACCGCCGACGAGGGCAAGGAGCTCTTCGGCCGCGTGCTGGTGCAGAACGTCGAGCGCCCGCTGGAGGTGCTCCGCGACGCGCTGGCGGCCGTGCAGGGCGAGTCCGAGCGGCAGCGGGCGCGGGACCGGCTGGCGACGCTGCAACGCTTCCGGGCGACGTGGCGCGGCGTCGGCGAGGGCGAGGGCGACCGGCTGGAGGTGCAGGGCGCGCGGCTCGCGCGCATCGCGGCGGAGACCTTCCTGGAGTGGGTGCTCGCGACCCCGACGCCGGGCGCTCCGACGCTCGCGCTGGGCTCGTTCGGCCTGCGGGCGGCGGCGCCGCGGGAGCAGTACGTGATCGCCGGGGCCGCGAAGATCCCGCTGTTCGTCGACGTCTTCGCGCGGACGGACTGAGGGCGATGCGCAAGGCCGTCGCCGTCGTCGCGCTCGCGGGCGCGGGGCTCCTGGTGGGGTATCGCGTGCGCTCGCAGCGGGCGCGCGCGTGGTCGGCGGTGGAGCGCATGTGCGCGTGCAACGAGCCGGCGCTCGCGCAGATGAGCGCGCTCCGCTCGGTGGCGACGGGGGGCCTCGACCGCGTGCTCACGGCGCAGGCCCACGCGCTCCAGGCGAGCTGTGACGACCTGCGCGTGGCGGCGCACCGGCGGGGCGTCGGCGACGCGCTGCGGGCGACGCCGCTGCGGGTGGAGCCGTCGACGGTGAGCACCACCGCCGCGCGCGAGGTGGGGCGCGCGCTGGGGCTGATGTGCGGGGAGGAGCACCGCGCGTTCTGGGAGGGGCTGCGGACGCGGGTGACGCGCGAGGAGTCGACGCCGGGAGAGACGCGCCCGGAGGTGCTGCGGTGGGCGCGGGAGCACCTGCGCGTGCACGACGCGATGTGCGCGGAGTCGCGGCGGCTGGCGGCGCCGCTGGCGGGCTACGCGATGACGCTCGCGGAGGCCGAGCGGACGGGGCAGAGCTGCGGGCGGTAGCGAGCGCTGACGTGGTGTTGTCGTAGCGATCGTGGCGTTTGCGATTCGCATTGACGCGCCCTCTTCGCGGGGCGATACGCGACGCTTCTCGTGGAGGAGGAGATCGCATGGACGTCATGACCCAGATGCCGCTCGACAACCCGCAGCAGGTGTCGCAGTGGCTCCAGTCTGCGCTGCCGGGCTACTCGTATACGGTGCGGGGGAAGTTCGTCATCGTGGGCAACGGCGCCGCGACGGGCGTGCTCGTGCGCCCCGAGGGCGGCGGCCGCGCGAAGCTCATGTGGGCCTTCCCCAACCTCGGGGTGCAGCTCTTCCTGACGCTCGCGATCGTGTTCTCCGGCATCCTGCCGGGGCTGCTGCTGTTTGGCATCGTGTGGCTCGTGGTGTCGAGCGACGTCGAGCGCATCAAGCAGGAGCTCGCGCGCGTGCTCTCGGGCCAGCAGGGCGTCGGCGCGGCGATGCCCTACGGCGCGCCGGCGATGGCGCCGTCGAGCAGCGGCGGCGGGGGGCGCACGCTGGGGGTGGTGTTCCTGGTGGGGGCGATGATGGCGGGGGGCTACTCGGCGTACGCCTACTCGCGCTACCAGTCGTACGCGTACACCTCGTATGGGAGCTACGGGCGCTACGGCAGCTACGGGTCAGGCCTCGAGTCCTTCTTCCGGCACCGCTGGGAGGAGCGCATGCAGGTGAGCGGCGGCGTGGCGGCGGTGTCGTTCCTGCTCGGCATCATCCTCGTGGCGGTGGGCGGGAAGAAGACGTCGCCGCAACCCATGGGCGGATACCCCATGCAGCCGCAGGGAGGGTACCCGATGCAGCCGCAGGGATACCCCATGCAGCAGGGCGGTTATCCGCAGCAACAGGGCGGCTATCCCCAGCAGCAAGGCTATCCCCAGCAGCAAGGCTATCCGCAGCAGCAGGGTGGCTATCCCCAGCAGCAGGGTGGCTATCCCCAGCAGCAGCCCGGCGCGTTTGGACAGCCTTCGCAGCCGGGTGCTTTCGGGCAGCCCTCGCAGCCCAACCCCTTCACGCAGCCGTCGCAGCCTGGGGGATGGCCGGGGACGCCGGGCGGCCCTTCGGGCAACACCTCGTCACAGTAAAGTCGGAGCGTCGCTCAGGGGAGCGCGGGCACGTTGCACGCGGGGCCGCCCGGTTCGCACATCCCCGTGCGGATGCGCGCCGAGCCCGGCCCGATGGAGCACCACGTCGGCATGCCCGTCGGCAGGCCGCGCGCGATGTACGGCGACTCCCGCGGCTCCAGCCAGTACGGGTGGTCGAACGCGAACTGGTAGAGCGCCGCCACGCCGAGCGTCGGGTCTTCCACCGGGGGCACGTCGTGGCCGCAGTTGTGGACGCACTCCAGCACGAAGCTGTTGGTGGCGACGAGGGCGCGCTCCAGGTTGCGCGACGCCGTCTGGAAGTTGATCGCGCAGGTGTCGGTGGGCCCGCCCCAGAGCACCAGCGTCGGCACGGCGCGCGGCGGCGCGGTGGGGCGCCAGCCCTGCACGTCGAGGAGGGTGGTGCCGGAGGCGGGGCCGACGCCGCCCGAGAGCACAATCGCGCTCGCGAGGCGGGTGGAGCGGGCGAGGCGGAGCTGCGAGGTCCAGAGGGCGCCGGCGCTCACGCCGATGCTCGAGATGCAGTCCTCGTCGACGCTGTACTGCTGCGACACGCACGCGAGCATGTCGTCGAAGAAGGTGACCTCCTCGGCGACGCGGGCGGGCGTGCTCGACGTGAGGTACGGCCACACCATGTCGATGCTCCGCACGAAGGGGATCACGATCGACACGTCGCCCTTCTTCTCGGGGATCACCGCGACGAAGCGGTAGCGGTCGACCGCCGCCTGCACGTTGCCCTGCATGAGGAAGCCGTTCGCGCTCCCGCCGAGCCAGTGCCAGAGGAAGAGGACGGGCAGGCGCTCGCCGGGCATCGTCGTGCGCGGCGCCACGAGGATGAACGACCGCATGTTGCCCATCGAGCGGATGTTGTTGCGGCCCTGCACGAAGGTGGGGCACATGCCGCCGCTGTACGTCGGCAGCGGCGGCGGCCGCGGGGCGCCTTCGGGGCGCGGTGATCCGCAGCGCACGTTGCGGCTCATCGGCGGCGGCGCGTCGGGCACGACCACGTCGGGCACGACCACGTCGGGCGCGCTCACGTCGGGCGGGTCGGCGTCGGGCGCAACGACCTCGGGGAGGTCAGCGTCTGGCATCGCTGCCTCGGGTTGAACGCGGTCGATGGAGGCCTCGGGCATCGCCTCGACGTCCGGGCTCACGACCTTGTCGGCGACCGCGTCCTGAGGCGCCGGCGCGCTGTCGGCGGCGGTGACGACGTCGCTGCACCCCAGAGCGAACACCCACGCCGTTGCGAGATACCAGGGCTTCATGAGAGTTGGATCCTCCGCGCGTGACACACGATGTGCCGAGAGGCTGCGGGAAGTCCCCCTCGGCCGTCAAGGGCGGAGCAGCCCCTCCGCGTCGTTGGAAGCTCCGCCCCCTCCCCTCACCCCTCCTTCACGCGCCCCATCCCGTGCTCCTCCATCTTCGCGTAGAGCTGCGGGCGCGCGATGCCGAGGATGCGCGCGGCCTCGGCGCGGTTGTTCCCCGCCTTCGCCAGCGCGTGCTCGATCATGCGCTTCTCCAGCGCCGCCAGCGCCTCGCGCAGGGGCATCTCCAGGTAGCCGTCGGACGGTGACGCGGGCGTCGCCGTCGTCCCGTGGCGCACAGCCTCGGGGAGGTCGTTCACGTCGATCACGTCGCCGCCGCACATCACCGCCGCGCGCTGCACCACGTGGACGAGCTCGCGCACGTTGCCGGGCCACGGGTGCGCCTGGAGCAGCGCCATCGCCTCCTCGGACACCGCCCGCGCGGGCGCCGTAGTGAGCGCGTGGGCCACGAGCTGCGGGATGTCGCTCCGACGCGCGCGCAGGGGCGGGAGCTCGACCTCGATCACGCCCAGTCGGTAGTACAGGTCTTCGCGCAGCGTCGCCCCGGGCGCTCCCGGCCGCACGGGCTTGTTGGTCGCCGCGATGACCCGCGCCCGCGAGGTGAGCACCTCGGCGCCGCCCACCCGTTCGAAGCGACCGTCTTGCAGCACGCGGAGCAGGCGCGTCTGGAGCGCGAGGTCGAGGTCGCCGATCTCGTCGAGGAAGAGCGTGCCCCCAGCGGCGAGTTCGAAGCGTCCGGGGCGGCGCGCGATGGCCCCCGTGAACGCGCCCTTCTCGTGCCCGAAGAGCTCGCTCTCCAGCAGCGTCGGCGGGAGGGCCGCGAGGTTGACCGCGACGAAGGGCCCCGCCGACCGCTGCGAGTGGTGGTGGATGGCGCGGGCCACGAGCTCCTTGCCCGTCCCCGTCTCGCCCGTGATGAGCACCGGGACGTCGCTGGCCGCCGCGCGCCCGATCACCTTCCACGCGGCCAGCATCGCGGCGCTCGAGCCGATGAGCGTGCCTTCGGCGGGCGGCGGGGCCGCGGGCGCGGGCTGCGGCAGCGACTGCGAGAGCCCGCGCTGACGCACCGCGCGCTCCACCGCGTCGAGGAGCGCGGGGAGGTCGAAGGGCTTCGTCACGTAGTCGAAGGCGCCGAGCTTCATCGCGGCGATGGTCCGCTCGCTGTCACCGAAGGCCGTCGCCATGATCACGGGAACCTCCGGGGCGAGCGTCGCGCGCAGCTCGCCGAGGAAGGTCACCCCGTCGCCGTCCTTGAGCCGCACGTCGAGGAGCACGCACGCGAAGGCCCGCTGCCCGAGGGCCGCCCGCGCCTCGGCGATGCCTTGCGCGCCGATGGGCTCGTGACCCGCCGCCGCGAGGGCCCGACACAGCCCCTCACGAATGCCCCGCTCGTCGTCGACCACCAGCACCGCCGCCATCGTCTAACCGTCCTGTCGGGGGAGCGTGAGTTCGAAGGCCGTCGCTCCCCCGTCGCGACGGTATCGCAGCGCGCCGCCGTGCGCCTCGGCCACCGCCCGCGCGAGCGCCAGGCCGAGCCCCGTCCCCTCGGGCTTCGTCGTAAAGAACGGCTCGAAGAGCTCGTTCACGCGATCCGGGGGCACACCGGGGCCGACGTCGACGACCGTGATGCGCGCCGACGCTCCGACCGCGTGCACCGACGCGCGGACGGTGGCGCCTTCGGGGGAGGCTTCCACCGCGTTGCGCAGGAGGTTGTCGATCGCCCGCGTGAGGCCGTCGACGTCCACGGTCGCGCGACACCCGCCCGACGCCTCGACGCGCACCGAGCGCTCCGCGGCGACCGTGGCCGTGGCGGCGCAGCGCTGCGCCACGAGCTCGCCGAGCTCCACGGCGCGCTTCGGTCCGGCCCGACGGCCCGACACCGTGAGCAGGTCGACGACGAGGCGGTCGAGGCGCGACACCTCGTCGGAGACTTCGGCGAGGTCGGCCGCGATGGCGCCGAGGTCGGCCCGCGGGGAGAGAACCGTCTGCCGCGCGAGGTCGACCCGCAGCTTGATCGAAGCCATCGGGTTGCGAACCTCGTGGGCCACCCCGGCGGCGACGCGTCCGAGGGAGGCGAGGCGCTCGCGCTGGGAGAGTTCCTGCTGGAGGCGGGCGCCCTCCACGTGCGAGCGCTGGAGGGCGGCGGCGAGGGAGGTGATGCCGTCGGCCACCGCGGCGAGCTCGGTGATCTGCGGGCGCTCGACGCGGGCGCCGAGGTCGCGGGACAGCGCGCGGAGCCCGTCATCGAGCGTGCGGGCCCCGCGGCGGAGCGCCACCACGGTGTGCACCGCCGCCGCCACCAGCCCGAGCGAGGTGAGCGCGAGGAGGGCCGCGCCGAGCCGCCAGAGTCGCTCGCCGCGGGGCTGCGGCACGTACGACGTGACCCACACATGACCGCCCGCGGGCCACGGCGCCGCCGCCACCACGAGCGTCCCGCCGAGGTCGTCGTCCTCCGCGTCCCCCTGACGGCGCAGCAGCGGCGCCTTCAGCTCGATGGCGCGCACCGCGCGCTCACCCGTGCGCGTGCATTCGACCACGGCAGCGTCGCGCACCTCTCGGACGACGGGTGGGAGGAAGGTGTCGGCCGGGCGCTCCTGCCCCGAGGCGTCGAGGTAGCCCGAGCGCAGCGTGCGGAGCCCGCGGCGCATCCCGCGTGTGCGCATGGGTGGCGTGGGGAGGTCGAGGAGGCGCTCGGTCTCGCGGGTGACGCGCTCCTCGGCGCGGGCGACGCGCTGGTCGGAGCTGGTGCGGGCGAGCCAGGCGATGGAGGTGAGGGAGGCTCCGCATGCGAGCGCCGCCAGGACGGAGACCATCACCAGGCGGCGGCGCAGCGAGAGCATCGGTCAGCGCGCGGAGGGAGGCGCGGCGGGCGGTGCGCCCGGGGCGGCACCAGGAGCGGCGAGGACGGCGGTGAAGCGCGTGCCGTCGCCGAAGGTGAGCTGCTCGGCGAGGACGCCCGTCCCCTGCGCCGTCGCGGTGCCACGACCGACGGCCTGCACCGTCTCCCCGACGCGGACGCCCCGCGGGGTCACCTGCGCGGTCATCTCGTGCGGGACGAAGACCGTCACGTTGTTGTTGAGCAGGAGCGTCCGCACGTTGCCGCGCGGCCCGTTGATCACCTGCTGGACGGTGCCGCGCACGCTCTGCTGGGGCATCGCCGCGAAGCGAGCCGCGCGGGCGCCGGGCTCGCCGCGCATCCCGCCGCGCATCCCACCGTGGCCCCCGCCGCGCATGCCGCCGTGCATCCCGCCCCGCATCCCCTCGTGGCCGCCGCCCATGCCACGGCGCATCCACGGGCCGTGTCCGCCGGCGCCGGGGCCGCCCATCGGGCCCTGCGGGGCGGCGACGAGCACCGTGCCGTCGACGCCGCGCACGGTGGCGCGGAAGATGACAGGCGAGGCCGCGCCGGGCTGCGAGAAGCCCTCGACGCGGAGGGGGACGCCCACGGCGACGCGCTGGGCGAAATCACCGCCTGCGCGGGGCGAGAGCATCACGACGGTGCCGTTGTTGAGCGCGAAGCCGCGGACCCGACCGCCGGGGCCGACGATGTACCGGGCGAGGTTGCCAGCGGCCTGCGCGGCCACGGGAGCGGGGCGTGCGGCCGGCGGGTTGGCGGCGGCGGGAGGGACGTTCTGCGCGGCGGCCGAAGCGGCGCCGAGGACGAGCGAGAGGGAGAGGACGAGGTGCGAGAGCTTCATGGTGGACACTCCTTGCGGACGACGGAGCCACCCATCGCAGATGCCGTGCCAGCGCGAAAAACCTTGTGTTTCCTGCGCCCTCCGTCGTGCTCGCGACCCGTCGGGTGTTGGCCGCGGTGACGGGTGTCACCTGCGGGGACGGTCGTCAGGCCACCTTACGACGGAGCTGGGCGGCGGCGGCGCGGGTCGTGTCTTCCTCCGCGTGCTCTTCGAGGCGCTTGAGGCGCTGCACGAGCACCGGCTTGCGCTTGGGGAGCTGGCCCGCGAGCAGGTGGTCGAGCCGCGTGAGGGCCTCGCGCACCCGGTCTTCGTCGCGGTGCTCGAGCATCTGGAGGTAGAGCTCCTGGTCTTCGGGCATCACGAAGCCGGCGTTGATGAAGGTGTCGATGGTGTCGGAGATCGCCTTCGGGTTCTGCGCGGCGGCGATCTTGCGCAGCAGGTCGAGGCGCTTCTGCGCGACGCGGGCCGCGGGGTCGTCGGCGCTCGCCTCCACCACCCGGGGCATCGTCACCGTGGGGATCATCTTCTCGATCTTCTCCACGGCCTCGGGCTTCTTCTGGAAGAGTGCTTCGAGGGCGGCTTTGTACTCCTTCACCGCCGCCGTCTGCGTCACCGTCGGCGGCGCCCCCTTGCGCACCTCCTCGGCGTGAAAGCTCTGACTCCTGGACCGATCGGTGTCGCGCCAGCTTCTACGCTCGCGCTCGCGTTCACGCGCCATGCGGTGTCTTCCCCTGATATGGGTCGTTGGTGTGCGGCCGATGCGATGCGCGCCCGGGCGTCGTTGCGAGGGTGTGAGTCACGGTGCGTACCTCCGTGGGCGGTGTGCACGATCGATGAGATCGTCCGTGGGTCCGGTGTGGACGCTTTGGGGACTCCCGTGGAAGGGGAGCGTGACGCGTGCGGATCGCGATCGGGTCTACGGGTTTCGCGTCGCGGGCGGTGTCTGTGAGGTGTCTCGGGGCGCCCATCGCCTTGATGGCGCGCCGACGACTGACTGACCGCCCGTGAGCGTCGAATAGATGCCCCGTTCTGCACCCGTCCGCAAGAGGTTTTGCACCCATTCCACCCCCCGGAGTGACATTTCATGGTCTGGGAATGGCCCTGCGCTCACGGAGGTTCGTGCCGGGAATTTGCGGGCTGTGCGGCGTTGACGGTACGGGGGTCTCCATGCCTCGCGCGCTGTCCCCCATCGCCCTGCTCCTGGCCTCCCTCGCGTTCTTCTGCGCGGCCCCCGCGGTCGCTCAGACGCGCACGCACGGCACGCTCCGCGCGTCGACGACGCCCCGCGGTCGCCTCGGCCGACTGGCCCTGGCGGCGCGGCAGGGCTCGTCCGACGAGGTGGTGCTGCCGGTCACGGAGATCCGCGCCCGACGGACGGCCGCTCGCCGCGAAGAGCGCGGTCGCACGGTGCGCCTGTGCCTGCGCGCCCCCGTGGAGGTGCGTCGGCTGCGGAGCCGGGACGCGCCGCGCTGGGTGGGCTCGCTCACCGACTGCGGCGGCCGCCCGACGCTGCGCGCGATGGCCGCCCTCGCCCTCCTCGCCCAGCCCCAGCGCGACATCGCGATGAACCTCCCCGCCGCGATGAACGAGCTCCGCCGCGTGGCCCCCGCCGCGGGCTTCTCGCTCGCCGACGACATCGCCCCGGCGCGCCCCCGCCGTCGTGGCGCCCCGTCCCCCGCGGCGACCCCGACCGTCCACGTCCCGCGCGACCCACACACGCACGACCCGATCGTGGAGGTGGCCCGCGGCGCGCGCGCGATCCACCCCCGCCTGCTGCAGCTCCTCCAGACGATCGTGGAGCACTTCCCCGGCCACACGATCGAGATCGTAAGCGGGTACCGCCCGGGCACCAGCGCGAGCCGCCACGCCCACGCGCGCGCCCTCGACCTGCGCCTGGTGGGCGTGCGCCACGAGACCCTGCGCGACTTCGCGCGGCGGCTGCCGGGGGCGGGCGTCGGGTTCTACCCCAACAGCGTGTTCATCCACCTCGACGTGCGCGACGAAGACGAAGGCAACGCCTTCTGGACGGACTACTCGGGCCCCGGTGAGACGCCGCGCTACGGCCACTGGCCCCCCACCGACCGCGACGTGCAGAGCGAGGTGGGTTGGATGGTGCAGACGAGCGCGCCGCGCCTCCAGGAGCCGACGCGCGCCGCGCCTACCGCGCCCGCCGCGCCGACGCCCAACGAGGGCAACGAGGGCAACGAGCCCGAAGACCTCACGGAGGGTCTGTGACCCGTTGCGTTCTCGCCGCGAAAGGGTAAGAGTGGCGACTGTCTCTCTGCGAGGATTTCGTGAGGCGGTCTCGAAACCCCCTACATGGCTGAACCGGGGTTCGACCCTCTCGATGGTGTGCAGGCCCGGCCCACTCACCGGGACGCCTGAAGTCGAGATACCAGAGCCCCACCTGGCATTTGCCAGGGGTTCGGCGACCGAATCCCACGGCTGAGCGGTACAGACAGGCGGAAGCGTCGGCGGGTGACCCCACTCTCCGGCGCTTCTTTCTTTTGGGAAGGCGACGCCGACGCGCCACGGGAGGCTGAAGCACTTCTCGTGACCGGAGCATCACAAAGGTTGAGGCATTCGCTCCGGCGTGGGCGGTCGATGGAGGTACAGCCAGGTCTTGACAACAGCCGTGTTCCTGCCCCTTGTGTCGCGCACTCCGATGCCGCCGCTCGGCCCCTCCAGCACCCACGACGCGCCCCCGACGTCGCGGCAGTTTCTCGACCGCGTCCGCACGTCCGTCGAGGAGCGACTCCTGGAGGTGTTCGCGCAGGTGGACGGAGACATCCGTGCGGTCGCGCCCGACGCGCTGCCGATGTTTCACGCCGCGCGCGACCTCACGATGCGCGGCGGCAAGCGGCTGCGCCCGGCCCTCCTCGCGGCGGCGGTGGAGTGCGTCTCCCCGGGGGCCTTCCCCCATGCCGCCGCCGACCTCGGCGCCGCCCTCGAGCTCTTCCAGACGTACCTCCTCATCCACGATGATTGGATGGACAACGACCCCATCCGCCGGGGCGCTCCCTCCGTCCACGTCAGCCTCGCGCAGCACTATGGCGACGCGCAGCTCGGCGCGAGCACGGCCATCCTCGCGGGCGACATGCTGTGCGCGCTCACCCACGAGATCGTCGGGTCGCTCGACGTCCCCGCGCCGCGGCGCCGGGCGGTGGTGCTCGCCTTCGGGCGCATGGAGCGCGAGGTGATCCTCGGGCAGTGCCTCGACGTGACGAAGAACCCCGACGTGTCGCGCATCCACGACCTGAAGACCGGGAGCTACACCGTCCGCGGCCCGATGCTGCTCGGCGCGGCCCTCGCGGGCGCTTCACCCGACGCGGTGCGCGCGATGGAGCGCTTCGCCGAGCCGCTGGGCCTCGCCTTCCAGCTCCGCGACGACATCCTCGGCGCCTTCGGGAGCGAGGCCGAGACCGGCAAGCCCGTCGGGGGTGACTTCCGCGAGGGCAAGAACACCCTGCTCGTCTCCCACGCGCTCACGCACCTCCCCCCGGCCGAGCGTGACGCGCTGTCGTCGATCCTCGGCCGACGCGACGCCACCGAGGCCGACGTGCTCCACGCGCGCGACCTCCTGGAGCGCTCGGGCGCACGCGCGCACGCCGAGTCGGTGGTCCGTTCGCTGCGTGACCGCTGCCTTGCTGCCCTCGACACCGACGCCCTGCTCCCCGACGGCCGTAGCCTCCTCGCGGGCTTCGTGGCCGTCCTCACCGACCGATCCAAATGACCTCCGCGCATGGCAAGGTGATCCTCCTCGGCGAGCACTCGGTCGTCTACGGACGCCCCGCGCTCGCCGCGGCCATCTCGCCGGGCGTCGAGGCCACCGCGCGCGACGGGAGCGGCGCCTCGCTCACTGTCTCCCCCTGGTCGGTCACGTTCGCGTCGGGCGACGGCTCCGACCTCGGCCGCGCCCTCGACGCCCTCGCTCGCTTCTTCGACACCGACAACTTCCACCTCGACGCGACGCTCTACCTCCCGGGCGGCGGCGGCCTCGGGAGCTCCGCAGCCCTCGGCGTGGCATGCGCACGCGCCCTCGCCGCGCTCCGGCACCTCCCGCTCGACGACGCGCGCCTCCTCGACGCGGCCCTCGCCTGGGAGCGAGTGTTTCACGGCACGCCGTCGGGGGTCGACCACACGCTGGCTGCGCTGGGTGGCATCGGGGTGTTCGTGAAGGGTGAAGGGCTGCGCCCGCTGCGCCCGTGCGCTCCGCTCCGGCTCTGCCTCGGCGACACGGGCGAGCGCGGGAGCACGAAGGAGATGGTCGGCGCCGTCGCCGCGGCCCACGCGCGCCGCCCCGACGCGACGGACAAGACCTTCGACGCGATCGCCTCGCTCGTGCGCAACGGCGCCCTCGCCTTCGAAGCGGGTGACGCCCGCGGCCTCGGCGAGCTGATGAACCTCAACCAGGCTCTCCTCGCCTCCCTGATGGTCTCCACCGAGCGCATCGAAGACCTCTGCCGCGCCGCCCGCGGCGCCGGAGCCTACGGCGCGAAGCTCACGGGAGCGGGCGGCGGCGGGTGTGTGATCGCGGTCGCGGGAGACCATGAGGCCGCGGTGCTGAGCGCGTGGCGCGCGCTGGGCGCGAAGGCCGTCGCCGTCGAGGTGGGAGCATGAACGGACGAGGGTTCGCGGTCGCCTGCGCCAACATCGCGCTGGCGAAGTACTGGGGCAAGTGCGACGAGGCGCTCAACCTCCCGGCGGTGCCGAGCGTGTCGGTGACGCTCGACGCGCTCGTGACCGAGACTGAGGTGGTGGTCGATCCCTCGCTCGCCGCGGACATCGTCACGCTCGACGACGTCGCGCAGGACGGCGCGGCGGGCCGCAAGGTGAGCGAGCTCCTCGACCTGCTGCATCACGGCGCCGCCCGGCCCTTCGCGCGTGTCACGTCGCACAACCGCTTCCCGTCGTCTTCGGGCCTCGCGTCGAGCGCCTCGGGCTTCGCGGCCCTCGCCGCCGCGGGCGCCCGCGCGTACGGCCTCGACCGGAGCACCGCCGACCTCTCCGCCCTCGCCCGCCGCGGGAGCGCCTCGGCCGCGCGCAGCCTGTACGGCGGCTTCGTCGAGCTGCCCGCGGGGACGCCGGGCGACGGCTCCCTCGCCGCACACCCGCTGCACGACGCCGACTGGTGGGACGTCCGCGTGGTGATCGCGATGGTGACCAAGGCCCCGAAAGACATCGCGTCGCGCGACGGCATGCGCCGCACCACCCGCACCTCGCCCTACTGGGACGCGTGGCTCGCCTGCGCGCCGGGCTACGCGCGCACCGTGCGCGAGGGGATCGCCCGCCGTGACCTCGAAGCCGTCGGCGCGGCGATGGAGGCGAGCACCTGCGCGATGCACGCGAGCGCGTGGGCGGCGGTGCCGGCGGTTCGGTACATCCGCGGCGTGACGCTCGACGTGCTCGATCGGGTGGAGGCGCTGCGTCGCGAGGGGACGGGGGCCTGGGCGACGATGGACGCCGGGCCGCACGTGAAGGTCTTCTGCGCGGCGGGCGACGCGCCCCGCGTGGCCGAAGTGATGCGAAGCGCGGGCGGTGTGGTCGACGTGCGCGTCGCGAAGCCCGGTCCGGGCATCGTAGTGACGTGAAGGTTCGGGCCCCCGGGAAGTTGATGCTGGCAGGCGAGTACGCCGTCCTCCACGGGCGCCCGTCGCTCGTGATGGCCGTCGACCGCCACGCGGTGGTGCGCGCCCTCGACCCCGACGACACCACCCGCCCGACGCCCCCCGAGGTGACCGCGACGCTCACCCTCGCCCACGAGCTCGGGCTGATTGACGCGCCCTTCGCGGTCGATCTCGACGTGGCGGCGCTGCAGGGCGAAGGCTCGCTCAAGCTGGGCCTCGGGAGCTCCGCGGCGGCCTGCGTGGCGGCGCTCGGCCTCGCGTGGGTGCGCGGAGGACGCTCGCTCGCGGAGGGTCGCGCGGAGATCGCCCGGGTGGCGCGGCGCGGACACCGCCTCGCGCAGGGCGGGGGCAGCGGCGTCGACGTGCTCGCGAGCGCCCTCGGCGGGGTCGTGTCCGCGGCCTTCCCGCGGGGCCTCGACGACGACGGCGACGTGGGGGCGCACCCGGGCTTCGGAGACATCCCGTGGGCGGTCCTCTGGTCGGGGACGCCCGCGCGGACGAGCGTGATGATCGGCCGCGTCCACGCGCTGCGCGCGGAGGACCCGACGGGCTTCGAATCGGTGCTCGACGCGATCGAGCGGGCCACGCGCGCGCTCGACGATGCGATGCGGGGGCGCGACGCGCGGGCGGCGGTGCGGGCGGTGGCCGAGCACGGCGCGGCGATGGCGGAGCTCGGCGACCGCGCGGCGACGCCCGTGGTCACGCCCGCCATGCGTCAGCTCGCGGCGTATGCAGAGCCGCTGGGCGCGGCAGTGAAGCCGTCGGGGGCGGGCGGCGGTGACGTGGTGATCGCCGTCGCGCAGGATGCGTCGGCGCTCGAGGCGCTGCTCGAAGGGGCGGCGGCGAGCGGGTTTACCAGGGTTTCGCTGGGCACGGACGCGCACGGCGTCGAGCGCGCCACGTAGAGGGAAGACATGAAGCGAACGTCACGGATCCCGGGGTTCTACAAGCAGCCGGTGGACGCGCGGAGGCGTCTGCTGGCCGAGGCGGCCGACCTCGACAACGCCGAGCTCACGCGCGTCCTCGCGGGCGGCGGCATGGACGTCGCGAGCGCCGACAAGACGGTGGAGAACGTCCTCGGCACCTACGCCCTGCCCTTCTCCCTGGGGCTCAACGCGCAGGTGAACGGCGTCGATCGCCTCGTCCCCATGGTGGTCGAGGAGCCCTCCGTCGTGGCGGCGGCGAGCAACGCGGCGAAGATGATCCGCGACGGCGGCGGCTTCGAAGCCGAGTCCGACGCGCCCCTCATGGTGGCCCAGGTGCAGCTCTGGGACGTGCGCGACCCGGCGGGGGCGATCGCGCGCGTCGTCGACGCCGAGCGCACGCTGCTGGCGCTGGCCGACGCCGCCCTCCCCTCGCTCGTCGCGCGCGGCGGCGGCGGCCGGGCCGTGGAGCCCCGCGACCTCGGCGACGGGCTCTTCGTCGTCCATGTGGTGGTGGATGTCTGCGACGCGATGGGGGCCAACCTGGTCAACACCGTCGCCGAGGCGCTCGCCCCTGCCATCGCGGCGCTGACGGGCGGCGTGGTCGGCCTGCGCATCCTCAGCAACCTCTCGGACAAGCGCTGCGTGCGCATCCGTTGCCGCGTGCCGTGCGCGTCGCTCGCCACCGCGGAGACGCCGGGCGAGGCCGTGCGCGACGGGGTGGTGCTCGCCTCCCGCTTCGCCGAGCGCGACCCCTACCGCGCCGCCACCCACAACAAGGGGATCATGAACGGCGTCGACGCCGTCGTGATGGCGACGGGCAACGACTGGCGCGCGGTGGAGGCCGGCGCCCACGCGTACGCCGCCCGCAACGGCCGCTACGAGCCCCTCGCGACGTGGCGCGCGGGCGAGGACGGCGCGCTCCACGGGCGGCTGGAGATGCCCCTCGCGCTCGGCATCGTGGGCGGCACGCTGCGGGTGCACCCCGGCGCCCGCCTCGCCCTGCGCATCCTCGACGCCCGCTCGGCGCAAGACCTCGCGATGGTGGCCGCCGCGGTGGGCCTCGCTTCGAACCTCGCCGCGCTGCGGGCGCTCGCGACGGAGGGGATCCAGCGCGGGCACATGTCGCTCCACGCGCGGAGCGTCGCCGCCGCCGCGGGGGCCAAGGGCCCGGAGGTGGAGCTCGTCGCCGCGGAGATCGCCGCCGCGTGCGACGTGACCCTCGACGCCGCGCGCCGCGCCCTCGGCCGGATGCGCGCGCGCGACGACGTCGCCGGGCTCTCGCTCGGCAAGTGACCCTTGCGCGTCGCGCGGGCCTGCGAGAGGCTCCGCGGCCCGCGCGCCCCCTGCGCGCCGCGCAAGGTGTGATCGTGCGAACGCCCTCCCTCCTCGTTGTCCTCGCCGCGCTTCAGGTTGCGTCACTCACTGGCTGTAGCGACCCGCCCACGCCGCCGCCCACCGCGGCGGATGCCAGCGCTGACGCTGGCCTCGACGCGACCCCTGACGTCTCCCAAGATGCCGCGCCGGACGCCACCCCCGATGGTGCGATCGATGTCGCGACGGATGCGCGCGCCGAGGCGGGCGTTGACGCCGCCGACGCGACGCCCCCACCCGATGCCGCGTCCGAAGCGGGCGCCGACGTGGCCGCCGACGTGGCCGCCGACGCCTCCTGCGCGGGCGCCGTGGCGGGTGGATCCTGCGGCGTCGAGGGGAGCTTCTGCGGCGGCCCGTGCACCGACCCGTGCTCGTTCTGCAACGTGGTGCGCTGCGTGAGCGGGCGGTGGGCGCGCCTGGAGGTGCCGCCGCTGCCGCCCGACATGTGCCGCGACGCGGGGGCCGACGCCGACGTGGCCGACGGCGGCGGGCTCAACTGCGACCCGCGCACGGCCGCGTGCGACTCGCTCCCGCCGCCCTGCATGGGTGGGGGCGAGGTGCGCGAGGTCCGCGGCGCGTGCTGGGGCGCGTGCGTGGTGTACGACCGCTGCCGCCCGATCCCCTGCGACCCCGCGATGCCGTCGCAGTGCCCGACCAACACCGTGTGCTTCCGCACGACGCGCCTCTGCGGCTTGCCCGTGCTGTAGACACGCGCTGCGTCCAGATCTCAACGCAACGGCGCCCACGCGCGAGCCTCTTCGCGGAGCGATTCGAAGCCCGCCAGCGCCGACGGCTCGCTCAGCGCCCGCGCCCGCCGCGCCCGTGCGTTCAGTCGGCCGAGCGCGAGCGACAGCGCGCCGAGGGCGGCGTCTCGATCGCGCTCCGCCGTTCCCTGCCGCAGCCGCGCGAGGAGCGCCCGCGCGTCATCGAGGTCTGCCTCCCCGGCACGCACGAGGGCGGTGCGGGCCGCGTCGCGCGTGGCGGGCGTGTTGCGACGAGCGATCCACGCGCGCGGTGAGAGGCGGAGGCGGGTGGTGGAGAGCGGCGCTCCGTAGGGGGCAAACGCTGCCGAGCGCCCCGCGTCGAGGCCCCGGGAGGCCACCGCGCGCGGGGCCGCGCCGACCGCGGGCGAAGGCCAGAGCGTGACGGCCCCCTCCCCCGCGGAGACCCGTACCGCGCCGTCGTCCGCGACCGAGATCGAGGCGGCCCCGGCGGACACGATCACCCGGCCCGCGGGCGTGTCGACGCGGAGCGCCTGCGCGGATTCGAAGGGAGCCACCACGTCGACAACACCCCGCGACACCACCAGCGCCGCGCCGGCGTATGCGGGCACCTCCGCGACCGTCTCCTCCCCCAACCGCGCGGTGGCCCCCGACGTACATCGGAGCGTCACCGACGCGCGCGGCCCCGTCTCCACGCCGTCGCCGCAGGCCACCGCGTCGCCCTCTCGCGCGGACTGAACGCCCCCCACGGCAGGTTCCGCACCCACGCAGCGATGCGACACGTCGCGGCGGACTTCGCCGACGAGCGTGGCGAGGACGAGGTCGCTGCGGAGCCTCGGGACGGCGGCGTCGGGGGGTGGATCGGGGGCGCGGACAACGTCCGGGGGCACTTCCGCGGGGGGACGGTGGCGCGCCCGGCACGCGAGGGCGAGCGCGGCGGCGAGGGCGAGCGCGCGCACGCGAGGCGTTGACTACTCCGCCAGGGGCGGGCGGATCGAGGGGACGGTGTCGCGTGACCCCTGCGCGCGCACCTCGTCGAAGAGGGCCGCGGGGGCCTCGGAGTGATACTCCTCGATGAAGAGGTGGGCGGTGAGGTCTTCGGCGGCGAGCGCCTCGCGGGCCTCGCCGAGCTGCGTCGAGGTGTCGCGGAGACGTCCGGCGAGGGCGCTGATGATGTTCCAGAGGAGCTTGACGCCGGTGTCCTTGGACTCGCGGAGGATGCGAAAGAGGTCGGAGCGGGTGAACTCCAGCAGCCGCGCGTCTTCCTCCACCACCACGCTGGCCGAGCGGGGCATCCGTTCGACCATCGACATCTCGCCGAAGTGCTCGCCTGCGCCGAGGCGCGCGATCTCCACCTCGCCCTTGCGCACCGCCACCCGCCCCGAGAGGATGACGAACATCGACTCGCCGGCCTTGCCCTCGGTGACCACCCGGTCGCCCGCGGCGCGCTCGCGCACGTCGGCCAGCGCCTGCACGTACATCAGCTCGCGGGGCTCGAGGTTGCGGAAGAAGGGCACCGACGACAGCGTGCTGTACGCCAGCGCGAGGTCTTGGACGATGGTGCTCTTGGCCGTCTCGTCGGGGAGCGTCACCACGATCGCGGTGATGTTGTCCGCGCCGCCGCGCTCGTTGGCGAAGGCGATCATCCGGCCCGAGGCGACCTCTTCGTCTTCGCCCTCGGCGAGCGGGGCGAGGTCGGCGTCCTTGTCGAAGTAGCGGTGGAGCCCGTCGGAGCAGATGACGAAGCGGTCACCGGGCGCGGCCAGCACCTGGAAGGTGTCGACCTCGACGTTCTCGAAGACGCCCACCGCGCGGGTGACGGCGTTCTTGTTGGGGATCTTGTCGAGCACCTCGGGGCGGAGCCGGCCGCGGCGCTTGAGCTCGTTGATCACCGAGTGGTCTTCGGTGAGCTGGCGCACGTCGTCGCCGCGCACGAGGTAGAGCCGCGAGTCGCCGACGTGCGCGATGAAGGCCCGCCGCCCCACGAGGAGCAGCGCCGTCATCGTGGTGCCCATGCCCCGACGCTCGGCGGAGGCCTGCGCCGCGGCGTACACCTCCGCGTTCGCCGCGCTCACCGCCGCGCCGAGGAGGTTCTTGATGTCCTCCGGGCGCACGTTGCCGTCGCCGTTGGCGAAGTCTTCGATGAAGTCCTTGTCGCGGCGAACGGCCGCCTCCAGGGCTTGGACCGCGAGGCTCGACGCGACCTCCCCGGCCGCGTGCCCCCCCATGCCGTCCGCGACGGCGTAGAGACCCAGCCCCGGGTCGCTGCAATAGCTGTCCTCGTTGTGATCGCGGGAGCGACCAACGTCCGTCCGCGCGTGGATCCTGTGGACCGTCATCGGACGTCGGCGGTATCACGCCGGGAGAAGCAGCGTCAACGCGCGCGCCGCAGCGGGCGCTCGCATCCCAATCACGGACGGGCGGGGGCGGCCCCGGCACGCGGCGCCGGGGGGATGGCCGCGTACACCGCGAGCTGGAGGACGTTGCGCGCGTCGGGCAACTGGGCCCGGACGCGGAGCGGGAGCGCGCGGACCACCTCGCCGTAGCGAACCTCGGCCCGCTCGAAGGCCGCGATGGCCGACCCGTAGGGGGCGTCGCTGCGCAGCGCGCGAGCCTCCACGCCCACCAGCGGGAGCGCCGCGCAGGCGGGCGCCCCGCAGAGGTTCTGCACCGTCGCGCTCAGGTCGAGGAAGCCGTCGCCCACGGGGCGCGCCACCACCTGCATCGAGCCCAGCGTCTGCCCCGTCGGATCGCGCAGGGCCACCCGCGCCTGCCACTCCGGGGAGGCCCCTGCCGTCCCATCGGTCCCCGCGTCCGCGGCGCCGGCGTCGCCCGCGGTGCCCCCGTCGACGCGCGCGGTGGTGTTCGCGCTGGAGAGGGTCGCCACGGGGATGCCGTCGCCCCCCAGCGTGAGCGACACGGCGGCCGTCGAGACGCCCGCGAGCGACGCGCTCGTCGACCAGTGACCGGGGGAGCGCAGCGACGTGCCGAGCACGCGGTAGCTCCCCGGCCCGAAGTGTTCGAGCACTTGCGACGTCGAGCCGTCCCAGCGCACCAGGCGAACGGGCGCGGGGCTGTCGTTGCAGTGCACGGCGAGCCAGACATCGGCGCCCTGGTTGGCGAGCGCGGGCGCGAGGGAGACGGCCACGCGGAGCGTTCCCACTCCGTCTTGCGCGCAGGGTGTCGTCGACACGTCCGGCGCGGGGGCCGCGTCGACGGTGGCGGCATCGCGGGGCGGGTCGGTGGGCGCAGCGCCGGGGTCGAGGCACCCCGCGACCCACACGAGGCCGAGCCCTGCCGCGAGGCGGAGGGGAAGAGAAGTTGTAAGCAGCATTGGGGGGACTATAGCAATCCCGGACGAACAACGCCCCCGTCGTGCGTCCCTTCGCGCGAGCCGACTGGACGAAACGGGAACGAAGTCTCCTCGACGAGCTCGAGCGCCGCCCCGCGGACCCGGTACGTGCGGCGAATCACCACCGGCGGCGCCGCACCACCGGGCCCCACCCGCCCCGGCTGAATCTGCACGTAGAGGTCACGCGGCGCGAGCAGGGCCTCGTCGATGACCCATTGACCGTCGCGGATGGCCCCGGAGCGATCGTCCGTGCCCCCGAGGGCCACCTCGCCGCCGAGGGCCGTGACCGCGCCGTCCGGGGCCAGGTGAAAGAGCCGCAGCATCGGGTCGCGCGCGTCCACCCCGTCCTCCGATTCGCTCACGAACGTGACCACCACCTCGCGCGGCGACTCCGTGAGCATCGAGCGGGCGGCTCCCTCGGCGCGGGTCGTTCGACACGCACCCGGGCGGGCCTCCGCGTACACCGCGACGGGCGCCCGATGGGTCCACGCGCCGTCGTGGTGGAGCCCGACGACCCACACGTTGCCGCACGCCGTGGTGACGAGCACGGCGGCCGAGCGGCCCACCCGGTCGATCACGGTGACCTCCGCCACGCGGTCGTCGGGCGCGGGATCCCCCGTGATCGCGAGGGCCCCAGCGCCCCGCGAGAGCGTCACGCCGAGCGAGACCGACCCGCGCCTCGCGTCCGCGACGAGCGCGTCGAGCGAGGCGATGGCGGCGGGCGGGATATCTTCTTCCGCTGCGCCCGACGCTGGCGCCTCAACGGGCGACGGAGCGACGACGACGGGTGGACGCGCCCGCGCCGCACAGCCACCGGCCGCGAGCGCCAGCAGGAGCGCGACCCCGCGCCGGGTCACGACCCGCGTTCAGGGCGCGGGAGAACCTTCGCCGCGAGGGTGGGCTGCGCCGCGACGCCGCCAGGGCGCTTCAGGCCCTCCACCAGCGCGGGGATGTCGGCCTCCGTGACGTGGCCGAGGGTGGCGTCGTCGGGCATGACGGAGATGGCGATCCCGTGCTCGCAGAGGTCGATGCAGCTCGAGGACATCACCCGCACGGTGGGGTTGAGGCCCGCCGTGTTGCAGGCGATCTTGAGCTGGTCGCGCAGCGACTCGCTGCCCGCCTGGGCGCACGATCCCTTGGGGTTTCCATCGGGTCGGCGGTTGGCACAGACCCACACATAGCGTTCGCGGAGCGGCATCGTTGGTGGCGGGGGTTATACACAACTCCGCGCCGTTCGCGGAGGGCAGTGCGCTTCTTGCGCAGCGCCTGTGAGGTCGATTCCGCCGCCGCGCGGCGCCGCGCGTCGGATATGCTTGCCCCGTGGTCACCCAACTGCGCGCGTGTGCAATGTGGATGTTGCTGACGACGCCTGCGTGCACCGTCGGCCTCGACTGGACACGCCCTCCCGTGCCCGACGACGCCGCGCTTCAAGACGGCCCCACCTCACCGGACCGTCCTCGGGGCAACGACGCCGCTGACACGGGGGCCGTCGACACGGGGGGCGTCGACACGGGGGCCGTCGACACGGGGGCCGTCGACACGGGCTTCGTCGACACCGGTCCTGGGACGATGGGAAACTGCGGCGACCAGGGCCAGCGTTGCTGCGGCTTCGGCATCTGTAGCAGCGGTCGCGTCTGCGTGACCGGCCCGGCGCCGATGATGAGCCGAACCTGCGAGAGCTGCGGCGGCGACGACCAGCGGTGCTGCGCCTTCGGCTTCTGTGGCAACGGCCGCTTCTGCACCCAGCGCGCGGGCGACCCGACCCCGCTCTGCCGAGAGTGCGGCGGGATGGGCGAGCAGTGCTGCTTCAACCGCTCCTGCTCGGGCGACCGTCGTTGCGAGATGCGACCGGGCGCGCCCTACCCCACCTGCCAGTGACGCGCGTCGCACGTTGACCGGGCGCGCGGGGTCGCGGTACCTCAACGCCCGCCATGGACAAGCCCCGCGTTCGCTTCGCGCCGTCACCGACGGGCTACCTCCACATCGGAGGCGCCCGCACCGCCCTGTTCAACTGGCTCTGGGCCCGCAAGACCGGGGGCACCTTCGTCCTCCGCATCGAAGACACCGACCAGGAGCGCTCCACCGAGGAGAGCGTCCAGGTGATCTTCGACTCGATGCGCTGGCTCGGGCTCGACTGGGACGAGGGCCCGCACGTCGGCGGCCCCCACGCGCCGTACTTCCAGATGCAGCGGCTCGACAGCTACCGCACCCACGCCGACGCCCTCATCCGCGCGGGCCACGCCTACCGGTGCTACTGCACGAAGGAGGAGCTCGAGGCCTCCCGCAACGCCCTCCCGGAGAAGAAGCGCGCCCACTGGGTGTACCCCGGCACGTGCCGCGACCGCCGCGACGAGCCCGACCTCCCCTACGTCGTCCGGATGCGCGCGCCGTCCGAGGGCGTGGTGACGTACCAGGACCTCGTGTGCGGCACGATGAGCACCCCGGCCAACACGCTGCAAGACCAGGTGCTGCTCCGCTCCAACGGCGTGCCGCTCTACAATTTCGGCGCCGTGGTCGACGACGTCACCATGGGGATCACCCTCGTCGCCCGCGGCAAGGATCACCTCATCAACACGCCGCCGCAGGTGGTTCTCTACAAGGCGCTCGGGGCGCGGGTGCCCGACTTCGCGCACCTCCCGATGATGCTCACGCCGACGGGCGAGAAGATGTCCAAGCGCCTCGGCGACCAGCAGGGCATCGACGTGCCGGTGGAGCGCTACCGCGAGAACGGGTGGCTCCCCGAGGCCGTGCTCAACTACATCGCCCGCTTCGGGTGGAGCCACGGCGACCAGGAGGTGTTCACCCGCGCCCAGCTCATCGAGCACTTCGACTGGAAGCACGTGGGCAACACCGACGGGCGCTACGACAAGAAGAAGGCCGCGTGGGTGAGCGCCGAGCACCTGCGCGCCCGCCCCGAGCCCGAGCTGTGCGAGCGGGTGGTTCCCTTCCTGGCGAAGCGCGGGCTGACGGTGTCGGTCGACGACTCGCGGCTGCTCCCGGCGGTGCGGACGGTGAAGCCGCGCGCGAACACCCTCGTCGAGATGGCCGACGCGATGGACTACTACTTCCGCGACGAGCCCGTGGTCGACGCGAAGTCGGCGGAGAAGTTTCTCACCCCCGACGCGAAGGGGCTGCTGACGGCGCTCGCCGACACGCTCGCGGCGCTCCCGGGTGACTTCAGCGAGGCGAACATCCACGCCGGCTTCGACGCCTGGCTCGCCGAGCGGGCGCTGGAGATCAAGGTGGTGGCGCAGCCCGCCCGCGTGGCGCTCACGGGGCGCACGGCCACCCCCGGGCTCTACGAGGTGATGGCGGTGCTCGGCCGGGAGGTGACGGTCGCGAGGCTGCGCAAGGCGGCGGCGTGAAGGTCGTCTTCTTCGCGTCGCTGCTCTACGTCGCGCTGGTCGCGGTGCTCGCGCGGAAGAAGCTCCCCGAGCTGCACCCGCGGCGCTTCTTCCTCGACACGTGGCGCGAGGTCGACCGGGAGGCCCGCGCGGCGCAGGCGCGGCGAGAGGCCGAGGGTCTGGGGCACGACTGGCGCCCCATCGTGGCCTACCTCTCGGCCGCCGTGGTGCTCACGTTTCAAGAGTACTTCGGCGACCGCAACACCTTCTCCAACCTCGTCGCGCGCGGCCTCGTCGTCGACTGGGGCGGCGGCCCCAACCAGCCCGCCACCCACCACCTGAAGCTCTTCGGCCCCCTCGTCTGGGCCCAGAACCCCTTCTGGAACGAGCTCTACGGCCTCGGCTACTGGTCGTTCACGCGCTCGCTGGGGTACCTCGTGGTGCCCGCGTTCATCATGCTGTTCTGGCGGCGCGACCGCATCCGGGACTACGGGCTGTCGGCGAAGGGCTTCCTCTCGCACGCGTGGATCTACGCCCTCTTCTTCGGCATCGTCCTCGTGGCGGTGGTGCTCGTGTCGCACACGGGGGAGTTCTCCAACTACTACCCCTTCTACCGCGCCTCCAACCGGAGCTGGTTCGACTTCGCGGTGTGGGAGATGGTCTACGCGTCGCAGTTCTTCACGCTGGAGTTCTTCTTCCGCGGCTTCCTGGTGTTCGCCGGGCGCGAGGCGATGGGCTCCGGCGTGGTGATGGCGATGGTGGTGCCGTACTGCATGATCCATTTCGGCAAGCCCTGGGCGGAGTGCCTCGCGGCCATCCTCGCGGGCACCGTGCTCGGCACGCTCTCGCTGAAGACGCGCTCCATCTGGTCGGGCTTCCTCATCCACGTCACCGTCGCCATCAGCATGGACCTCGCCGCCCTCCTCCAGACGCGCGGCCTGCCCGGCGGTCTGCGGTTGCCGGCGAGCTGGGGCTGGTAGGGGGGGCGAAGCTCTCGCGCTGGGGTTTGTCGTCGGCGTTGGACGGCTCGGCCCCGACGCCGACGCCGAGCTCTTGCGCTGGGGTTTGTCGCTCCGCTCCCGCACCCCAGGCTACGGAAAGCAGCGCCCTCCGGGCTTTCGAAGCGGCGGATTCTTCGCGACCGCACGAGCGGTTCGGCGACGAGAACGAGCTCACCGGAGACGCCTGTTGAGGTCTCTTCTGAAGCCCGGAGG
>JBILLV010000513.1:0-4837 GCA_044375895.1 Polyangiales bacterium | reverse complement strand
CGCGGCGACGGCGTGGGCGCCGAGGTCCCAGACGACGAGGGCGCTGCGCTCGAGGTACACCGCGTGGCGGTCGTCGGGCGTGATCACGAGCTGAAGGGGGCCGGCCTTGCGCGTGTTGCGCGCGCCGCGGGCGTTGGTGAGCGTGAGCCGCCCCGCGAACAGCACCGCCTCGGCCGCACGTCCCCACCACTTCTGGTGCACGTCGGCGGAGGTCTCGGGGCGCTTCGTGAGGGCGCGGGCGGCCACGTCGATCACCGTGGTGCCGTGGGCGTCGGGCTGCAGCGCGTAGCAGTCACCCTCGGCCAGCGGTCGGAGGTCGGTGACGAAGCGGTCGAGCGACAGCGTCGCGAGCGGGCGGCCGTCGTCGAGCGACCACCAGCGGACGTCACCCGGTGAGGGGACGGTGACCGCCGCGGCGTCGTCGCGCGCCACCACGAGGCACTGGATCGGGCTGGTGTGCCCATGGACGGGGAAGCGCTCGGTGAGGGTGGCGAGGTCGAGCAACGCCACGCGCGGCCCGACGCTGCTGGCGACCGTCGCGCCGTCGGGGCTGAGCGCCAGCGCGGGGACGCCGAAACCGCCGCCGCGGGTGGCGAGGGCTTCAGCGTCGGCGAGGCGCCAGAGGGAGAGGTGGCCGTCTTCGCTGGCGGTGACGAGGTGGAGGCCGTCGGGCGTGACGGCGACCCGGTGGACGGAGGCCTGGTGGGCCTTCCACCGCGCGACCGCCTCGCCGCTCGCCACGTCGAAGACGATGAGCTGGCCGCTGCACGTGCCCACCACGAGGAGGCGTCCGTCGGGGGTGAAGGCCGCGTCGTTCGGCTGGAGGTCGGCGCGCCCAAACGTGCGGATCAGCCGCGCGTCGGCGACCGACCAGAGCGCGACCTGCGCGTGCGCGTCGGTGGTGGCCAGCGTCGCGCCGTCGGGCGAGAAGGTGCCGCTGTTGAGGTACATCCCGCCCTCGACGGGCAGCGTGGCGCGGAGGCTCCCATCGGGCGCGAGGAGGGCACCGTAGGGCTTGAAGCCGCCCACGAAGACCGTCCCCCCGTCGCGCGAGACGGCGAGCGCGGTGAGCGAATGAGAGGGGAGCGCGAGCGACGCGAGGCGCGTCCCGTCGACGTCGAAGCGCGTGAACTTGCCCCCAGGGCCGACGGCGGCGAGGTGGTCGCCGCGGGGGTCGGGAAGGATCGCGACGTGGGCGACGGAGGGGTCGGTCACGCTCCAGCGGACCGCGCCCGTGGTGACGTCGAGGGCCGTGACGCCGCCGTCCGAGGCGTAGACGGTGCGACCGTCGCGCGAAAACACCAGGGCGTGGACGGACAGCCCGCGGTGCCGCCAGCGGACGGTGCCGAGCCGGGCGAGCGCGAAGGGCGGGAGCGGGTCTCCGTGGAGGTCGAGGCGGGCCATCGCGCGACTCTACCGAAGAAGGCGCGAGGGAGGGGAGGCGCTACTCCGTGTCCCAGTCGAGCGTGAGCTTGTAGGCCCACGTGATCGCGTCCCAGTCGAAGTCCGACGACACCTCGTCGACGAGCTCCGAGGGGCCGAAGAGCCGCGGGTCGCCGTCCGAGTCCTCGAACGCGATCACCACGGGCAGGTTGCGCTCGACCACGAAGGGGTGCGCCTCGATCGACTCCTGCCACTCCTGCTCGGTGTAGGTCCCCTCGAAGGTGTTGACGTCCTCGGCGTCGATCCACACGAGGATGTACTTCGAACCGTCTTCGCGCTCGAAGACTGCCACTTCATGCTCGGTCTGCGTCGACATGCGAACTCTCCTGCGACGTGACGAAGGCGATGGGCTGGACTGCCAATCACTCCAGCGGCAACCCACGGACGTCGCGGGCGCAGCGGTACCACGGCGGCGCCCGCGCACGGCATCACATTCCTCCGCGACGCGAGACGTTCACATCGCGGACACGCAGGGGTGCCCGCGCGAAGCAACCGCACCGCCACGCGTTCGGGCGCATCAGTCCCAGAGCGCGGTGACCCGCTCGGGCAGGGAGGCCAGGTCGGGGGCGCACGCGAGCGCTCCCGCGTCGAGGAGCACGTCGGCGGCCTCGGTGGTGGTCAGGCCGCAGACGCGCATCCCCGCGGCGCGCGCGGCCACGACGCCGAGGTGCGCGTCTTCGAAGACCAGCGTCTCGGCGGGAGCGAGTCCCAGGCGTTCGGCGCCGAGGAGGAAGAGGTCGGGCGCGGGCTTGCCTCGGGCGACCTCTTCCGCACCCGCCACGCAGCGGAAGCGAGCGCGGAGGCCCAGGCGGTCGAGCACGAAGTCGCGGTTGGCCTTCGGCGCGGCGCTCGCGATGCCGTAGCGAACCTGCTTCGCGTCGAGCGCGTCGAGGAGCGCCGACGCCCCGCGGATCAGCGCCACGTGCGGGCCGTAGAGGTCGCGGTAGCGCGCCTCCTTCTCGTGGGCGATGCGCGCGAGCTCGTCGGGCGCGAGGGGGCGGCCGAGCAGCGCGGGCAGGATCTCGTCGTTGCGGCGCCCCGCGAAATCGCGCATCACGGTCTCCGCGGTGATGGTGCGGCCGAGGGCCTTCGCGGTCTCGATCCACGCGGTGATGTGGAAGGCCATGTTGTCGACCAACGTCCCATCGAGGTCGAACAGCACGGCGCGGACGGGGACGGTCGCAGACGGAGCGCGGGGGGACGTCATCGCGCGGACCCTAACAAAGACGGCACGGCGGGCGCGACGCCGGGATCGCGCGGATGGCACGATTCGGCGCAACCCCGGGCTGATTCCGATGGTATTTGTGCGTGGAACCATCCTTGCTCAGGGGGCGCAGCATGACAGCTCACCGGTCCTTCGTTCTCGTCGCGGTCCTGGGTGCACTACAGGGCTGCGACCCCGGCGACGCCGCCACCACGGATGTTCCTGCGGCGACTGACGTCGCGGACGTGACGACGCCGACGGACACGACCGACGCGGCCGACGCGACCCCGACCGACGCGACCGAGGGGCGTGACGTTCCGAGCGATGGGCGGGCCTACGACGCGGGCTCGTACGCGTGCGGGACGATGACCTGCGCGAGCAACCAGGTGTGCGTGCACCCGTGCTCGGGCATCGACTCAGGGATGGGTGGACCGCCGCCCGTATGCGTCAATGTGCCGACCTCGTGCGACGGCACGCCGACCTGCGAGTGCGTGCGCCCGAGCCAGTGCAGCGGCGGATCGCCGGGCTTCCCGGGCTGCCGCCTGAGCGGCGCGCGCGACCTGTTCTGCCAGCTCTGCGTGTAGCGCCGAGCGCAATCCCAACCTGGCTCCCTGACAGGGAGCGATGTTGCACCAACCGTCCCTCCGTCGTCGCCACCGAACGCGAGGTGTCACAACACAGTCGCCGCCTCCCGCCCCATCGTGATAACGTCTTTCCTGCGCGGGTGGGGCCGATCACTGGCGCCGTCCCACTGCAGAAGGAGCGTTGGTGATGACTCGATGGGGCGGGTGGTTGGGTGCGGCGTTGGCCGCGTGGTGCGGTGTGGCGGGCTGCGGCGGCGGTGACCCGGAGCGGGCCGACCGCAGCGCGGAAGCCCTCCGCGTCGAGGTGCGGCGCGGGGCGGTGTCGTTCGAGTTCGCGCGCCGCGACGCGCTCGTGCACGGCGTGGCGGGCGACGAGCGGCTCGTCTTCGTCACCGAGCCGCTCGCGTCGCGGGTGGTGGCCCTCGACCGCTTCACGGGTCGCGAAGTCGCGGTGCTGCCCGCGCCGCCCGGCGGCTTCGCGCTGCCGTTCACCCTCCGCGTGCCGCGCCCGGGGCGGCTCGTCGTGATGGATCCGGGCGGCTTCCCCAACCCCGCCGTCCCCTCGGTCGCGCGGGTCTACGACTACGACTACCGCTACGACGTCACTGCGCGTCGTCTCCGCGCGACCCTCGTCCGCACGGTTCGCTTCGACGGCCTCCCGGTGGTGTTCGCCGAAGACCTCGAGACCCTCCGCGACGGGAGCTATGTGCTCGCGGAGTCCATCCTCGGCGCGCTCTGGGTCATCCGCCCCGACGGCTCCATCCTGCCCGGCGTGGTCCCCGACAGCTTCGCCCCGGGCGCCGGCATCCCCCAGCTCGGCCCCTGCCCCTTCGGCCCGACCGTCACCGCCGATGGCGTCCCGCTCGCGGCGGCGGGCGACTTCGGCCCCGGTGTCGGCTCCGTCGCCGAGCGAGGCCGCTGGCTCTACTTCAGCGGAACCTGCCAGGGCGCCGTCCACCGCATCCCGGTGGCCTCGCTCTCCGACACCACGCGCTCGCCGCAACGACGCGCGGACGACATCGAGCTCGTGTCGCCGCGCCCCGCCGACCCGGCCGGCGCCATCCTCAAGGGGCTCGCCTTCAACCGCTTCGACCCGAGCGACGACGACCTCTACGCGCTCGAGGCCGCCGCCCTCCGACTCGTTCGCATCAACACGCGGACGGGCGCGCGCACGGTGCTCGGCGCCGACCCGACGCTCTTCCACTTCCCCGTGGCGGCGGCCTTCCTCCCGCCCGTGGCGGGCCTCTCGCCGCTCGTGGTGGCGTCCGACCAGGAGCACCGCTTCGCCGCGATCAACGCCGCCATTCCCTCCGACCGCTTCACCCCGCCGTGGCTCCTCACCCGCGTGTACATCACCCGCTGATTCGCGCCCCAACCCACGGGAGAAGAGCGGCGGTCTGAGGATCCAATGCCTCCCGGCGGCTGGACCGAAAGCCGACCGGGCGACCCGCTCTGCGGCGATCGGATGCTCAACGGCCATGTGGTCCGCAACGCCGCGGGTGAGTGACCTCAGGGGTCGCGGGGCGCTCCCCCGGCGGGGCTGTGCCGCGGGGAGAGGAGCCACGCGATCGCGACCAGCAGACCGATGGGGACGAGCGACAAGCCG
>JBILLV010000512.1:0-4872 GCA_044375895.1 Polyangiales bacterium | reverse complement strand
TCGAACCAGTCGCCGCGGGTGGACTACGCCGACGGGGCCGTGCGGGTGCGCTACGCGGCGCTCCTGCCGGGGCGCCACGTGGTGCGGGTGCCGCTGACGGCGGTGGCGCGGGGGACGTTCCGCGCGGGGCCGGCGTGGCTGCGGGCGGACGGCGGGCGCGTGTGGGCGCTGACGCCGCCGCTGGGGCCGTGAGGGGCGCTCAGTCGCTCGCCGCCCCCAGCCACGCCGCCAGCCGCAGCAGGTCGGCGAACACCCCGCCCGCGGTCACCTCGGGCCCGGCGCCGGGCCCCTGCACCACCAGCGGCTGCGCCCGATACCGCGCCGTCGTGAACGCGAAGATGTTGTCCGTCGCCGACAGGCGCGCGAAGGCGTGGTCGAGCCCGTACGCCTCCAGCGACACCCGCGCCTTCCCCTGCGCGTCGACCACGCCCACGTAGCGCAGGCACCGCCCCTCCGCCGCCGCCACCGCGCGCCGCGTCTCCATCGCCTCGTCGTGGGCCGCCAGCGCCTCGATGAACGCCTCCGCCCCCACCGCCCCCTCCGTCCCCGGCGGGACGAGGCTCTCGATCACCACGTCGGCCAGCTCGATCGCGACGCCCATCTCGCGGGCGACGATCACCAGCTTGCGGGCGACGTCCGTCCCCGAGAGGTCGTCGCGGGGGTCGGGCTCGGTGTACCCCAGCGCCCGCGCCTCCCGCACCACCTCCGAGAACGGCCGCGTCGCATCCAGCCGGTTGAACACGTACGACAGCGTCCCCGAGAACACCCCCTCCACCCGCGCGATCGCGTCGCCCGTCTGCGACAGGTCGCGCAGCGTGGTGATCACCGGGAGCCCCGCCCCCACCGTGGCCTCGTAGAGCCAGTGGCGGTTGACGGTGCGCCCCAGCGCGCGGAGCGTCTGGTAGCGCGTGAGGTCGCCCGCGCCGGCCCGCTTGTTGGGCGTCACCACGTGAATTCCCTCGCGCAACCACGCGATGTACCGCGACGCCACCGCCTCGCTCGCCGTGCAGTCGACGATCACCGCGTGGGGCAGGTGCTCGGCCCGCACGTGGGCGGCGAAGCGGGTGAGGTCAGCCGGCTCGCCGCGCTCGGCCAGCGCCTCGCGCCACCCCTCCAGGGGGACGCCCGCGTCGTCGAGGAGCATGCGCTTCGAGTCCGTCACCGCCCGCACGCGCAGGTCGATGCGGTGCTGCGCGCGGAGCACGGGGGCCTGCGCGCGGAGCTGCTCCATCAGGGCGGCGCCGACGAGGCCGGGGCCCACCACGCCGACGGAGATCACCCGCTCGGAGAGGTAGAAGCCCGCGTGGACGGCCCGCAGCGCGCGCGTCGAGTCGCGGCGGTCGATGACGGCGGAGATGTTGCGCTCCGAGCTCCCCTGCGCGATGGCCCGCACGCTCACCCCGGCCCGCGCCAGCGCCCCGAAGAACTTCGCCGCCACCCCCGGCACCTGCGCCATGTCGTCGCCCACCGCGGCCAGCACCGAGCACCCCCCCGTGGCCGTCACCGACTGCACCTGACCGCCCGCGAGCTCCTTTTCGAAGGCGCGCTCCACCGTCTGCCGCGCGAGGCCCGCGCTCGCTTCGGGGACGGCGAAGCACACCGAGTGCTCCGAGCTCGCCTGCGAGATGAGCACCACCGACACGCCCACCTCCCGCAGCGCGCCGAAGATGCGCTGAGCCACGCCGGGGACGCCGATCATCCCGGTGCCCTCGACGTTGACGAGGGCGATGCCGTCGAAGGTCGAGAAGCCGCGCACGGGTCGACCGGGCGCCGTGCCCGCCTCGCGCTTGCCGATGAGCGTGCCCGGGTGCGAGGGGTTGAAGGTGTTGCGGATGTAGATGGGGATGCCCCGGGCGACGGCGGGCTCCATCGTGCGCGGGTGGAGCACCTTGGCGCCGAAGTACGCGAGCTCCCAGGCCTCGTTGTACGACACCGCGTCGAGCACCACGGCCTCGGGGACGCGCCGCGGGTCGGCGCTGAGCACGCCGTCGACGTCCGTCCAGATGGTGATGGACGACGCGCGCAGCAGGGCGCCAAAGATGCTGCCGGAGAAGTCGCTCCCGTTGCGCTTGAGGGTGGTGGGGACGCCGTCGCGCGTCGAGGCCACGTAGCCCGTCACCACCAGCCAGTCGGCGCCCGTGTCGGCGTCGAGGAAGGCGCGGGTGTTGTACTCGGAGACGTCCCACTGGACGGCGGGTCCGAGCTCGGCGGGCTCGACGACGAGCACGTCGCGGGCGTCGAGCCAGCGGGCGCGCAGCCCCTCCGCCGCGAGGTGGGCGTGGAGGAGCTGGGCCGACCACACCTCGCCGTAGCCCGCCACGAGCTCCGCGGTGAGCTCGGAGGCGCTGCGCCCCAGCCACACGGCGCGGAGGACGTCGGCGATGTCGCGGAGGTCGCGGGCGAACACCCCTTCGAGGCGCTCGGCCTCGGCGGAGGGGAGGAGGTCGCGGGCCGCGGTGAAGTGCTTCTGGCGCACGTCTTCGAGGCGCTGGCGGTAGCCCTCGTCGCGCTGGCGGGCGGCGGTGACGAGGGAGAGCAGCGCGTCGGTGACGCCGGCCATCGCAGAGACGACGACGGCCTTGCGAACGCCCGGCTCGGCGCGCATCACGCGGGCCACGTGGCGGTAGCGCTCGGCGTTGGCGACGGAGCTCCCGCCGAACTTGTGGACGACCCATTCCGAGGGGGTGTTCATGCGGCGCGCACGCTATCACAGCTTCATTTCGGCGCGCCTCCGGTGTTAGCGTCCGGCCGATGCCCCACGTCGTCTTCGTCGCGCCGCGCTTCCTGGAGAACACCAACCGTTACGTCGCGGCCTTCGCGGCGCTCGACGGCGTCACGCTCAGCGTCGTGAGCGAAGACCCCGAGGAGCGCATCCCCCCGTCGCTCCGCCCGCGCATCGCGGCCCACTACGGCGTCCGTCACGCGCTCGGCGCCGCCGACCTCACCGCCGCCGTCCGCGCTCTCTCCCGGGGCGTCGGCCGCGTCGACCGGGTCACCGGCGCGCTGGAGCAGCTCCAGATGCCCCTCGCGGAGGTGCGCGACGCGCTGGGCATCGAGGGGATGAGCGCCGCCGTGGCCCGCAACTTCCGCGACAAGGATCGCATGAAGGAGGTGCTCCGCGCGCGCGGCGTCCCCGTGGCGAAGAGCGCGCTGGTGGCCTCGATGGCGGCGCTGCGGGGCTTCATCGATGCGGTGGGCTACCCGGTGATCGTGAAGCCCCAGGCGGGCCTCGGCACGAAGGCCACCTACCGCCTCGAGAACGACGGCGACCTCGCGGCCCTCGGCGCGAAGTCGCCCCCCACCGCCACGGAGCCCTTGCAGTGCGAGGAGTTCGTGCGGGCGCGGGAGCACACCTGCGAGACGGTGACGGTGCGCGGCCGCCCGGTGTGGCGCTCGGGGACGCGCTACTTCCCCACCCCGCTGGAGGTGGTGGAGAACCCCTGGATTCAATACTGCGTGCTCCTCCCTCGCGAGGAAGATGACCCGACCTTCCGCGCCTTCGATCCGGTGAACACCGCGGCCCTCAGCGCCCTCTTCGGGCCGGAGGCGAGCACGGCCGCGGGGACGTGCCTCACGCACATGGAGTGGTTTCTGCGCGAAGACGGCTCGGCGCTGGTCAACGAGGTGGGGGCGCGCCCGCCCGGCGTGCAGATCATGCCGATGATGGGCCTCGCCCACGAGGCCGACCTCTTCGGGCGCTGGGCCGAGCTCATCGCCTTCGACCGCTTCGCCCCCCTCACGCGCCGCTGGGCCTGCGGCGCGGCCTTCCTGCGCGGCCACGGCGGCGGCGCGCGCGTCGCGGCGGTGGAGGGCATCGAGGCGGCGGTGGAGGCCGCGGGCGACGCCCTGGTGGAGCTGCGCGCCCCCAAGGTCGGCATGACCCGCGCGACGGGCTACGAGGGCGAAGGGGTCGCGATCGTACGGAGCCGAACGACCGAGGAGGCGAAGCGCGCGCTGCTGGCGATCATCGAGCGGGTGAAGGTGCGCTACGCCTGAAGGTAGCGGGCGGTGGAGGCGCGGGCCCCATCGAGGTCGCTGCCGACCCTCCGCCTGACGCACAGCCCGTCAGCGATCACGCGCGACGACGTAGTCCACCAGCGCCTGGAGCACCTCCCGGTGAACGGAGGGCCCGAGCCACCCGAGCGCCGCGAGCGCCTCGCCAGCCGCCGCCGCGCGCTGCCGCGCCACGCCCTGCGCGTACGCCACGCTCCCCGCCCGATCGATGCACGCGCGGAGGAAGCGCACGTCGTCCTCGGTCCGTGCGCCCGGCGCCCGCAGCGCCGCCTCCACCGCCGCGCGCGCCGCGGGCGCGACCGTGTGCGCTTCGAAGGCCGCCGCCAGCCGCGCCGCCGTCCCCTCGTCGAGCGCCGAGGGCCGCGGCCGCTCCAGGATCGCCCGCGCCCGCCCGCGCTCAGCCCCCGCCGCGGACCGCATCGCGTGCAGGAGGATGAGCGTGTGTTTGCCCTCCCAGAGGTCGCCCGCGATCTCCTTGCCGTAGGCGCCCTCGTCGCCGATGAGGTTGAGCGCGTCGTCCTGGATCTGGAAGGCCGCCCCGAGGAGCTCGGCGTAGCGGGCCAGCGCGTCCTCACGCTCGCGCGACGCGCCCGCGACGATGGCCCCGATGCGCACCGGCGCGACGAAGGTGTACCAGCCGGTCTTCTTGTCCACCATGCGGAGGTAGTCGTCGTCGGCGAGGTCCCAGCGCGCGTGACGGATCCAGTCGAGCTCGATCGCCTGCCCCTCGGCGCTCTCCCGCGCCATGCGCGACACCACCTGGAGCACGCGGAGCGCCCGGCCCATGTCGAGCGTCCTCATGTTGTCGAGCAGCGGACCCAACGTGAGCGCGAGCATCGCGTCGCCGACGTTGACCGC
>JBILLV010000511.1:0-4896 GCA_044375895.1 Polyangiales bacterium | reverse complement strand
CGCGAGTCGCTCGTGATGCCCACCTACGGCCACGCGGGCGACGGCAACCTCCACGTCAACGTGCTCTGGGACGACGACGCGCAGCGCCCCGCGGTCGACCGCGCGGTCGCCTCCCTCTTCCGCGAGACGCTCGCCCTGGGAGGGACGCTCACCGGCGAGCACGGCATCGGCGTCCTCAAGGCCCCGTACCTCCCCTGGGAGCAGCCCGCCGCGCTCATCGACCTCCAGCGCCGTATCAAGGCCGCCTTCGACCCCAACGGGGTCCTCAACCCGGGCAAGATCTTCACCCCCGGCGTCGCCGCGTCGCACCCCGCGTGCTGAGGCTTCCGCACGGGGGTGCGCTTCGAGTAGACTCCGCGCCCCTTATTCCCGCCACACGCCATCGCACGATGGAGCCAGAACACCCGATGATCGATCAGGACTTCGGCATCAATCAAGCCTTCGTCGAGGAGCTCCTCCTCCGCTACCGCGAGAACCGCACCGCCGTCGCCGACAACTGGACGCGCTATTTCGACCGCATCGAGGGCGAAGGCGCCCACGACCACGCGAGCAACGGCCACGCGACCAACGGCCACGCGCCCGCCGCCACGAGCTCCTCGCTCCACCCCGACGTCGCCGCGGGCGAAGACCTCGCCCAGCGCGTCGAGGAGCTCATCAACGCCTACCGCCTCCGCGGCCACCTCTGGGCCGACCTCGACCCCCTCGGGCTCGCCGTGAAGCCCGCCCCCGAGCTCACCCCCGAGGCCTTCGGCATCGCCCCCAGCGACCTCGACCGCGTCGTGCGCACGGGCGATTTTGTCGGCCCCGCCGAAGACACCGTCCGCAACGTCATCGCCCGCCTCGAGGAGACGTACTGCCGCGCCATCGGCGTGGAGTACATGCACATCGAGGATCTCACCCAGCGCCGCTGGCTGCGCGAGCGCATGGAGTCGGTGTCGAACCACCTCGCGCTCTCGGTCAACGATCAGGTGAGCATCCTCAAGCACCTCATCGACGCGGAGATCTTCGAGCAGTTTCTCCACACCAACTTCCTCGGGAAGAAGCGCTTCTCGCTGGAGGGTGGGGAGTCGCTCATCCCGCTGCTCCACCTCCTGCTCGACCGGGCGGGCGACAGCGACGTCGAGGAGGTGGTCATCGGCATGGCCCACCGCGGCCGGCTCAACGTCCTCTTCAACATCATGCAGAAGTCGCCGAAGGCGATCTTCGCGCACTTCCTCGACCACCACCCGGAGCTCAACCGCGGCCGCGGCGACGTGAAGTACCACCTCGGGTACTCGAGCGACCGCGTGTCGCCCAACGGCAAGTCCGTCCACCTCTCGCTGGCCTTCAACCCGAGCCACCTGGAGTTCGTCAACCCCGTGGTGGAGGGCCGCGTCCGCGCGAAGCAAGACCGCCGCCACGACGCCGAGCGGCGCCGCGTGGCCCCCGTGCTCGTCCACGGCGACGCGGCCTTCATCGGCCAGGGCGTCGTGGCCGAGACGCTCAACCTCATGAGCCTGGAGGGCTACTCCACCGGCGGCACGCTGCACATCGTCGTGAACAACCAGGTGGGCTTCACCACCAACACCGACGACGCCCGCTCGACGCGCTACGCCACCGACCTCGCGCGCATGCTCGGCATCCCCATCTTCCACGTCAACGGCGAAGACCCCGAAGCCGTCGCCCACGTCTCGCGCCTCGCGGTGGACTACCGCCAGACCTTCGGCCGCGACGTCGTCATCGACATGTACTGCTACCGCAAGTGGGGCCACAACGAGGGCGACGAGCCCCGCTTCACGCAGCCCGTGATGTACGCGGCCATCGACAAGAAGCCCTCGGTGCGCGCCTCCTACGTCAAGAAGCTGCTGGCGACGGGCCAGGTCACCGAGGATCAGGTCGAGCGCCTCGCCGCGCTGCGCAAGGAGGCCCTGGAGGCCGCCCTGACGGAGACCAAGGCCGAGCACCAGCCCCCCCCGACGACGGGCCTCGCGGGCCACTGGGCCAACTACAAGGGCGGCCCCGACGCCGCCGTCGCCGAGGTCGCCACCGCCGTCCCCCTCGACCACCTCCAGCACCTGCTGCGCACGCTCACCACGGCGCCCGATGGCTTCACGGTGCACCCGAAGCTGGAGCAGACGGTGCTCGCGCCGCGTCGGCAGCGCATGGAGGGAAAGCTCCCGCTCGACTGGGGCACGGCCGAGGGCCTGGCCTTCGCGTCGCTGCTGGAGGCGGGCGTCCCCATCCGCCTGTCGGGTCAGGACTCGCGCCGCGGCACCTTCTCGCACCGCCACTCCGTGTGGACCGACGCGAAGACCGGCGCCCGCTACACGCCCTTCAGCGCCGTCGCGAAGGCCCCCGCGCGCTTCGAGGTGTGGGACTCGCCCCTCTCGGAGACGGGCGTGCTCGGCTTCGACTACGGCTACTCCCTCGACTCGCCCGAGGCGCTGGTGATGTGGGAGGCCCAGTTCGGCGACTTCGTCAACGGCGCCCAGGTGATCATCGACCAGTTTCTCACCTCGTCGGAGGACAAGTGGGAGCGCCTGAGCGGGCTCGTGCTGCTCCTCCCGCACGGCTTCGAGGGCCAAGGGCCGGAGCACTCCAGCGCGCGCCTCGAGCGCTTCCTCCAGCTCTGCGCGGAGGACAACATCACGGTGTGCAACCTCACCACGCCCGCGCAGATCTTCCACGCGCTGCGGCGCCAGGTGCTGCGCCCCCTGCGCAAGCCGCTCGTCATCATGACGCCCAAGAGCCACCTGCGTTCGAAGGAGGCGGTGTCGTCCCTCGACGACCTCGCGACCGGCGCCTTCCAGCGCGTCATCCCTGACACCACCGTCGACCCGGCGAAGGTGCGCAAGGTGATCCTCTGCTCGGGCAAGGTGTACTGGGACCTCTCCAACGCCCGCGCCGCGCGCAACATCACCGACGTCGCCCTCGTGCGCCTGGAGCAGCTCTACCCCCTGTCGAAGCCGGTGCTCGCCGCCGCGCTCGCCCCCTACCGCGCCGGCACGCCCCTCACCTGGGTGCAGGAAGACCCGTGGAACATGGGCGCCTGGTACTTCCTCGCCGCCCGCCTCCCCGAGCTCCTCGACGGCCGCCACCCGCTCACCTGCGTGGCGCGCGACGAGAGCGCCTCGCCCGCCACGGGCTCCGAGAAGAGCCACGGGCTCGAGCAGGCCGAGCTCCTCGACAAGGCCTTCGCCTGACGCACTTCTGCTCGAACCATGGCGCCGCTTGCGGGTAGCATCGTCGCCATGGTGAGGCACTCCATCGCATTCGGCGCGCGTCTTCTGGCGTGCGCGCTCACGCTCCCTGCCTGCGCGGTGACGACCCCCGAGCTGCCGCCCGACGACGTCGCGATCGTCGGTGACGGATGGCCGGAGGACGTCCCGACGCCCGACGCCAACGACCTCGGGGTCGCGCCCGACGTCACCACCCCGCCCGACGTCACCACCCCGCCCGACGTCGCCGCCCCACCCGACGTCGCCGCCCCGCCCGACGTCACCACCCCGCCCGACGTCGCCGCCCCACCCGACGTCGGCTGCACGCTCCCGCCGCCCGTCGCGCGTCCGCCCGCTGCCCTCCCGAGCGGAGAGACTGTCGTGCGCGCGGTCGCTGCGGAGCACCCCGACTGGCTCCGCGACTCGTGCGTCGCGATGGGGGGCAACCACCGCTTCCTCTTCGAAGTGCTGCGCCGCGGACGATCGGTCGACCCGCGCTGGGGCCTCGACCGGCGCACCGGCCCGCTCAGCGGCGACATCGTCACGTACTTCTACGGCGACGGGTGCCCCGAGGGGCGACGCGAGGTGTACATGGTCGACATCATCACGCGGCACTGCGCGCGCCCGGGCATCGACGAGCCCGCCGCCCCCGGCTGGATCGACCGGACCGCGGAGATGGGGCTCTGGACGCTCATGGGCTACGACGCGCCGCCCCTGCCGCCGCCCGACGCCGGCGTCGCGCCGGACGCGCCGCCGCCGCGCGACGCAACCCCGGGGCGGGTGCCGCTGCCCGATGGTTCCGGGGTCGTCAACGCCGTCGCGCGCGAGCGGCCCGACCTCCTTCGGAACTCCTGCGTCGACATGGGGGGCAACAACGATTTCCTCTTCGAGGTCGTGCGGAGGCTCCGGCGCATGGATCGTCGCTGGGGCCTCAACTGGAAGCGCGGCCGCGTCGGCGACATGTCCCAGGACGTCGTGAACTATTTCTACGGCCCCGCAGGCGCGCCGATGGAAGGCTCGCCCGACACCTACGTCGTCGACATGATCGGCGGGCACTGCGGCCCGACGCCATCCCCCGCCTGGATCGACCAGACCGGCGTCGGCGGCGCCCTCGCCCTCTGGACGCTCGCCGGGCGCACCGACCTGTAGTCAGAGGATGCGCGGCGCCCGCCCTCACTCCCCGGGCGCGAACACGAAGGGCGCCGCCACCGTCGCGGGCCCCCCGGTAGGCCGCGGGAAGCGCATCACCCGCATCACGTCCTCGATGCACCGCCCGACGCGCAGCATCACAGGATCGCCGCCCGAACGCGTCTCCGACACGCTCCCGTCATCCTCCACCCGCACGCGCACGGTCACCTCGCCCCGCAGCGTCGCGTCGTGGGCGAGCTCGCTCTGGTAACACTGCCGCAGCGCGTCGGTGCGCGTCGCCAGCACCCGCTGCACCTCCCGCGGGTCGATGCGACCGTGCGTCGCCGGCCGCACCACCTCCTCCGCATCGCGCGCTGCATCCCGCGTGGCATCCCGCGTGGCATCCCGGGCGGCATCCCGCGCCGCGTCTCGTGCAACATCGCGCACGGTCGCGTCGCGCGCGCCGGCGTCGCGCGTCCCTGCGTCGAGGCCGCCGTCGCGGCGGGCCACACCTGCGTCTCGCCGCGGCTGGGCCCACGCCTCCGCGCAGCCCGCCACGAGCACCGCCATC
>JBILLV010000510.1:0-4901 GCA_044375895.1 Polyangiales bacterium | reverse complement strand
GTGCGTCGCATCCGCGCGAACGGCGTCCCCAACCACGACGTGGGCCCCTTCCCCAACGCGGGCAACCCCACCGCCATCTCCGCGCAGTCGTACACCTACGCGGTGCCCGTGACCCCGTCGGGCGCGGGCGCCAACGCGCGCGTCTTCGGCATCACCACGGCGGGCGTCGTGCTCGACCCGGGCACCGCCGAGCGCTGGAACGACAGCATGTCGTGGAGCTACGAGGCCCTCCGCTACGCCACGGCGCCGGCCTTCTTCAGCGGGGCGGGCGCGACGGACACCGTGCGTCACCCCACCGCGCTCGGCCTCGACTGCAACTTCGCGCACGTGCAACCGACCGGCGCGTACCACTACCACGGCATCCCGAGCGGGCTGATGCCCGCCACGCCGGCGCTCACCTTCGTCGGCTGGGCCGGTGACGGCTACCCCATCTACGGTCGCTGGGATTACGCCAACCCCGCCGACACCACGAGCGCGCTCCGGGAGATGCGCGCCAGCTACCGCCTCCGCTCGGGCACGCGCCCCTCGGGGACGGCGGGGCCGGGCGGCACCTACGACGGCACCTTCGTGCAGGACTGGGAGTACGCCGCGGGCACCGGCGACCTCGACGAGTGCAACGGCCGCACGGGTGCGGTCATGCTCCAGGGCCGCACCGTGACCACGTACCACTACGTGCTCACCAACACCTTCCCGTACATCCCGCGGTGCTTCCACGCGACGCCCGACCCGTCGTTCGCGGCGGGCATGATGATGCCGCCGGGCGACGGCGGCGTGCCGATGGGCGACGCGGGAATGCCCCCCGCGGACGGCGGGATGACGGGCCCGCGGACCTGCACCGGCGCGGCGGACTGTACGGGCGCGTGCCCCCCGGGTTCGCGCGGGTGCACGTGCGCCACGACGCCCATGGGGATGCGTTGTGCGGCGACCTGCACCGCCGCCGCGGACTGCCCCGCCGGCCCGATGGGCATGGCGCTCCAGTGCCGCAGCGGCGTCTGCCTGCCGTGATCCCGCTCAGCGCGCAGCGCCGCTGAAGGCTCGTGCGAGCCCGGCGGCCTGCGCCTCCCGCTCCCCCGCGCACACCGCGATCGCCTCCAACGCCCCGCGCAACTGCGCCTCGGCGCCGTTCACCGTGGCCAGCCGCGGGGCGAAGAACGCGCGTACGCGGTCCTGGTCGTCGCGGCGGCAGAAGCGGGCGCCGATCCACGGCGTGCCCGCGCGGCCGTTGATCGAGAGGCGCGCGAACACCGCGTCGGCGTTGGCCTCCAGCCAGCCGAAGGCCGCGTCTCGCGTCTCGCTCCGCTCCATCGCCGCGCCGAGGGGGGAGAACACCTCGCTCACCCGCAGCCGCGGGTCGATCATCAGCGGGAGCGCGCGCGTCGCGAGGAGCGGCGCGGCGCTGTGGCCGAGCGCGTTCAGCAGGCGGAAGCGCACCACCGCGTCGTCGCTCCCCACGGCCCGCGCGATCACCGCGTCGAGGGTGCGCGCGTCGGCGCCGCGCAGGAGCATCGCCGTCGCCGCCCCCGCGAGCTCCGCCGGGACGTCGCCTCCGTTGGGCGCGGCGAGCCACCGCGCGCCCGCCTGCGCGCCCGCCGCCCGTACTGCGGGGTCGTTGGCGACGAGCCCGAGGAAGGCCGCGAGGTCGCGCCGCAGGAGCGAGCGCTCGACGTCCTCGTTGGGTCGACGCGTCCACCCGAGGGGCGTCCAGGCGCGGCGGTACAGCGCGGTCACTTCGCGGCGCGCGGTGACGGCGGCGGCGCCGGTGAGCTCCTCTTCGAGCACGCGCGTCCAGAAGCCGAGGGCGTCGACGGCCACGAGGCGTTCGGGGTCGGCGGCGGCGCGGGCGAGCAGCGGGCGCAGCGCGGCGTAGTCGAGGGTGCCCGCGGTGAAGGCGGCGCGGGCGTTGTTCATCGTGGAGAGGCGCTCGGCGGGGGTGAGGGAGGCCCAGCCTTGTGCGACCAGCGACGCGAGGCGAGCGCGCGGCAGCGACCAGCGGTAGTAGCCCCCGGCGTCGGCGTTGGGCATCACCCACGCGGGACACTGCCCCGCGCCCAACGAAACCTCCCCCTGCGCGCCGTCGATGAGCGCGCACGTGACGGCCGTGCGCGCGCCGTCGGGGTAGCGCACGCACACCGGCACGGCCCACGGCCCGCCCTCGTGGTGCGCGCCCGCGGGGAGAGAGAAGCGCCGTTGGGTGACGGTCACCCGGCGGCCGTTCGCGTCGCAGGTGAGGTCGACCGCGAGCTCGGGGACGCCGGGGGACTCGACGAAGGTGCGCAGCGTGGCGTCGAGGGGGCGACCGGGCGACGCCGCGGCGAGCGCGCGGAAGAGGTCGGCGCTCACCGCGGTGCCGTGCTCGTGGGCGCGCAGGTAGCCGCGGATCGCGTCGCGGAAAGGGTCGGGGCCCATCCAGCGCTCGATCATGCCGAGGACGGAGGCTCCCTTGGCGTACACGATGGCCGACGAGCCGCCGCGGAGGTCGTCGTCGGAGGCGATGGGGCGACGGATGGGGACGGCCGTCGAGAGCGCGTCGGCGCCCATCGCGTTGTGGGTCGCGTGGAGCTGCGTGGCGGCGGCGTGGTGGGCGGGGAAGACCTCCTCCGTCGCGCGCGCGGCCATCCAGGTGGCGAAGGACTCGTTGAGCCAGATGTCGTCCCACCAGCGCAGCGTCACGAGGTTGCCAAACCAGTGGTGGGCGAGCTCGTGGGCGAGCACCGAATCGACGCCGCGCATCTGGTCGACGGGGGCGTCGGGGCGCACGAGGAGGAGCGGTTCGCGGAAGGTGATGGCGCCCGCGTTCTCCATCGCGCCGGCGCCGAAGTCGGGCACGGCGATGAGGTCGAGCTTGGGGTAGGGGTACGCGCGGTCGAAGTAGCGCTCCATCATCGCGACGAGGGGCGCGGCGTCGGCGAGGGCGCGGCCGAGGTGCTGGCCCTTGCCCCGCGTCGCGACGCCGCGCAGGGGGATGGGCGTCGAGCGCAGCGCGTTGGGCGCGATCGGCGGCGCGTCGACGACCTCGAGCGGGCCGACACAGAACGCGAGGAGGTACGTGGGGAGCGGTTCGGTGGCGGCGAAGCGGTGCGCGCGGCGGCCGTCGTCGCGGTCGGCGGCGGTCACCTCCGCGGTGTTGGTGACGGCCACGTGGTCGCGGGCCGTGACCACCGTGAGGTCGAAGGGCGTCTTGAAGCGCGGCTCGTCGAAGCACGGGAACGCGCGCCGCGCCGAGAGGGCCTCGAACTGCGTGAAGGCGTACGCGTCGCCGCCGCTCTCGACGCGGTAGAGCCCCTCCAGGTGGCGGTTGAGCGCGCCGTGGAAGGCGAGGTGGAGGCGCGCCGGGCCGGGGTCGACGGGCGTGTCCCAGCGCAGGGTGGCGATGCCGTCGCGGCGGCCGGGGATCCAGCGTGCGGGCCTCGCGGGGCCGCCGTCGGCGGGGTGCACCTCGGCGCGGGTGACTTCGAGGTCTTGCCCGTGCAGCCACAGCGCGTCGCGGCGCTCGGCGAGGTTGACGGTGATGTCGACTTCGCCGCGGAAGGTTCCGGCGGCGGGGTCGACGTCGAGGGTGAGCGCGTAGCGGGTCGGCTGCACGCCGTCGGGGAGCATCCCGACCGGCTCGTCTTCGAGCGGCCGTACGGGCGACGGTTCAGTAGGCGCGGTGTGGGTAGCGCGAGGCTCCGTGACCGGGGACGGCGCGCGGGCGGCGCAGTGAGGGAGCAGCGCGAGGAGGGCGGCGAACAGGCGCGAACGCATCCGCGGAGGCTAACGTGACGACGCGCCGCGGGGGGGCGAATTTACGCGTCGTTGCGGGCGCGGCACCGGTGAATCGTGCGCAGGTCGTCATCGCGCGGCCCTCGCAACGGCGATGGTTTCGCCGACGCGACGCGTGATAGAAGGTGCCCACATGTCGCTGGTGAGCACGCGCTCCTACGCCCTCTTGCACCCGCTGCGCATTCACCTCGCGGCCGCGGCGCTCATCACGCTGGCCGCAGGGTGCGGTGACGACCCGGCGAGCGCGGCGCCCGACGCCACGCGCCCGACCGCCGATGTGGTCGTTGACGCCACGCGCGACGCCTCGTTGCCCGACGTCAGCGTCACGCTCGACGTCAGCACTCCGCTCGACGTCAGCGTCTCCCCCGACGTGCGCGTGCCTCCGCCCGACGCTGCCGGTGGGCCAGTGGTCATCGACGGGAGCCGCGTCCCCGCAGGCGCTGCGCTCTACACCGCCGACCGGACGCGCTTCACCGTCCGCGAGCTCGCCCGCGCGCTCGATCGCGTGTTCGCAGGCCCCCGCGTCGACAACGTGATTCTCTACGTTCATGGCCGCGGGTGCGGGGGCGAGCCGGAGAAGTCGCTCTCCGAGGCCATGCCCGCGCTCACGCGGGACTACACGGCGGCGCCGATTCTACTGTACTGGCCGGGGTCGGATGAGGCGTGCCCGCTGGGCTTCCCCGAGGCGCGGGCGCGCGAGGCCGGGCCGGCGCTCGCGGTCGTGCTCGGCGACCTCTACCGCTACCAGTTGGAGAACCCCGCGCGCGTCGCGGGCGTGCAGTTTACGCTGCTCACGCACAGCATGGGGAGCCTCGTGCTGGAGGCCGCCACGGCGGTGTCGGGTGTCAACCGCCTGCCCGCGAGCCTCCTCGCGACCACGGTGATCAACGCGGGGGCGAGCGCGGCCCCCGACCACGCGGCGTGGGTCGCGCGCGTCACCTTTTCGCGGCTGGTGTTCACCACCGTCAACGGCAACGACCGGGTGCTCCTCGCCGCGGGGCTCGGTCGCTCGACGCGCCTCGGGCGCAGCATCACCGGGGCTCGCCTGGCCGCGGGCGTTCACTACGTCGACTTTACGGCCAACGACGTCAACCACGCCTACTACGTCGCGAGCGGGCAGTCGGGCGCTGGCATGATGG
>JBILLV010000178.1:0-19244 GCA_044375895.1 Polyangiales bacterium | reverse complement strand
GCCGCCCCGCGCTCGTTCGCCTCGACGTGTCCGCCGCCTCCCTCGCCTCGCCGCCGCGGGTCCGCTGGGAGCGCCCCAACCTCTCCCAACCCATCCTCCTCGACGTCGACGGCGACGGCGCCCGCGAGGTGGTGGCGGCCGATGGGCGTGATGTGGTCGCCCTCGACGGCGCGACGGGCGCGCGGGAAATCTGGCGCTCCCGCGAGGCGGCGGGGCCGCGCGGCTCACAGGCCCTCTACGACCTCGTTCCCCTGCGGCGCGCCGACCGGACGAACGACGTCTTCGTCGCCCGCCTCGACCCCGGCCTCGCCTACCGCCCCACCGCGCTCCGCGGCACCGACGGCTCCATCCGTTGGAACATGGTCACCCGCACGGCGCGCTCGGGCGCCGGGTCGTGGGCCCTCGGCGACCTGACGGGCGACGGGACCGACGACGTCTTCGGCGGCGTCGGTTCGATGATGGTGTTCAACGGAGCCGACGGCACCGTGGCCGTGGAGAACGGCGGCGCTCCCTACGCGCAGAGCATCATCGCCCCCTTCTCGGGCATGGAGAACGAGGTGTGGGTCGCGGGGGCCTTCTCCGTCGACCGCCTCGTCAACCGTCGCCTGGAGGTGCGCGGCCAGCTCGAGAACAACACCTTCTCCGCTCCGCACGGCGCCTACGCGCGCTGCGCCAACGCGCCCGCCGTGGCCCTCACCCCCTTCCTCACGGCCGACCTCGTCGTCGTGCGGCCGCAGGCGCTCCCGGCCACGGGCGCACCCGGCGCGGCCGTTCTCGCGAGCGCGACCTTCGCGAGCGGCCGTCGCTTCGCGCGCGCGGCCGACATCCCCGCGGGCGTGCAGGCGGGGACGTTCACGGGGATCGTGACGGTGGCCGACCTCGACGGACGCGGCACCGAAGGGCTCATCGCGTCGAGCACCGACGGGTTTCTCTACGGCCTGGAGGCGTGCACGCTCGCGCTCCGCTGGGCGCACGATTTCCACTACCCCGTGGGCGATCCCGTCGTGGCCGACACCGACGGCGACGGCACCGACGACATCGCCGTGAGCGTCGGCGACGGCTACCTCTACGGCCTCGGCCCGCGCACGCTCGAGGCCCCCGCGAACGTCCTCGACCTCGCCCCGCCCGGCGCCGACGACGTCGACGAGGTGGAGACCTTCGACACGCTCAACGCTTCGTGGACCCCTGTCCCCGGCGCCACGTCGTACCTCGTGCGACCGCTCACCGCGGCGGGGACGGCGCTCCGCTTCCCCGAGTCGCTCTCCGTCACCGCCCCGCGGGTGGAGCTCCGCGAGCTTCTGCTTCGCGTCGGCGGGCGCTACCGCGTCGGCGTCACCGCGCTCCGCGCCGACGGGTCGAGCGTCGAGAGCCTCTCGGATGGCGTCCTCGTCGTCGATCGGGCGTCTCCGACGATCACCATCACGCGCTCGCGCGACGCCTTCCGCCCGCGCGAGATGCAGTCGGTCGACCTCATCGTGGAGGCGGCCGACCGCACCGGCCTCCTGCGCAACAAGACCGAGATCCGCTCCGCCGCGGGCGCGATCGTGCGCGTGCTCGAAGACTACGACCCGCGCACCCGCTACGCCTCTCGCACGCTCCGGGCGACGTGGGGCGGCACCGACGAGAGCGGCGCGGTCGTCCCCGACGGGACGTACACCGTCGTCGCGACCGCCACCGACGTCGGGATGCACACGACCACGGAGAGGGCCACGCTGGTCGTCGGCGGGTCGAGCGTGCCGGGCACCGACGGCGGCGCGGACGGCGGCGCGGACGGCGGCGCGACTCCGCCCGACACCGCAGACGGATGCAACTGCCACGTCCCCGTTCGCCCCACGGGATCGCTCGCACCCTGGGCGCTTCTGCTCGCGCTGGGGCTCATCCGCCGCCGCCCCTCACGTCGCTGACCCCCGCCGCGCCCGTCGCTCACTCCCAGCGCAGCATCACCGGCGCCGCCGACCCGAGGGTCGGCGACACACACCACGCCGTCCCATCGCCGCGCAACGCGCAGAGCGTCTCGCCGTCCATCGCCACGCGCGTCACCCCCGTGAGGCCGGGCACGCGGTACGGCGCCCCCGTGCGCAGCCGCGTCCGTCGCGTTCGTCGACGGTGCCGCGGCGGTGGCGGAAATGCCCAGCACACCACTGCCCCGTCGCCGTCCAGCCCGCAGCCCACCCCCTCGCCCAGCGCCAGCGCGGTGACGCCGCTGACACCTTCCACGACGAGCGCGTCGATGTCGGGTGGGGGCTGGTCGTCGCGCGCGTGTCGACGACGCTCCCACGCGCCGCACGCGGTGCCCCGGCCGCCGTCGCCCTCGTGGTACTCGCACACGGGCCAGCAGAGGACGCGCCCGTCCTGCTGGAGCGCGCACGCGTGGCCGACGCCCACCGACACCGCGCTCGGCGCGAGCACACCCGCCACCCGCTGGAGCTCACCGAGGTCTTCGCGGCACGTCACCGCGCCGTCGGTGAGGAGCGCGCAGTGCGTCGAGCGACCCGCCGCGAGCTGACGCACCGGCCCGCCGAACTCCGTGAGGTCGGCGGGCTGCTCATCGCCGCACCAGAGCCCGCGCACCATGCCGTCCTCAGAGCGCGCCATGAGGCCCGCCCCCGAGTCGTTGAGGCGCTGTGGCGGAAGCACGATCGACGCGCCCCGCGGCACCGCCCCGACCCGCGCCGGAACGTCGGGGTCGAGGCGCTCCCCAGCCCCGCACCACCAGGCGTTTCCCCAACACCAGGTGGCGCCTTCGTCGTCGTGGACGCACGCCCGATCGCCGCCCACCACGAGGTCGCGCGCCGGTGGAACGGGCCGCGTCACGACCGCGTCGTCGGGCGCACCGGAGGCCGTGAGCGCGCGCGTCGAGCGGCAGCGGACGGAGCGGTCGCCCAGCACGACGCACACGCGACCGAGGCCCACGCCGAGCTCCACCACACGACGGTCGGCGCCAGTGGGAGCGCCAGGCCCTTGCGCAGCCCGGACGGACACGCGCGGCGAAGTCCGCGGCGGCGCGACAGCGGACGGCGCAGCGGCGGCGCCCGTCGACGCGCAGGCGACCAGCCACGGGAGCGCGGTGAGAGCGAGCGTCGCGACGCGCGGGGCCGTCATGCGAGCGGCAGTCTACCGGGGTGCGGTCCACGATCGGTGGGGGAAGTTCCCGCTGAGGTGCGTCTGCGTGGACACACCCGCGGTCGATCGGGCCACACCCCGACGACGGCACTACACCCCATCGCGTTGGACGTTAACGGCACATGCATTGCTTCGCGGGCCTGCACGCCATGAAGCTCTCGCACCCCCTTGCAGCGTCCGCCGTCCTCCCAGTCCTTCTCTTCGCCGCCCGGGTGTCTGCGCAGCCCGCCCCGCCCACCCCTGCGCGCGAGATCGCGTCCGCCACGGGTGACCTCGACGGCGATCAAGTGGCCGAGACCCTCCGGCTGTACAGCGACGGGTCGCTCCGCGTGTTTCACGGCGACCGTGAGCGGAGCGATCGCTACCACCAGGCCGCGGGCCAGCTCGACCCGTTCGAGTACGACCCCCACGCTGGCTCCGCGCCGCGGCTCACGGTGGTGGACATCGATCGGCGCGACCGGCAGCGCGAGCTCATGATCATGGAGTCGCACGGCGACGAAGACCCGGCGGGGGAGTTCTCGTTCTACGTGTATCGCGACGGGCGCCTCTGGCCGATGTTGCGCCGCGTCTCCACGTCCACCCGCTACGTCGCCCTGCCCCACGGCGCCGCGCCCACGATCGCGGGCGACGGGAGCGTCCGCATCGCCTACGAGCGCTGCGTGCGTGACGTCGACCCCGCGCGCCACGTCCTCGGCCTCACCGAGCGCGTCACGCAGCGGTACGTGCTCGCCGACGGCACCATGCCCCACGCCGAACTCTCGGAGAACATCGCCACCACCCGCCGCCCCTCCCGCTGCTTCCAGGCGGCGTGCCCGGTCGTCCACGTGGGGACAGCCGACACGGCGGTCGGCGAGATTCTCCGCAACCTCCGCGGGCCGGCGAGCGCGCGGTGGCAGTCGCTCGCGATCCCCGCGTCGCAGGTCGAGAGCGATGGCTTCCTCACGGTGACGCTGCGCGAGGAGAAGCGTGAGGTCACGCACCTCGACGGCGTGTACCTCGACGTCGATGGTCGCCGCGTCGAGGCCGAGCGCTGCGCGACGTCCGCGGCTCCGTGGTGCCACGAAGACGGCGCGCACCACGCGCTCACGCCCGGCCAGTCGTTGCGTCTGCGCTTCCGCGTGGGCGAAGGTCGCGCGCTGACGCTCTGGGCCTCGGGCTACTACCAGCCCCTCGACGCCTCGGGCGAAGCGCGGTGAATCACGCCCGCACGTAGCGCGACTGGACGAGCCCCGAGGGGAAGCTCTGCGCCCCCACGCACCGCAGATCGAGGGACGGGAGCCCCGGGCCAAACAGCGCCCGACCGCCGCCCAGAAGCACCGGCACCACCGAGAGCGTGAGCTCGTCGACCAGCCCCTCGGCCAGCCCCTGGCGAATCGTGGCGCCGCCGTCGAGGTACACCCGCCGGACGCCTTCCGCGCCGAGTCCTTCGAGCAGCGGAGCGAGCGGGCCGGCGTGCACCGCCTCGCCGTGCGCGGCGTCGAGCGGGCGGTGGGTGAGCACCACGACGCGCTTGCCTCCGTAGGGCCACTCGCCGAAGCCGACCACCGTGTCCCAGGTGCTCCGGCCGAACACCAGCGCGTCGACCGAGTCCATGAAGGCGCCGTAGCCGTAGTCCTCGCCCGCGGACTGCACCCGCTCGAGCCAGTCGAGGGAGCCGTCGTCGCGGGCGATGTACCCGTCGACGCTGGTGGCGATGTAGACCGAGACGATCGGGCGAGGCATCGCGGCGACCCTCAGACGAACTTCAGCTTGCGCGCGGCCACGGCGCTCATCTTGAGCAGCAGCCAGCCGTGGCGGAAGCGCGAGATGTTGGTGGTGCCGTACGTGCGGTTCTTGTAGCGGATGGGGATCTCCGCGATCTTGAGGTTGAGCTTCGCCGCGCCGAAGATGAGGTCGAAGTCGCCGAAGGGGTCGAAGTCGCCGAAGTACGCGCGGTTGGCCGCGAGGCGCGCGTAGTCGCTCGCCCAGATCACCTTGGTGCCGCAGAGCGTGTCCTTCAGCGGCTGGTTGAGCAGGAAGGTGAAGATCTTGCTGAACCCGATGTTGCCCAGGCGGTTGAGGAAGCGCATCGCCTCGTCTTCCATCGGGTACACCAGCCGCGTGCCGTGGATGTACTCCGCCACGCCCCCCACCGCCGCGTCGTAGAACTTCGGCAGGTCTTCGGGCGGCACCGTGAGGTCGGCGTCGAGGATCATCAACAGGTCGCCGGTCGCGTTGGCGAAGCCCACCCGCACGGCGTCTCCCTTGCCACGCCCCGTCTGCCGATGGAGCGACACCTCCAACGGCCCTTTGTAGTCCTTCATCGCGCGCTCGATGGTGGCCCACGTGTCGTCGGTGCTGCCGCCCTCGACGAAGATGAGCTCCGTTCGATCGCCGAGCACGGGCGTCCGCGCGAGGATGGCCGGCACGTTGCCCGCCTCGTTGCGCGCCGGGACGACGACGGTCACCGACGCCGCGCGCTTGGGGGCCTCCTGGCGGCGGCGCAGCACGTAGACGCGGTAGAGGCTCAGGCGCCGGAGCACCGGGAGGGAGGCGAGGTAGCGGTTGGCGAGGCGGCCCACGACCGGGACGTCGGCCGGCACCAGCAGGCGATCTTCGAACTTCACCGCCTCCAGGCCCGCGAGGGCGAAGAGGTTCTCCAGGTCGCTCTCGGAGAGCCAGTTGGCGGAGGGGGCGGGGATCTTGAAGCCCGCCTGCTCGGCGACCGTGAAGGCGTTTTCCCACAGGAAGTTGAAGCACGAGAGGAAGACGCGGCCGCCGGGGGCGAGGTGGGCGGCGACGTTCTCCAGGAGCTTCTGCACATCGGGGACGGAGTGGACGAGGCGATCGCACACGATGGCGTCGTAGCGTTCGGGGCGGGCGAAGGTGAGGGCGTCGCCGAGCTCGACCCGCACGTCGGGGTGACGCAGCCGCGCCGCGTCGACCGCCGCGGGGGTGAAATCGATGCCGTGGCGGACGGGGTTGGCGAGGGCGGCCAGCGTGTCTCCGGCGCCGGCGCCCACCTCGAGGACGCGCGCGTCGCCGGGGATGAGCCGACGCATGGTCTCCACAAAATCCCGGCGCAGGAAGTCCGCCGCCCCCGGGAAGCGCGGGCGCTCCGTCGCGTACCGCTCGAAGTACTGGCGCCAGGCGCGGGTCTCGCCGGAGGTCGTGGTCGGGGCGTCGTCGTTCATCACAGGGCCGCGGCGTCTATCACGGCCGTTCGCGCAGGGGCAATGGCGACCCGCGCGGATGACGCGGCGGCGTGCGGCGCGCCTTGACAGTGATGCGGCGCGCGTCGTAGTGGCAAGCGCCATGTTGCGGTCGAAAGTCGCGTTCGCGCTCCTGCTGGTGCTCGGCGGCGTCACCCTGGGCGCGAGCTGTCGCCGGCAGAACACCACGCCCGATGCGAGGCCCGACGCCCCGCGCGCGGCGGCGTCGAGCGAGGGGGGTGCCGGTCCTGCCATCACGGAGGTGACGGGCCTCGACCTCGCCAACCTCAACGCCACCGAGCGGGAGACCTTCTGGGCCGTCGCCAACGACGAGCTCTCCCCCTGCGGCGACCCCCACTCCCTCGCCGCCTGCGCGCGCGACCACCTCCCGTGCCGGTCGTGCATGCCCGCGATGCGCTTCCTCTCGCGGCGCATCGAGGAGGGCTACGCCCGCGACCAGCTCTCCGAGCTCATCCGCGCGCGCTACGCGTCGTCGGCCGTCACCCGTGTGAGCACCGAGGGCGGCGTCTCGCACGGCAGCCAGATGGCGGCGGTGACGATCGTGGAGTTCAGCGACTACGAGTGCCCCCACTGCGCCCGCGCGGTGCCCGTGCTCCGGCAGATCGAGCGCGACTTCGAAGGCCGCGTGCGGGTCGTCCACATGAACTTCCCGCTCACCGGTCACATCCACGGGATGCCCGCCGCCCGCGCCGCGCTCGCCGCCGGTCGCCAGGGGAAGTTCTGGGAGATGCACTACCTGCTCTTCGAGAACCAGCACCACCTCGAGCCCGCGGACATCGAGCGCTACGCCACGCAGTTGGAGCTCGACCTCCCGCGCTTCCGCACCGACCAGGCCGCCCCGGAGATCGAAGCGCAGATCGCGACGACGCGCCGTGAGGGCGAGCGCCTGGACATCGGCGGCACCCCGACGATCTACATCAACAACCGCCGCTACGAGCTCAACCTCGAGCGCGAGCCCCTGCGCCAGTGGGTGCAGGAAGAGCTCGACGGCCCGACGCAGTAGCGTCCGCCCGCCCCAAAACGGCCGCCCGCGGGTGGCGTCCTCACCCCAATGCCCTCGATATCGAGGGCAATCGACGAACAACGTCCCAGGGTTCGCAGGAGCTCACGCCTGGGCTTGCATCGGATCGCCCGCAAAGCCGGGCTCCCTCTTCGCAGACCCTTCATCGATCTCCATGAGCCCGGCTCTGCGGGCGATCCGATGCAAGCCCAGGCGTGAGCTCTTGCGAACCCTGGGACGTTGAACGGGACGTCGAACGCAACGTTGAACGGGACGTTGAACGCAACGTCGATCGGGACGTTGAACGGGATGTCGACGGGCGGCTCAACGGCGGGGCGATGGCCCGCACGCCCCCGATCACCGACGCTTCGGAGCGCCCTTGCGGCTCTCTTCGTCGAGCTGCTTCGCGGCGGTGCGCTGCGAGTGGCTCGCGAGGGCCTCCCCGAGCTGCGAGGCCACGTACGACGCGCCGTCCTCTTCGTCCGTCTCGAAGGCCGGCGCCCCCGGCATACGCTGGAGGGTCGCCATCGCGAAGAGACGATCACGGTGGAAGGCCGGGACGAACACCGACGGCCCGCCCGCCAGGAAGTCGGCGAGACCCTCGGCGGTGTCACCGCGCTTGAGGTTGACCGCGTTGCGCTTCCGGACGGCGAGCGTACGGCTGCCGCGGCTGGCCTTGTCGCGGTTGCCCACGATGGACACGCCCTCGGAGGCCGACACCACAAACTCGTCGTGATCGATGTCGTACACCGCGACCGACACGCCGTCGCACACCACATACTCGTGGAGCACACGTGCTGCGAAGGAGCAGGCGTCCTCGGGGGACTGCGTGAAGGAGAGGTCCATCAGCGCGTCGAAGAGGTCGCCGACGAGCTCCTTCCCGCGGCGACGCTTCGCCGTGAGCGCGGAGGAGCGCGTCGGGATCACGACCGGCTTCACCTCAGCCGCGGGAGCCTCCGGCTTCGTCTCCACCGCAGGGGCTTCGGGCTTCGTCTCGACCGCGGGCGCTTCGGGCTTCGTCTCGACCGCGGGCGCTTCGGGCTTCACTTCCGCCGCGGGCGCTTCGGGCTTCACTTCCGCCGCGGGCGCTTCGGGCTTCACTTCCGCCGCGGGCGCTTCGGGCTTCGTTTCGATCGGCGCCGACACTTCCGCGGGGGCGGGCGTCGCGGCGACCGGCGGCTCCGCGGGAATCTCCGCGACGGGCGCCACTTCCACAACCACCGGGGTGGGTGCAGGAGCAGGCTCCGCGGGCTTCTCGGGAGCCGGTGCTGCATCCACAGCAGGGGCGGGCGCAGCTTCGCTCACCGGAGCCGCAGCCGCCACGGGCGCCTCAACGACGGGCGTCGGAGCGGCGGGTGCGGGCGCTTCCTTCGCGACCACGGCAGGCGCCGGCGTGGGCTCTGCCGCGGGTGCCGGAGCGGATGCCACCGATGCTGCCACCACGGGGGCCGCAGCAGGCGTCTCCGGCGCCTTGAACACGGGCACGACCATCGTGGGCGCATCGCGCTCCGCCGGGGTCTGCGTCGACGACTTCGTCGCCTGGAGCGCCGTGGTCGTCGAGATGTTCGACTCGGAGCTGGTGCGGTTGCGGCGACGCTTCTTGTCCTTCTTGTTCTTCGCGTCCTGACCGCGTGCTGCGGCGCTGGCGGGGGGCGTCGGGGCGGGGCGCGCGGGTTCGGCGGGAGCGAGCGCGGCCGGCACGGGCGGCGGCAGCACCTCCACCATGCTGATGTCCGAAGCCGACGGGATGGCCGCGGGCGGCACCGGCGGCGGCACCACCTCCACCATGCTGATGTCGGACTCGGTCTGGACGCGCGGACGCTTGGAGATCTCCACAGCCGAAACGGGCGGCGCTTCGGGGGCCTTCTCCACCACCACGGGCTCGGGCGGAGGCGGCGGGAGCGACTCGGGGTATTGCACCGTCGGCTCGCCGCGCCAGTCCTTCCACTCCAGCACCACGAGCGGCGGCTGCGACGGACGCGATGAGAACTCCTCATCGAACACGGCGATCGAGACGAAGCGCCCCCGCGGCTTCGAGTTGAGGGCCCGCTTGATCGCGGCGAAGGACTGCCGCGCCAGCGCCTCGGCCCGCTCGCGCGTGGTGCCCGAGGGGACCGCGAACACCCGCTCACGGTAGGCGATCGGACGATTGGCCGAGGGTTCCTCATCGCGCTCGAAGAGCACCGTGGGGACCGGGAGCGGCTCGACGAGTCCGTCGTGCGCGGTCACCGTCGGAACCACCATCGTGTCCGACCGGTTGTTGTCCGCGCCGCTCTCCAACGCGTGGGCACCCACGCCGTTTTGAAGCGCGGAAGCCGCTTCGGGGGGAGCTGCGTCCACGGCGGTCACCAGCGCGCTCGGCGTCGGCTGCGGGGCGGGCTCCGGAGCGGCCGTGGGCACCGGCGCGGCCGTAGGCACCGGCGCGGCCGTAGGCACCGGCGCGGGCGTTTCGACCGGCGGCGCCGGAGGCGGCGGCTCGGCCGGCGGGGGAAGAACCTCCGCGCGGGGCGCCTCAACCTCGGGCTGCGAGGTGCGGTCGCGCGGGGGATCGTTCTGGCTCGTGTAGTCGAGCGCGAGGGCCACCACCGCGGACGAGGGAGCCTCCGACTGGCGCGGCTGCGACGGACGATCACCGGGCGGGGTCGAGTCGGTGGGCCCCTTGCGCGCGCCGCCCTGCGGGGCGGGGATGCTCACCCGCGGCGTGTCGGACGATGAGGGCGAGCGACGCGCACCGCGGCCGCCCCGCGCCGCCGCGTGAGCGCCCGTCAACGGCGGCTCGGACGGCGATCCGCCGAGCGCGTACACCGAACGGTGCGAGAGCAGGGTGGACTTGTTCTCCACCGGGGGCGTCGAGGCGCCGGCCGGCGGGGGCACCGGCGACGCGGGCGCCTTCGGTGACTCCGCCGCGCCGAACACCGCGTCGGGCGGCGGCGGCGAGCTGAACAGCAGCGGCGCGTCCGCGGGCGGCGGCGAGCTGAACAGCAGCGGCGCCTCCGGCGGCGGCGAGACGGGCCGGGCGAGGTCGGGGCCGATGGACTTCATCGGCCGCACGGTGAAGCGATCGCGCGTGTTGCGGTCGAGCACGCGGACGAGGCCGTCGTCGTCGATCTCCGCGTGGTACTTCGCCAGCGCCACGCCGCCGCGTGACTTCGTCAGCGCTTCGAGCCAGGAGCGAGCCTCCACGGTCACGGTCGCAGCGGTGCCGCCCGAGGGGTCGGGGATCTCAACAACCCAGCGCATGGTGTCTCTCGCAGCGGTTCACGGGTGGGAAAAGGGGGTAGCAGAGCCGTCATCGCGACGTCAAGGTGCGTCGGAATCGTCGCATCGCAGCGCACGGTTGTGAAAGACGCGTCGACCGCACTACTGTCAACTCCGTGCGGACCACGATCGTTAGCGCGCGTACGCCCGCGGAGGCGACGGAACTCCTCCGCGACCTCGGCTGCGCGACGCGCGAAGAGTCTCCGCTCGCGCCGCCCGCCGAGCTCGCCGCCCACGCCGACGTCATCCTCGTGGAGGCGGGCGACGACGCCGAGGTGGGGCGCTTCGTCATCGGCCGCCTGCGCTCGCTGGCCGAGCGCGTGCCGACGCTCCTCGCGCTGCGGACGACGCAGCTCACGCGCCTCGACGCGGCCTGGGGGCACGACGATTTTGTGCTCCAGCCCTACGTCCCCCAGGAGTTGTACGCGCGGCTCCGCGGGGTGGAGTGGCGGACGAGCGAGTTCACGCAGCCCGAGCGCATCAAGGTGGGCGCGCTGGTCATCGACGTGGCCGGGCACGAGGTGAGCCTCGACGGCGTGCGCGTGGGGGTGACGCCGATGGAGTTCGCCCTCCTCACGAAGCTCGCCGAGCACCGGGGCCGCGTGCTCGGCCGAGCCGCCCTCCTCCGCGACCTCTGGGGCCGTCGCGCCGGGGTCACCCGCACCCTCGACGTCCATGTCCGCAAGCTCCGCGCGCGCCTCGGTGAGCGCGTCGTCATCGAGACCGTCCGGGGCGTGGGCTACCGCATGCTCGTCCCCGGCGCCACCCCTCTGAAACCCGCACCGTGACCCCTCCCCTCACCCTCTGCCTCTCCACGGGTTGCCCCTCCGGCATCGGCCCCGAGGTCGCCGTGCGCGCCCTCGCCTCGCTCCAGTCCCCGGACGTCCGCGTGATCCTCGTCGGCGACGCCGGCGCCCTCCACGACGCCGCGCGGGCCGCGGGGCTGAGCCTCCCGGAGCTCTCGGGCGTCACCGTGCGCGCCGTCTCCGACCTCGCGCCGCACGAGCGCGTCCCGGGGACGGCGAGCCTCGCGGGAGGCCGCGCCCAGCTCGCCGCCATCGACGCCGCCGCCGACCTCTGCCTGAGCGGCGAGGCCGACGCGATGGTCACGGGCCCGGTCTCGAAGCACGCGATCACCGCCGCGGGCGTCCCCTTCCTCGGCCACACCGAGCACCTCGCGGCGCGGGCGGGCGTCGCGCGGGTGGTGATGCTCTTCGCCGGCCCGGCGCTCCGCACGTCCCTCGTCACGACGCACGTGTCGATTTCAGCGCTCCCGACCAGCATCACCCGCGCGGGCGTGCGTGACACCATCACCCTCACGGCGGCGGCCATGACGCGCGATTTCGCCCTCGCGCGCCCGCGCGTTGCGGTGTCGGGGCTCAACCCGCACGCGGGCGAAGGGGGCCTCCTCGGGCGCGAAGAAATCGACGTGATCGGCCCCGCCATCGCGGACGCCCGCGCGCTCTGTCCCGCGGCGGACATCCGCGGCCCCATCCCCGCGGAGGCGGTGTTTCGCCACGCGCGCGACGGGCGCTACGACGTGGTGGTGGCGATGTACCACGACCAGGCCACCATCGCGTCGAAGCTGCTGGATTTCGGCGACGCGGTGAACGTCACCCTCGGGCTCCCCTTCGTGCGCACGAGCGTCGATCACGGCACCGCCTACGACATCGCGGGCCGCGGCGTCGCGGACGCGCGGGGCATGGAGGCCGCGCTCCGGCTCGCGGTGTCCATGGCACGGTCGCGGCGCCCGTCCGTGTTTTGATTGAAACCGCCGTGTCGCATCAGCGACAATGGCACGCTCAAGATGGACCTGATCGTCGTACGCGGCGCCCGCACCCACAACCTCCAATCCGTCGACGTCGACATCCCTCGCGGCCGCCTCGTCGTGGTGACGGGCCCCTCCGGGTCGGGCAAGAGCTCGCTGGCGTTCAACACCATCTACGCCGAGGGACGTCGGCGCTACGTCGAGTCGCTCTCGGTGTACGCGCGGCAGCTCCTCGGACCCATCGCCCGGCCTGACGTCGACCACATCGAGGGCCTCTCGCCCGCCATCGCGATCGAGCAGCGCACCCTCGCCCGCAATCCCCGCTCGACGGTGGGGACGGTCACCGAGATCGACGACTACCTCCGCTTGCTGTTCGCCCGCGCCGCCCAGCCCTTCTGCCCGCAGTGCGGCAAGGCCGTGCGGGCGAGCACCGTGAGCGAGATGGTCGATCAGGTGCTCGCGCTCGGCGACGGCGCACGCGTGAGCCTGATGGCTCCGGCCGTCCGCGCGCAGCGGGGCGCCCACGCCGACCTGCTCGAGGCCTGGCGCCGCGAGGGCTTCGTCCGCGCCCGCATCGACGGGGCCCAGCACGACCTCGGCGAGGAGATCACCCTCGACCCCAAGCGCCCCCACGACATCGACCTCGTCATCGACCGGGTGGCCGTGAAGGACGGCGTGCGCGCCCGCGTGCTCGACGCCGTGGAGCTGGCCCTCAAGCACGGGCAGGGGCTCGTCCGCGTGGTGCCCACGGAGGGCGACGAGCTGCTCGTCTCCGAGCGCTTCGCCTGCGCCGACTGCGGCATCACGCTCCCGCCCATCGAGCCGCCGCTGTTCTCGTTCAACTCCCCGTCGGGGGCGTGTCAGGTGTGCGGGGGCCTCGGGGTCCGTGAGGTGGCCGACCTGCCGCGCCTCGTCCCCGACCCGTCACTCTCCCTCTCCGGCGGCGCCCTCGCCCCGTGGAAGAAGGCCCTCCCGCGCGAGCTGGAGACCTACGCCCGCGGCATCGGCATCGACCTCTACGCCCCGTGGCAGTCGCTCCCGGCCCGCGCCCGCGACGAAATTCTCTACGGCGACGGCGACGCCTGGCCCGGCATCCTCTCGCTCCTCGACCGCAAGAACCGCGTCCAGTCCCGCACCCGCGGCCGTGACGAAGAGCTCGACGAGGACAACGAAGAGGCCGAGATCCGCGGCACCACCGAGGCCCCCTGCGACGCATGCAAGGGGACGCGCCTTCGCCCCGAGGCCCTCTCCGTGCGGCTCGCGGGCAAGACCGTCGCCGACCTCTCCGCCCTCTCGCTCCGTGACTTGCGGAAGTTCTGCCACACGCTCGACCTCCCCGCGCGCGTCCGCCCCGTGGTGGAGCGCGTGCAGACCGAGATCGTCTCGCGGCTCCAGTTTCTCGACGACGTCGGCGTGTCGTACCTCTCGCTCTCGCGCCCCGCGGCCACGCTCTCGGGCGGTGAGGGGCAGCGCGTCCGCCTCGCCACGCAGATCGGCAGCGCCCTCGTCGGCGTCCTCTATGTGCTCGACGAGCCCTCGGTGGGCCTGCATCCCCGCGACAGCGCGCGGCTCCTCAACACGCTCCGCGCCCTCGTGTACCGCGGCAACTCGGTGCTGGTGGTCGAGCACGACCTGGAGACCATCCGGGCCGCCGATTGGGTGATCGACCTCGGCCCCGGCGCCGGCGCGCAGGGCGGCAAGGTGGTGGCCGTCGGCACCCCCGCCGACCTCGCGAAGAACCCCGACTCCGTCACCGGCCCCTACCTCGCCGGCACGCGCCAGGTGGGAATTCCCGCGAAGCGCCGCGACACCCGCACCGTCATGCGGCTCAAGGGAGCCCGCCTCCACAACCTCCAGAACGTCTCGATCGACATCCCGCTGGGGTGCCTCGTGGCCATCACGGGTGTGTCGGGGTCGGGCAAGAGCTCGCTCATCCTCGGCACCCTCGTCCCGCACCTCCGCGCCCGGCTCAACCGAACGGAGATCCCCAACGTCCCCATCGACGCGCTCGAAGGGGTCGAGCTCATCGAGCGCCTCGTCGCGGTCGACGCCACGCCCCTCGGCCGCACGCCGCGGTCGTCTCCTGCCACGTACATGGGCGTCTTCGCGCTGCTGCGGGAGGTGTTCGCGCAGGTGCCGGAGGCGCGGGCGCGGGGCTTCAAGCCGGGCCGCTTCAGCTTCAACGTCAAGGGCGGCCGCTGCGAGAGCTGCGAGGGCGACGGCGTGCTCCGCGTGGAGATGCACTTCCTCCCCGACGTGATGGTCCCCTGCGAGGCCTGCGGCGGGTCGCGCTACGAGCGGGAGACGCTCACGGTGAAGTACCGCGGGTACTCCATCGCCGACGTGCTCTCGATGACGGTGGACGAAGCCATCCCCGTGTTCGACGCCCTCCCCCGCGTGCGCGACCTGCTGCTCACGCTCCGCGACGTGGGCCTCGGGTATGTGCACCTGGGCCAGCCCGCCACCACGCTCTCGGGCGGCGAGGCGCAGCGCGTGAAGCTCGCGCGCGAACTCGCCCGCAAGACGCAGGGCCGCACCCTCTACGTGCTTGACGAGCCCACCACGGGCCTCCACCTCCGCGACACCGAGACGCTCCTCGCGCTGCTGGAGAAGCTCGTCGACCAGGGCAACACCGTGGTCATCATCGAGCACCAGCTCGACGTGGTGAAGCGGGCCGACTGGGTCATCGACGTGGGCCCCGACGGCGGCGACGCGGGCGGTCGCATCGTGGCCGCGGGGACCCCAGAGCTCATCGCCGCCACGCCCAACTCCCTCACGGGCGTCGCCCTCGCGCCGCTCCTCCAGGAGGCCCCGATCGTGCGCAAGACCGAGCGTCCCCCGCGCCTGTCGACCCGCCCCACCACGCGCCGCTCGCCCGCCCGCTGAGACTTCGCTCATGCGTCCCGACGTGCGCGCCACGCTCACTGCCGCCGGGGGGGCGCTCCTCCCGCTCGCTGCCCTCACCTTCGCCGCCCCGTGGATCCGCCTCGGCGAGATGGCCTCCTCGCTCCTCGCGTTCACGTGTGCGACGGCGGCCGTCGTCACCGCTGGCTCCCTCGCGCCGCGCGAGCTCCTCGCCCGCCCGCGCGTCACCGTCGCCGCCGTGTTCGTCGGCGTGGCCCTCTCGCTCCTCTCCACGCGTCTCCCGGCGCCCGTCGGCGGCCTGGTCGGCGCCCTGGGGCTCATGACCGCCGCCTGCGCGCTCGGCGTCCAGGTGGGCTCGCGCGTCGAGTCCGCGGGGCACATCCTCCCCGTCGCCCTCCTCTCCGCGGGGGTCGACCTCTGGAGCGTCACCGCCGCCGCCGGCCCCACCCACGTCATCGTGCAGACGCCCGCCCTGCTCAAGCTGCTGACGGTGCGAGCCGCGATCCCGCCGTCGCGCGAGCCCGTTCCCCAGATCGGCTTTGGCGACGAGGTGTTCACGGCCCTCTACGTCACCATCGGGGCGCGCTTCGGGCTGCGCGCATGGAAGACGGTCACGGCCCTCTCGGTGGGCATCCTCGGCGCGGGGGTGCTCGCGGGGGTGCTCCAGGCGCCTGTCCCCGCCCTGCCGATGCTCGGGCTCACGATGGTGGCCGTCCACGCCGAGGCGCGCCGCGTCCCCGAGCGCGACCGCCGCGCCGCCTGGTTCGCCGGGTTGGTGCTCGCGGCCTCGGTGGCGCGGGTCGTCGTGGCGATGGCCCGTTGACGCCGCGGGGAGGCGCGCGGTAAGGCGCCGACCCATATGGCGCTCGACCTCTCCTGCGTCGGCCTCACCACCGAGCCGACGCGCCACTCGTACGCGTGGAAGGACGTCGCCCTCTACGCCCTCGCCGTCGGCGCCACCCGCGACGAGCTCGATTTTGTCTACGAGGGCCGCGGTCCGAAGGTGCTCCCGTCCTTCGCGGTGATCCCCGCGTGGGCGGCCCTCATGCAGGCGATGGCGCGCGCTGGGATCACCTTCGACAAGGTGGTTCACGGGCACCAGAAGGTGAGCGTGAAGACCCCGCTGGCGCCTGCCGCGACGCTGCTCACGACGGCCCGCGTCGAGGCCATCTACGACATGAAGAAGATGGCCCAGGTGGTGGTGCGCACCGAGTCGCGCGACGAGGGCGGCGCCCACCGCTTCGACACCGAGTGGGGCATCATCGTGCTCGGCGAAGGCGGCTGGGGTGGTGAGCCGCCGCCCGCCCGCGAAGGCTCAGCCCCGACCCGGCCCGCGGACTTCCGCGTCGAGGCGAAGACCTCCCCCGAACAGGCACTGCTCTACCGGCTCACGGGCGATGACAACCCGCTCCACGCCGACCCCGATTTCGCCCTCGTGAAAGATCGCTTCGGGGGCAAGCCCATCCTCCACGGCCTCTGCACCTACGGGTACATGACCCGCGCGGTGGCCCAGGCGGTGTGCGGCGGCGACGCGACGCGCATCCGTCACCTCTCGGCCCGCTTCACCAAGCCCGTGTGGCCCGGCGACACGCTCGTGACCGAGGGGTGGGTCGACGGGGCCGCCGTCCGCCTGCGCACCACCACCCTCGAGCGCGGCGAAGCGGTGTTGAGCCATTGCTCGGCCGAGATCGATCCCTAAGTTCCCCCACCCTACGACCCCCTATCGGGCGACTTCGCCCGCACTGACTCGACGGAGAAATGAACATGGCAAGGCTGACTCGTGAAGTGGTGATCCTCTCGGCGAAGCGCACCGCCTTCGGCAAGCTCTCGGGCGCGCTCAAGGGCGTGTCGGCCAACGACCTCGGCGCCCACGCGTCGAAGGCCGCCCTCGCTGCCGCCGGCCTCAAGGGCGAAGACGTCGACCAGGTGATCTTCGGCAACGTCCAGCAGACCTCGGCCGACGCGATCTATGGCGCGCGGCACATCGGCCTCAAGGCGGGCGTCCCCATCACCGCCCCCGCGCTCACCGTCAACCGCCTGTGCGGGTCGGGCTTCCAGGCGATCATCAACGCCGCCGAGCAGATTCTCCTCGGCGAGGCCAACGTGGTGCTCTGCGGCGGCACCGAGAACATGTCGCAGGCCCCCCACGTCATCCGCGGCGCCCGCGACGGCTTCGCCTTCGGCCGCGCCCCCGCCCTCGAGGACTCGCTCTTCGCGGCCCTCCACGACAGCTTCTGCAACACCCCGATGGGCATGACGGCGGAGAACCTCGCCGCCCAGTACGGCATCACCCGCGAGCAGTGCGACGCCTACGCCATCTCGTCGCAGCAGCGCTGGGCCGCCGCCCACGCCGCCGGTCGCTTCAACGACGAGATCGCCCCCATCGAGCTCCCCTCCAAGAAGGGCGCGGTGGTCCACTCCGTCGACGAAGACCCGAAGCCCCAGAGCACGCTCGAAGGCATCGCGCGGCTCTCGCCGGTGTTCAAGAAGGACGGCGTGGTGACGGCGGCCAACGCGTCGGCCATCACCGACGGCGCCGCGGCCCTCGTGGTGGCGAGCGCCGACTGGGCCCGCGCCCGCGGCATCACCCCCCTGGCCCGCATCGTCCAGTGGGGCGTCGCGGGCGTCGACCCGAAGATCATGGGCATCGGCCCGGTGCCCGCCATCCAGGCCGCGCTCCGCCGCGCCGAGCTCACCCTCGCCGACATGGACCTCGTCGAGGTGAACGAGGCCTTCGCCCCGCAGTACCTCGCGGTGGAGAAGGAGCTCGGCCTCGACCGCGAGAAGACCAACGTCGACGGCGGCGCCATCGCCCTCGGCCACCCCCTCGGCGCTTCGGGCGCGCGCATCACGGCCCACCTCGTCCACGCCCTCCGCGGCCGCGGTCTGCGCCGCGCCGTGGGCAGCGCCTGCATCGGCGGCGGCCAGGGCCTCGCCGTCCTCGTCGAGACGATCTGATCGACGCCGCGGTGGCGCGCCCGGCGGTTGTCCTGGCAGCATAACGGCCACCATGACCGCCGCGATCCGCCCCGCGCGTGACGACGACTACGACGCCTTCGTCGCCCTCTTCCCCGAGCTCCACACCGCCGATGAGACGCCCTCGCGTGCGCGCTGGTGCGCCGAGCTCGCGCCGCAGTCCCTGGTGGCCGAACGCGACGGCGCGGTGGTGGGGTACCTCTTCGGCGAGGCGCTCACCCACATCGGGTATGTGCGGCAGCTCGCGGTGGCGTCGGGGCACCGTCGCCAGGGCGTCGGGCGCGCGCTGATGCGGGCGGCGGCCGATCGGTTTCGCACGGCGGGGTGCCACACGTGGTGCCTCAACGTGCGGCCGCACAACGAGGAGGCCCTCGCGCTCTACACGCACCTCGGGATGCAGGTGCGGGCGCGGGCGACGGCCTTCGTGGTCGACTGGGGCGACATCGCGCGCCTCCCGCCGTCACCGCCGTGTGTGCTGCGGGCGGCGCGGGTGGAGGACGACGACGCGATCACGCGGGTGTTCGCGCTCCCCGAGGGCCAGCTCGCGCACCTGCGGCGCCTGGCGGAGCGGGTGCATCTGGTAGCGCTGGGAGAGGACGGGGGCGTGGAGGCGTACGCGTGTTTCGATCCGGGCTTCCCGGGGGCGTTTCCGTTTCGGGTGCGGACGCACCTGCACCTGCGGGCGATGCTGGAGGCGCTGCGGCCACATGCGCGGGCGGGGGACACGCACCTGCGGCTGGTGGCGGAGGACGGGTCGGACGAGGTCGAGGCGCTCATCGCGGCGGGGGCGGAGGTGGCGATGGAGTTCGTGCACCTGGACGGGCCGATTCCGCAGGGCGCGGGGTAGGTCGCTGGCGTTTGGCGTAGAGCTTCGGAGCGACGAGAAGCTTCGCCCGATCGCTTCCGCGATACGGTCCGTCGTCCGTCGCTGGAGGCCGTCGGGTCGCTCCCAACGGGGCGACGAGAAGCTTCGCCCGATCGCTTCCGCGATACGGTCCGTCATCCGTCGCTGGAGGGCTTAGAGGCGCCCCCCACGGCGCCG
>JBILLV010000177.1:0-19367 GCA_044375895.1 Polyangiales bacterium | reverse complement strand
GAGGCCCCCAGGAGCGCGATGACGGGCCGCCCGAGCTGCCACGCGAGCGCGACCTCGCTCAGCGTGCCCGCACCACCACCCACCGCGACGACGACGTCGGCCATGGAGACCACGACGACGTTGCGCGCGAGCTGCATCCCGGTGGGGATGACGACGTCCACCCAGGGGTTCGCAGCGGCGCGATCGTATCCCGGCAGCACGCCGATGATGTCCCCCTCGGTGTAGCGCTCGCCTCCCCTCGCCCCCTCGCTCACGGCCGCCATGACACCGCCGAGGCCCCCCGTCACGATCCGGAAGCCGCTGTCGACGGCCGCGCGGCCGAGTGACCGAGCCAGGGCCGCGACGGGGATGGGGATGTCACCTCCGTTTCCCACAACCGCCATCACCTTTCGCCGCGGCGTCATCGTCCACCTCCTCGAACGCCGAGCATCTGCTCGCGCATCGCGTCGATGGCGCCAGGGGTCGAGCGCCATGCCGCCAGAACCGCCGCGAGATCGCCGTCGTCGAGCAGGCGCTGGCGCAGCAGCGTCAACCGACCTGAGACGGGGAGGGCGGCATCTGAGCCGACGCTCTGCTCCCACATCGCGCGCAGCATCGACGCGACGCGATCGAGGGCCTTGGTGACCTCGACGTCGTGCGCCCACCACGCGCGGCTCGTCCGCCGGAGTTCATCGAGGCGATGGAGCTGCTCATGCGCCGCTCTCAACGCCTCGGCGATGTCCTGCGCGCGTCCTTCGGCAACACGCTTCAGGTGCGCCGCGGGGTCGATGCCGGGCGGGACGCCGTCCATCACGAGGCGCGCGAGGAGCACGCCGTGGAACTCCGATCGGAGGCTCCGCCAACGCGAGGCGGCCGTGTGCTGCGAGTCCTCCGCCTCGACCCGCACATGCTGAAGTCCAACCGGAACCCGCGCGAAGGTGAACCCACCGCGCGCGAGAAGCGTGGCGCCGATCATGTCGGAGCGTCGGCTATCGATGTCCCCGAGCGAAGCACAGGGGTAGGGGTGCGACAGACATGCGTCGAGGTCGAAGAAGATCGCGTTTCCTCCGCGGAGCGGCGACGAGGTGTCGACGGGCGTGTGAGGGGCCTGCGCAAGCAACGGGCGCGTCGCGTGACCACCTGCGGGGATCGCCAGGCACGCACGAAGGTATGCGAGCAGTTCGAAGCGCACGGTGCCGGAGGGCGCCCGCGGGACCCACGCGCACGGGGTCGTGAGGTGGGCGGTGCCCGACCGGCTGTGGTCGTAGTAGTAGTCCGGCATCGCCGTGAGCGCCGACAGGTCGGGGGTACACCAGGGAACGTCCGCGGCGAGGTCGGCGACTCGCCGGAGGTTCTCGACGAGATCGAACGTCTGGACGCGCAGCATGGCCTCGGGGCGCACCTGCGCATCGCCTGTCACGGGCCCCACCGCCGCGGACACCTGCGGATGTGACGCTCGGATCTTCAGGATCGACGACACCACGCCCACCGACGGTTCGGAGAGTTCAGCACCGTCGCGAAGCGAGAGGGTCGAGAAGGAGACGTCGTCGTCGATCATCCAGACGCACGCCGGGGCGCCGCGCGTCGCAGCGTACCCCGCGACGAGTTCGGTCTGACGAACGCGGCTGCGGGCGATGGACCGCCCGTAGCGCCCATCGTCGTCCATGGACACGCCGAGCCCGTCGGCGCGGGCGGCCTCCACGAGGCGGAGGTTCTCGCAGCGGTGCTCACTGCGAACGCTGTTCTCGACGATCAGCACTTCGACGCGAGAGGCCACCGGCGCCCCCTCTGCTACCCCATCGCGAGCCAGGGCTTCGCGGAGGCTCCTGAGCAGCCGTCGGAGGCCCTCGGGGCGGTCGGTCGTCGACACGGTGAAGAGCACCCGGAGGGCTGCGCTGGGGGCGCCGGGCGAGCACTCCTCCCCAACCGTCTCTGCGAACAGGTCACGATGTCGTGCGAGCCCCGCGAGTGCCCGTTCGATTGGCGCATCCTGAAGTCCGAAGGGGCCTGCGAGCAGCGCTCTGCACGCTTCGGCATCGAGGACGGGGCGTATGGTGAGCCCGAACGGCGTGTGCCGCTCGTAGCACGTGTCGCGCAGCGCGAGCATGCCACGCGGTGTAAAGCGAACCGCGCGGAGCCCGGTCATGAACGGGCCGAACCCAACGCTGCCGTGGTGAGCGGCGATGATGCGCGCGAAGTCGTCGTAGCGCCGCGGTTCCCACCGCGCGACGTACACCTGCCTCTGCCCGCCATCGGGGAGCGAGCGAAGCAGTCGGAAGCCCTCCTTGGTCGGCCCCGTGGCGAAGCTCCATCCCCACCACGAGCGCTCCGCCGGGCGATCGAAGGGGAACGGCCCCGGGTAGGGGTGCCCGTTGCCCACGTCGCAGAGCAGGCGCGTCCCCCCGACGGTGACGCCGACGACGAGGTGATCATCGCGCTCCTTCACCGTGGCCGGAAGGAGCGAGGCGCTGTACCCGAGGGCGCGCACGAGGGTGGCGAAACCCGCGGCCTGGACGTGGCACGGCCCGCCACGACCGGAGAATGCGTGCTGTATGGCATCCGCGACGGCGACAGGCGGTGCGAGGCCGTCGAGCCCCGCGAGGAGACCCAGGTTGTGGAAGGGGGACGAGTAGAGCCAGGCCCGGAAGAGCTCGTCGAGCGCCTCGACGCCAGGGGGGCGAGCGGGCACCCCGACGCGCGCGAGCACATCCCCCACCGCGGCGTCGGAGAGCGCGGGCAGCCCGTCGTCGCTCCACACGCCCACTGACTTCATGAGAGCGCTCACGGGCCGCTCCGGGCGAGGTGGTCGACCTCGCGGAGCACCGTCTCGAACTGCCGCGCGTGGAGCGCGAACGTCCACGTCGGGACCGACTCGTTCGGGCGATGGATGGTCGACGCCGGGTCGTTGACGCCGAGAGCCATGTACCGGGCGCCCTGCGGCAGCGCGCGATTGAACGGGCAGCCGCGGGCGAAAAAGTCCTTGTTGAGGCCGCGCACCTCCAGGCGATGCGACACGCCCCACACCTCCGCGTCCCGCGCCGCCGCCCGCACGATGACGTCGAGCTGGGCGTCGGGCGGATGGCTCTCGCCGTCGGGGCCGATCACGCGCGCGATCATTCGCTGCGTCCCGTCGAGGTCGAAGTAGCCGTTCTCCTCCAGCCACAGCGTCGCATCGAGCCCGCGCATCACGTCGGGGAGCAGATCATGCGCGAGGGGAGACCCGCACTCCTCCTCGCCCTGAAGAATCCACACGATCTCCGGGCTCCGCGCCATGCGCGACAGAGCGACGAGGCGGAGCGCGAGCGGGGCCTTGTTGTCGCCGAGCGCGCATCCGTAGAGCCGCCCGTCACGTTCGGTGAGGGTCCACGGGTCGGTGACCCACGCCTCGCGCTCAGTCTCCGCGGCGTCGTAGTGCCCGTAGATCACGACCCGCCCGGCCATGCTCCGCGCCGGTCTGCGAGCGACGAGCAGGGGCGCGTGGCCCTCGCGCTCGAAGCGTTGCACGTCGAAGCCCATCGCGGTGAGCCGTCGGTTCAGGACCTCGGCGCAGACGGTGAGGTCCCCGTTGCCCTCCGTCGTACGGAGGGTGACGAGCTCGGCGAGCAGCGCGAGCGTCTCCTCATTCGGCGACAGGCGGTCGAGGAACGGCCGCCAGAGGTTGTCCCACAGCGCGAGCTTCCCGGCGCTGTAGACGTTGCGCCCGCGGTGGAGCTTGAGCGCCCTCATCGACAGCAGCTCGTCGTCGAACATCCGATCGAGCGCGTCCTGCGACGGCAGGAGCGCCGGTGACACCCCCATGCGCTCACACAGGGTCAGAAGAGCGTTGTAGCCGGTCGCGGAGGCGAGGAGTTCGCGGCTGCGCGCGAGGGGGTGGCGTCGAACGTCCCGAGGCAGCCCGAGCGCGGTGTGGGCAAGCGTTGTGAGCGCGACCTCCAGGTCGGCGGTCGCGGTGAACATGCTGATCGCGCGGCTCACGGCGTCACCTCGCCCAGGTCGGCGCGGCGGATGCGCGGGAAACGATCGGCGTTGAAGTGCTCGCCGGGGCTGACCGTGACGTGGTCGTTCATCGGGTGCCACCCGGAGTGATCCGGCGCCCAACGGCAGGTGGCGTCCATGTAGATCGCGATGAAGGCGCGTCGGGGCCCGGCGGTGTGGTTGGGCGGGGAGTAGTGCCAGGACAGGCAGCTATGGAAGACCACGTGGCCCGGCGGCGCAGGGACGGCGACGGCGTTCGCCCCTCTGGTCCCCCAGTCCTTGTTGCTCGCGAGGAAGTCGACCGGGGGTTGTTCCCCGTCGAGGTGCGCGCCCGGCATGAAGTGGAGCGCGCCCGATTCGGCGGTCGCGTCGTCGAGGCTCAACCAGCAGGAGAGCGCGCGAGGACGATCGACGGGCCAGAAGGGGTAGTCCTGGTGCCAGGGGACGGTGGAGGAGTGCTCTGGCGGCTTCGAGATGAGGTGGTCGTGGAAGAGCTGGAGCCGCTCGACGCCGAGGAGGGCCCGCGCAACGCGTTCGATCGCGGGGTGATGGATCTGTCGGGCGAACGCGGGGTGCTGCTCCCACAGACCCGTCCACTGCGACACGACCCGTCGGTAACGCTCGACGGGGACGTCGCACTCCGCCGCCCACCGGGCCTCCAGGGCTTCGAACGCCTCGCGCAGGTCGCCGAGGGTGGCCTCGTCGACCAGCGGGCCAACGGCGACGTAGCCGTTCTCACGAAACGAACGGAGGTGTTCTTCAGTCAGGACTTCCATGGGTGCCTCTCCTGGTTGTGCCCCGGCAATCACGCAGCCCGCCGCGCACGCTGCAAGGCGCGAAGGGAGCGGTCGCGGTAGACGGTGATCACGTCCCCGCGGCGGGAGCATATTACGTGGATTCCATCGAGGAATTCGATGTCGATGCCGTCCTCGCGAGCCTCGATGACCTCGCGGTGACCGACCACAACGAACACAGCGTTCGCAGCGTGCACCTCGCGGCCGAAGAGCATCGCGAGGTCGAGGACGTCGGGGCGGATCGCCCGCTGGCTCATGCGTGTGCGAGCGTGCGCGGTGATGCGCGGCGCGGGGCTACGCCCGCCGTGGTGATGGTGGTCCATGGGTGTCTCCTCCGTGACGCGCCACGAGGCGCGGTCCTGACAGGCCGTCGGCTCTCTGCGCGAGCCCGACGTCCCATGAGCAACCAACGTGCCCGGCGAAAGACCGCGGGTTTCGCGGTACGGACCGGGCGTGACGGAGCGGGACTGCTCCGCGCGGAGCGTGGGTGGGCTCCTTCCACCACGCGAGCTGGCGCCCCCTGCGCGTGTGCGCCGCAGTCGCGACGGACAGTGTTGCACCGGCAAGCTCGCCGCCTGCAACGCGAGCAGGTGCTGGAAGCGTCGGCTCTGGCGCCACATGGGTCGGCCCAGACGAGGGCCTCGATGCCTGTGCTGCGGCAGCGCCCGCACGCGACGCGCATGGGCGTACTCGATCGCGGCGACGTGCTCGGCCCACGAGAGGTCGCACCAGCGTCGGTCGCCGAGGCGCTCGTGGATGCGGCCGACGATGACACCGCAGCATGCGCTGCGTGGCGCCCGTCCTCACCGTGAGCCCTCGGGGAAGTACATGATTGCCGGGCTTGGTCGTCAGGCCCACCTTCGCGAGCGTGCCGGACTCACGCCCCGACGACGACACTCGCAACACGAGCAGTTCGCCCAGGCGGTGGCTCTTGGTGGGGTGAAGACGAAGGCAGGCAAAGCCCTCGAACTGCGGCTAAGCCGCGACTTTCAGCAGCGCCACCTCGGCGCAGTTCGAGGGCCTCGGCGGGCCGCCCCCGGGCGACGGCGGCGCACGGCCGCACCACAGGCTTCTAACCCCTCGGAATCACCATCAAAAAAGCGGAGAGGGCGGGATTCGAACCCGCGGTACCCTTTTGGAGTACACCGCATTTCCAGTGCGGCGCCTTCGACCACTCGGCCACCTCTCCAGGTGGAAATCGCGGCCCCCCTCGTCGGCGGCTCATGCGATCAGGTCAGAAACTCTTCAGAAACTCTGGCGGAGAGCAAGGGATTCGAACCCTTGGTACCTCTCGGTACACCTGATTTCGAATCAGGCACCATCGACCACTCGGACAGCTCTCCGCGCGCGAAACTATCAAACTTCTCCCCCGTGTCAACCCTTCCTCTTCTTCGCCGCCCTTCGCTCGCGAAAGAAAGCCCGCAACACCTCCGCGCAGGCCTCCTCCCGCACCCCGCGCTCCACGCCGTACCGGTGGTTGAGCCGCACATCCTCGCCGATCGCGTAGAGCGACCGCAGCGCCCCGGCCCGCGGGTCGTCGCAGCCGTACACCACCCGGTCGATGCGCGCGTTGACGAAGGTGCCGGCGCACATCGCGCAAGGCTCCAGCGTCACGTACGCGGTGAGCCCGTCGAGGCGCCAGCTCCCGCGCTCGCGCGACGCCTGCCGCATCGCGAGCACCTCGGCGTGGGCGGTGGGGTCTTCGTAGAGCTCGCGGAGGTTGTGCGCGCGGGCCACCACCACGCCGCCCGTGTCGACGAGCACGCAGCCCACCGGCACCTCCCCCCGCAGCGCGGCGACGCGGGCCTCGTCGAGCGCGAGGTCCATGAAGCGCTCGGCGTCGCTCACCGCGCGTCGCTCTCCCGGCGGATGCTGTAGACGCCCATCGCCTCCGCGATGTGCTCGTCGGGCGCCGAGGGGTGGTACGCCACGATCTGCGCGACGCCCACCCGGTTGCCCGCGCGGCGCACGCGGGCCTCGGCGATCACCTCTTCGAGACGTCCCGGGCGGAGGTAGTCCACGCGGATGTCGATGGTGGACACCCGATCGGCGAGGGAGAGCGTCGACCACACGGCCGCGCCCCCCGTCGCGTCGACCAGCGTCGCCACCACGCCCCCGTGCAGCGCCGGGCGAAACGGGTCGCCGACCAACTCACTGCGAAACGGGATACGCACCCGCGCCAGACCTGCCTCGAAGGTCACCACCTCCATCCCGAGGAAGTTGTTGAAGGGGATCCCCCGCGCGAAGAACTCCCGCACCTTGGCGATCGTCTCGGGGTCGAAGGTGGGGTGGGATTGCATCTTCCTTTGCCCTGCTGCGTACAACACCCCATGGTCGGGCGTCGACGACGCGCCCCCGTGGAGTATCCTCCCGGAGTCGTTTCTTTCTCGAAGGAGCACCCCCCACCATGACGCGAACCCTCACGGCTCTCCTGGTCCTGGTCTCGCTGGCCGCGCCGGTCGCCGCCCAGACCCCTCCCGCCCCGACCCCTCCCCCGCAGCCCGGCATCTGCTGCTGTCGCGTGTGGTCGCACGGCTGGCAGTACTCCTGGCGCCCCAACGCCGAGTGCTCCACACAGAGCGGCTCCTGCGTCTCGCCCGACCACTGCTGATCGCCCCCTTCGCCGCCCTTCAGCGCACGCCCGGCGCCTCGCGCCCCGTCTGCGTGACGTACTCCTTGTAGCCCCCGCCATACACCCGCGGCCCCTCGGCCGTGATCTCCAGCACCCGGTTCGACAGGGCGCCGAGAAACTGCCGGTCGTGGGAGACGAAGAGCATCGTCCCTTCGAAGCTCTCCAGCGCGCCGAGGAGCATCTCCTTGGTGGCGAGGTCGAGGTGGTTGGTGGGCTCGTCGAGCACGAGGAAGTTGGGCGGGTCGTAGAGCATCTCGGCCAGCACGAGCCGCGCCTTCTCGCCGCCCGACAAGATGCGGCAGGGCTTCTCGATGTCGTCGCCCGAGAAGCCGAAGGCCCCCGCGAGGTTGCGCACCACGCCGAGCGTCGCCTGGGGGAAGCGCCGCTGGAGCGCCTCCGCCACCGTGGCCTTCGGGTCGAGGAGGTCCATCGCGTGCTGGGCGAAGTAGCCCAACGTCACGCTCGCGCCCACCACCGCCTCGCCCGCGTCGGGCCGGGAGGCGCCCGCCACGATCTTGAGCAGCGTCGACTTGCCGGCGCCGTTGACGCCCATCACGCACCAGCGCTCGCGGCGGCGGATGAGCAGGTCGAAGTCTTTGTAGACGGCGCGGGCGCCGTACGACTTGGAGACGTGGTCGAGGCGCACGACGTCCTCGCCCGAGCGCGCAGGCTGGCGGAAGTCGAACGACACCACCTTGCGGCGCTTGGGGGGCTCGACGCGCTCGATCTTCTCCAGCTTCTTCACGCGCGACTGCACCTGCGCGGCGTGGCTCGCCCGGGCCTTGAAGCGCGCGATGAAGGCCTCCTCCTTCGCCAGCATCGCCTGCTGCCGCGCAAACTGGGCCTCCTGCTGTGTCGCCATCAGCGCCCGCTGCCGCTCGTAGAACTCGTAGTTGCCCGTGTACGTGGTGAGCTCGCCGCCGTCGATCTCGACGATCTTCGACACGAGGCGGTTGAGAAACTCGCGGTCGTGCGAGGTCATGATGAGCGCCCCCTCGAAGCCGCGGAGGAAGCGCTCCAGCCAGAGGATCGACTCGATGTCGAGGTGGTTGGTGGGCTCGTCGAGGAGGAGCGCGTCGGGGGCCTTGAGGAGGATCTGCGCGAGCGCCACGCGCATCTTCCACCCGCCCGAGAGCTTCGCCACGTCGCCGTTCATCACGTCGTCGGCGAAGCCGAGGCCCGCGAGGATCTCCCGCGCCCGCGCCTCCAGCGCGTAGCCGTTGAGCTCTTCGAAGCGGGCCTGCGCGACGCCGTAGCGGTCGATGAGCGACTCCATCGCGTCGGCCTGCTCGGGGTCGGCCATGGCCTCCTCGATGGCGTGGAGCTCGTGGGCCGCGTCGGCCACCTCGCCCGCGCCCGCCATGGTCTCCTCGACCACTGTGCGCCCCGCCATCTCGCCCACGTCCTGGCTGAAGTACCCGATGGACGTGCCGCGGTCGACCGACACCTGGCCGCCGTCGGGCAGCTCCTCGCCGACGATCATGCGGAAGATGGTGGACTTGCCCGCGCCGTTGGGCCCCACGAGCCCCACCTTCTCCCCGCGGAAGAGCCCCATCGAGGCTTCCATAAAGAGAATCTGCGCGCCGTGCTGCTTGGAGACCTGGTCGAGTCGGATCACGGCGCGGACCTATGCCACGGCCCCCGCATCGGTGGCCAGACCCAAGCGCGCGACCGAGTCCACGACGCGCTCGACCGCGTGTATCGTCGCGCGATGACCGCCCCCGACGCCCGCCGCTTCGCCCCCGCCACGCGGCGCAACCGCGAGCCGCTCCTCGCCGTGCTGCGCCGCGTGCTCCCCGCGTCGGGCACCGTGCTCGAAGTGGCCAGCGGCAGCGGCGAGCACGCGGTGTACTTCGCCGCCGAGCTCCCGTCGCTCACGTGGCAGCCGAGCGACCCCGACCCCGCCGCCCTCGCCAGCATCGCCGCGTGGACGGCGCACGCGGGGGTCGCCAACGTCCGGCCGCCGCTCGTGCTCGACGCCGCCGCGGAGGCGTGGCCCTCGGTGGACGCCGACGCGTTGCTCTGCGTCAACATGGTGCACATCGCGCCGTGGGAGGCGTGCCTGGGGCTCATGCGCGGCGCCGCGCAGGCGCTCCCGACGGGCGGGGCGCTGGTGATGTACGGCCCCTACCGCGTGGGCGGCGCGCACACGGCGCCGAGCAACGCGGCCTTCGACGCCGACCTGCGCGCGCGGGACGCCCGCTGGGGCGTGCGCGACCTGGAGGCCGTGGTGGAGGCCGCGCGGGCGCAGGGCTTCGCGCACGTGGAGACGGTGGCGATGCCGGCGAACAACCTCACGGTGGTGTACCGCCGCGAGGGGTAACGGGGCGCTCAGCCCTCGGCGTCGTCCCAGCGGTGGTGGACGATCTGCTTGCGCGGCCCCGACGCGTCGGCCGCGTGCGCGACGGTCATCGTGTGGTCGGGGTCGGGGCAGCGCTCGCGCATCGTCACCAGCTCCTCCGCCGCCGTCGGGTGGATGCCCAGCGTCGCGTCGAACTGCGCCTTCGTGGCCCCCATGCGCACGGCCACCGCGAAGCCCTGCACGATCTCCCCCGCGTCGGGGCCCACCACGTGGAGCCCAATCACCCGGTCGGTGTCGCGCTCGACGACGAGCTTCATCATCGTCTTCTCGTCGCGGCCGGTGAGCGTGTGCTTCATCGGCGTGAAGGTCGATCGGTAGGTGTCCACCGCCCCGCCGCGCGCAGCGGCCTCCGCCCGCGCCTCCTCCTCCGTGAGCCCCACCGTCCCCACCGGCGGCGTCGAGAACACCGCCGACGGGATCGCTTCGTACGAGAAGGTCTTCTTCGCGCCGCCGAAGAGGTTCTGCGCGACGAGCATCCCTTCGGCGAGGGCCGCGGGGGTGAGCTGCACCCGGTCGATGACGTCGCCCACCGCGTAGATGTTCTTCACCGACGTGCGGAAGCGCTGGTCGACCCGCACCGCCCCGCGCGCGTCGAGCGCCACGCCCGCGGCTTCGAGCCCGACGCCCGCGGTGTTGGGCGCCCTGCCCACGGCCGCGAGGGCGGCGTCCATCACCACCGTCTCGCCCGTGGTGAGCGCCACGTCGAAGGCCCCGTCGTCGCGCGTCGTCACCCCGGTCACGTCGACGCCGAAGCGCAGCCCGACGCCCCGCTTGCGCATCTCCGCGTCGAGGTGCTTCCGCACGTCATGGTCGAAGCCCCGCAGGAACATCCCCCCGCGGTACACCAGCGACACGTCCGACCCGAACCCCTGGAAGATGCCCGCCATCTCCACCGCGATGTACCCGCCGCCGATCACCAGCACGCGCCGCGGCAGCTCGCGCAGCCGAAACACGTCGTCGGAGATCATCACGCGCTCGGCGCCCGGGAAGGTCGGACGCAGCGCCCGCCCCCCCGTCGCCACCAGCACATAGCGCGCAGTGCGCCGCTGCACCGAGCCGTCGGGGGCGGTGACGGCGACCGTGTGCGCGTCTTCGAGCACCGCGCGGCCGAGCATCACCTCGACGCCCCGCGACTTCAGCAGCCGGTCGTACACCCCGTTGAGGCGCGCGATCTCGCGGTCTTTGGCGGCCATCATGCGGCCGAAGTCGAGGGTGGGCTCGGCCACGTCCCAGCCGTACGCGCGGGCGTCTTCGATGTCGTCGCGCGCGTGCGCCCCGTACACCAGGAGCTTCTTCGGCACGCAGCCGACGTTGACGCAGGTGCCGCCGAGGAAGCGCTCCTCGGCGACGGCCACGCGGACCCCGAAGGAGGCGGCGACGCGGGAGGCCCGCACCCCGCCAGAGCCCGCGCCGAGGACGAAGAGGTCGAGGTCGAACTCGCTCACTGACGCGGACCCACGACGTGCAGCTCGATGCGGCGGTTGCGCGCGCGCCCTTCGGCCGTGTCGTTGGTGGTCACAGGGCGGTCGGGGCCGACGCCCATGGTCGAGAGGCGGTCGGCGCGGATGCCGTGGTCGACGAGGTAGGCCTTCACGGCCGTCGCGCGGCGCGCGGAGATGGCGCGGTTCTCCCGGGCGTCGCCGCGGTCGTCGGTGTGGCCCTGGATCTCCACCGCCGCGAGCTCGGGGTGGAAGTTGAGCAGCGCGACGACGGCGTCGAGCACGCGGAAGCTCGGGCCGCCCACGATGCGGTCGCTCGCCGCGGCGAAGTTCACCGCGTCGTGGAGCACGAGCTGGCCGTTCTCCAGGGTGACGAGGGCGGCGGTGTTCTCCGGGCAGCCGTCGTCGTCCTGGGTGTTGTTGAAGGTCTCGGGCTCGTTGGGGCAGCGGTCGCGGTCATCGGGGATGCCGTCGCGGTCGCGGTCGGGGACGTTGTCCGGGCAGCCGTCGGCGTCGTCCACGCCGTTCATGGTCTCCGCCTGGTCGCTGCACTGGTCGCTCACGTCGGGCACGCCGTCGCCGTCGTTGTCGGGCTCGGGGCAGCCGTCGGTGTCCTGGAAGCCGTCGACGTCTTCGGGGTCGGTGGGGCAGCGGTCCTGGTCGTCGGGGACGCCGTCGCGGTCGCGGTCGTTGTCGGGGCAGCCGTCCTCGTCGTGGTCGCCGTCGCGGTCTTCGGCCTCGCGCGGACACGAGTCGTACCCGTCGGGCACGCCGTCGTTGTCATTGTCCCGGTCGGGGCAGCCGTCCTGATCTTGAAACTGATCGCGGTCTTCGGCCTCGTCGGGGCAGCGGTCGGTGGCGTCGGGCATGCCGTCGCCGTCGTTGTCATCCTCGGGGCAGCCGTCGAGGTCGTCGAAGTTGTCGCGGTCTTCGAGCTCGGTGGGGCAGCGGTCGTACTGGTCGTACACGCCGTCGCCGTCCGTGTCGCTCCGCTGCGGCGCCCAGGTGAAGCCCAGAAACGCGCGCGCCACGGGAGCTCCAGCCCCGCGCTGGAACCCAGTCCCGCCGCCGAGCGTGAGCGCGACGTCGCCCACCGAGTAGCGCAGCGCGAGGTTGCCCTCGACCGGGTTGGCCTGCTGAATGGTGGAGAAGTCGTTGCTGCCGAACACCTCGCCGAGGAAGGCGATGCGCGGCGTGGCCTCGACGCCGAGCCCGGCGCCCCAGAGGAGCCGCGTGCCGACGGAGGTCGACAGGAGCTGGAGCGTCTCGGGGCGCCACACCACGCCGAGGTTGGCGGCGGCGAAGAAGCGCCCGCGGCGGTAGTCCGCGATGGCCCGGCCGCCGAGGGAGAGCGTCCCGTCGGCGACGAAGTGGTTCTCCCCGCCGGTGAACTGCCCCGTGGGGATGGTGGCCGAGACGAGCGCGCCGAAGGAGAAGCCGTGCATCCCCTCGCCCGTGATGCGCACCTTCGCCTCGAGGCGCGGGTCGCCGAGCGCGAAGCCGGTGCGGGTCTGCGTGTCGTTGAGCGGGTACGCCGTCACCGGGTTGATCGCCTGCCCGGAGGCCACCGTGAGGGGCAGCGTGAGGGCGAGCTGGAGGCGCTGCGCCACCGTCACCGTCGCGATGAGGTCGAGCGTCGCGAGGTGCTCGATGGGGCGCGAGCGCACGCCGCCGCGGGTGCAGCCGTCGTCGTTCTCGGTGTTGGGGCAGTTGGCGTTGAAGATGGTGAAGGGGCGGTAGCCGTAGTTGCCCCACGCGCCCACCGACACCTGACCGCTCCCCGACACCCGGCTCCCCGCGACCGTCAGCAGGTTGTTGGGCCCGGGGGCCGGGCGAAACTGCTGCATGTCGATGTTCTGCTCGAAGGGCGGCGCGCCGCTCGTCTGTGCCCACACGCGCGGCGCAGCCACGGTCATGCCGAGCGCGAGTGCCACGTACCATCCTCGTTGCATGCAGTACCTCCCGCGAACCCGTCGGGGCGTCCGCGTGGGAGCGATGATGCACGAACCCGCCGCCGCGCGTCACGCATTCAACCCACTGGTTTCCGTAAGTCCGGCGAGTGCCGTGACACGGGAGAATTCTCCCCGTCAGCGCTCAGCCCACGCGCTCCGCGGCGAGCACGTGGTCGGCCCCGCAGCGCAGTCCCCCGCTCGCTTCACAGCGGGCGTGTGCGCGCGTGCGCAGGTCGTCGAGGTACGCGCCCATCGCGGGGGTGAGCCCGGCGCCCGGCAGCCGCCCCAGACGCCGCACGCACATGTCGATCTGCCCGTCGATCCAGCGCTTGCCCAGCACGTTGCTGAAGCGCCGCTCGGACACCACGCGGTAGCCGCTCGCCTCCAGACTGCGCCGCACCCACGTCACAGGAAACTCCCGGTAGCAGCGCTCGCCGCAGAGCAGCAGCGTGGCGTCGCGGGCCCGCGCGATCTCCGTGACGATCTTCGCGTCGGGCGCGTCGGGTCGGTCGGGGAGCGGCTCCAGGCCCACCACGTAGAGCCTCCCGCCGACGTGCGGACGGAGGCGCGCGAAGAGCTGGTCTTGAAAGTAGGGAGCGAAGCCGTCGATGGCGCCGAGGAGGTAGTCCGCGAGCACCACGTCGTACACGTCGCCCGCGAGGAGCTCCGCGTCGGTCCAGTCGCCGAGCACGACGCGGTCGACGGGGCGGGCGCCGGTGAGCGACGCGGCCATGTCGGGGTCGGCGGTGACGGCCGTCCAGCGCGTCGTCGGCAGCGAGCGGATCCACGCGAGCGAGTGTCGCCCGCTCCCCGCGTCGAGGACGGCGCCCCACGGGCGGTCGCCCTGGAGCGCGGCGATGTGTTCGAAGAGCGTGTCGCCCATCGAGCGCTCACCAGGTGCCGGCGAGCACGCCCGCGACGTTGTAGTTGCCCTGGTCGGTGACGGAGACGTTCACCTTGAGCCCGAGGTCGGCGAGCGTGCGGCCGAGGCTGACCGCGAGCGACCCCTGCACGGCCCCGCGCTCGGCGGCGATGGCGAGGTTGAAGCCGGGGCCCTCGACGCTCACCACGGCGCCCACGGGGGTCGCGCGGAAGGTCTGCCACTCGTCGGGCGCGTTGCGCAGGGAGAGCTTCTCCACCCGCACGCCGATGTACCACCCGCTCGCCACGCGCTGCCGCACCGCGATGGCCCCGTTGAGCCAGCGCATCTCCTCCGTGCGCCCCCAGCGGAGCCCCTCGGAGTTGAAGCTCACCTTCACCGTGACCTCCGTGTTGGGGGTCACCCAGCGGTACGCGGCCTCGACGAAGAGGCGCTTCGGGTCGCACCAGAAGTCCGTGATGGAGAAGCCCCGCGCGACGTTCGCGGGCGAGCGCCCCTCCGCCTGCTTCAGCAGCTTCTCCATCCGCGGATCGCGGCGCGGCACCACGGCGGTCATGTAGTTGAGGTGGCGCGCCCACGCGGCTTCGAAGTCGGCCACGCGGACGTCGTCGGTGGTGCCGTTGGCCTGCCAGTTGCGGATGCGGAGCGTGCCGCGGGCCTGGTCGTAGCCGCTGAGTACGGCGAAGTGACCGCCGCCGTTGGCCCAGCCGACGGTGACCATCACGGGCAGCCCCGCCGCGAGGAAGCGCTTCACCCGCGCGGTGTCCGAGGGCCCGCTGATCGCCGCGAGGCCGCGCCGCGCGAACTCGCGGTCGACGAGGAGGTTCGACCCGCCGGCCCCCGCCGCCCACTGGGGGATGGACATCTGCGTGTCGATGTCGCCGAGGAGGACGGGCTCGCCCGAGGCCTTCAAGATCATCGCGACGGCCGTCTCCCCGCACGACGTGTCGAGCTGCGAGATGGCCTCGATGGGGAGATCGACGCGGCCCGGGAGCGTGTTGCTGGCGGGGTCGAAGCCGCGCACGGCCTGGTCGAGGAGCGACTGGGCGGCCCCCGTGGCAGCGGCGATCCCGCTGTCGATGAGGATGCCGAACATCTTCTGGAAGGGCCGACGCACCGCCTCGGGGATGCGACGGATCACGCCCTCGACGCGGTCGGAGATGGGGCGGGCGGCGCTCGCGAGGAGCAGCGCCGGGACGGCCCCGAGGGCGGCCTCGGCGCGCAGCAGGTCGTCACCCGACGCGGGCTGGTCGCCGAAGGACTGCGTGAGCGCGGCGTACGTGGGGCCCAGGAGGGCCGTGCGGGCGCGCGCGACATCCGCGGCGGGGGGCGGGTCAAAGCGGACGGGCTGGCCGGGCCGGGGCGCCACGGGGTTCGCGTCGAGCGTGCCGATGCGGGCGGCGTCGGTGAGGGTGGTGCGCCAGAGGGGCGGCGGCGTGCGCGGCGCGAAGGTGGGGTTGCTGGCCGCGTTGCGGGCCTTGGAGGAGCTCGGGGGCTTGGGTGGTGTGTTCCCCATGGGAGGGGAATCGTCTCACGGCGCGGGCGCAGGCGGAACGGCTCCGTCGCCGTCGGCCGCCGGGGCGGGCTCGGCCGCGACAGGGCCGTCGACGCAGCGGCCCCGTCCCTTGCGCACCGCGGCCCGGTCGGCGAACTCGCAGTGCCGCCCGTTGTTGCAGGCGCGCGGGGGGTTCATCGGGTCGCCGTCGTGGCAGTCGGAGTTGGCGCAGCGGCCGCTCGTGCAGACGAGGCCGAAGGCGCAGGCGTCGTCGTTGGCGCACGCCGCGCCCGACGCGCCGGGGGCCGCGGCGTCACCGCGCGGGGCCGTGGTGTGCGCGCCGGGCGGGGCCGAGCGCGTCGTGCCTTCAGAGCCCTTGCACGCGACCAGCGCCACCACCAGAAGACCGACGGAACGGGACAGGGAGGAGGTTCTCACGGGCGCGATCATACATCGCCGACGGCGGAGTCACGCAGTGCGTGCGACACGGCGTCGGCGAGCGCCCGGCGGTGGGTCGCCACGGCGGCGGCGTCGTCGGGGCGGCGCGCGCGGATCCAGGCGTGGCGGAGGGCCTCCCGCGCCACCTCGACGGCCTCCTCGAAGCGGAGCGCCGCGTACCCGCAGGCGGGGGCCACCAGCAGCACGGCGAGCCCCGCGAGGAGGCCGAAGCGCCACCCCACGAGCGCGCTCTCGAGCACCCAGGCGAGCACCACGAAGAGGGCGCCGGCCATGGCCTTCACGGTGCCGAGCTCGTCCTCCTCTCGGGTCACGGAGCGAGCGACCGTCCCCGCGAGGCGGTACGGACCCCACGCGAGCGCGGCCCCCACCAGCGCGAAGGGGGCGAGCGCGACGAGCCGGACGACCGAGCGGACGACGGCCCCGAAGGTCACCCGGCCGACCTCGAGCCCCCACGGGTCGGCGACCCCGAGCGACTGGAGCACGCGCATGTACTGCGAGGCGAGGGCGACGATCTCCTCGGCCCGCACCGGATCGCGCGCTTGGAGGGACTCGTAGCGGGCGAGGAGGAGGCGGGCCCGTGACTGCTCGGCGGCGAGGTCGTCGCGGAGGGCGGGGTCGTTGGTCCAGGCGGCGACGCGGGCCACGCCTTCGAGGAGCTCGCGGGTGTCGGCCTGCGTGACCACGGCGTCGAGCCCGGCCCGGATGGCCTCGGTGAGCGCGCGGACGCCTTCGGCCTCGTCGCGCGTGTAGGCGTCGCGGAAGCCGTCGACGGCGATGGGCTCGCCGACGGCCACGAGGGCGCGCGAGCGAAAGACCGTCTTGCGGTCGTAGTGCAGCCCCGCGGGGACGATCGCGAGCGTGAGGGAGGGGCCGTACGCGGCGAGGGCGGAGAGCGCGATGCGGGCGGCGCCGGTCTTGAGGGGGCGGAGCTCCGGGTCGGAGTGGGAGGTTCCTTCGGGGAAGAGGGCCATGGGTTCAGCGCGGGAGAGGGCCTCGCGGCAGAGGGCGAAGGTCTTCTCGTTCTGCGCCGTGTCGCCGCCGCCCGCCGCGGCGTCGCGGGGGCGGTACACGGGGATGCCGCCGAAGGACTCCATCGTGAGACGCGAGAGGGGGTTCTTGAAGAGCGTGCTCTTGCCGAGGAAGCGGATGGGGAGACCGAGGGCGACGCGCAAGACGAGCGGGTCGAGGAGCGCGTTGGGGTGGTTGGCCACGAAGAGGAGCGAGCGCCCGGTGGGGATGCGGGATGCGTCCTGCACTGAGATCACCGGGTAGTAGAGCCGGACGAGGGTTTCGAAGAACCACCGGATGAGGGGCTTCACGGGGGGCGCACGGTAGCACCGCGCAGTGATACCTTCCGCGCCATGAACCGCGTCTTCGTCGACGTCGACACCCAGCACGACTTCTGCGCCCCCGGCGGCGCCCTCTTCGTCTCCGGCGCCCCCGCGGCCATGGCCCCCTGCGCTCGGCTCGTGCGCGCGGCCGTGGCGACCGGCGCTCCCCTCGTCGGGAGCGTCGACTCGCACGCCCACGACGCCTGGGAGTTCGCGACCAACCCCCACCTCGGGCCGAAGGGCGAGAAGCCCAACTTCCCCCCGCACTGCGTGAAGGGGACGCCCGGCTGGCTGAAGCTCCCCGAGACGCTCCCCGAGCGCTTCTACTTCGTCCCGGTGATTCCCGATGAGGGAGCGGCCGGGCGCATCCCCGCGGGCACGCAGGCGATCTACTTCGAGAAGGAGGTGTACTCCCTCTTCGCCAACCCCAACGCCGCCCGCGTGCTCGACGCCGTGGCCCCGAGCGGCCCGGTGGAGTTCGTGGTCTTCGGGGTCGCCACCGACTACTGCGTGCGCGCGGCCGCCCTCGGGCTGGTCGAGTGGATTCGTGAACGGCCGTCGCGGGCGGGCTCGCGCGTGGTGGTGGCCGACGACGCGATCGCCGCGGTGGTGCCCGCCGGGGGGGTCGCGGCCTGCGCTGAAATGCAGGCCGCCGGGGTCGCCCTCCTGCCGACCGAGAAGATTCTCCAGGCGTAAGCGCCGGGGTCCGACGTCCGTATCATGGCGCGAGGCGACGGCGGTTGCGTCCGACGATGCCCCCGCGAGAAGATCCGCCCCCCTCTCAACGTCCTACGACCGCCGTTCGTGAACCTCACGGCACCCTCAAGGAGCTGAAACTTCCCATGACCCTGTCCCCCAAGATCGTCTTCGCCCTCCGCAGCGCGGCCACCGTGGTCGCCGGCCTCGCCCTCACCGACTGTGTGGTCCGCTCTCAGCCGCAGCCGGTCAACTACCAGATGCGCGCGCAGCCCACGTTCGTCGCCCAGCCGGCCCCGCAGCCCGTCTACCAGCAGCAGCCGGTGTACGCGCAGCCGCAGCCCGTCTACCAGCAGCAGCCCCCGCCCGTGGTCGTGCAGCAGCAGCAGCCCAACTTCGGCGCCCCTCCCCCCGTCGTGAGCGGCAACATGGGCGCGCAGGTCGGCGGCGTCGGCTTCGGCGTCGGCGCGCAGGTCGGCGGCGGGTGGACCACCGACGGCTACGCCGAGAGCGACTACGTCTCGTACCACATGTCCATCCGGGCCCGGCAGTTCGCCGCGGGCTTCTACCCCATCACGCAGCTCTTCCGCGCGCAGGCGGGCCAGGGGCAGCGCCAGTACGTGACGGTCACCGCCACGCCGGGCCGCTGCTACCGCATCATCGGCGTCGGCGGCCAGGGCGTGCGCGACCTCGACCTCCGCCTCCGCGACCAGAGCGGCAACGTGGTCGACCAGGACGTGGCCACCGACAACTTCCCGGTGCTCGGCCTCCAGCGCCCGCTGTGCCTCAACTGGACGGGGACGTTCCAGATCGAGGTGATCATGTACTCGGGCGGCGGCGAGTTCGGCGTCCAGGCCTTCGCGCAGTAGCTCTTCCCCTCCTACAACACCCGCTCCACCACCGCGGCCCACAGCAAAAGCGTGATGGGCGCCAGCGCCATCCCCACCGCACAAACCGCCGACGCCAGCGCCGCGTCGCAGCGGTGTTGCGCCACCAGCACCGTCGCCGCCAGCGCCGTCGGCATCGCCGCCTGAAGCACGCCCGCCCACGCCGCCGGCCCGCGCAGCCCGATGGCCCACGCCACCGCCAGCGCCACCGCGGGCGACACCGCGACCCGCAGCGCCACCGTCACCGCCAGCGCCGCGGCCCGCCCCTTCAGCCGCGACAGGTCGACGTTGAGCCCGAGCACCACGAACACCAGCGGCCCCGTCGCCGCCGCCGCCCGCTCGACGCCCGGCCGCAGCCACCACGGCAGCGTCACGCCCAACCCGTTGAGCGCGAGCCCGACGACGACGGCCCACACCAGCGGGCGCCGCGCGAGCGAGCGGAGCACCGCGCGGAGGTCGCCGTCATCGCCCGCGCCGAAGCGGGCG
>JBILLV010000509.1:0-4944 GCA_044375895.1 Polyangiales bacterium | reverse complement strand
CCGACGATGCTCCCCACGAGCGCGCCGCCCCCCGAGGAGCCCGCCCAGAGCCCTCCAGACGACCCGGGAACGCCCGTCGAGGAGCCCGACGCCCCCGACGTGCCCCGCGTCTCCCCGACGCCCGAGGCGCCGCCCCAGCACGACCCGTGGCCTGACGCGCCCCCGCGCGAAGACCCGCCCCTCCAGCCGCGGGAGCCGACCTTCCGCTGACGCACGGCCGCGAACGCCCCGCTGGGGCGCGCCGTCACGGGTCGTCGGAGGTCGTGGGCTTCAGTGCGTGGCGGGGCGGGGCGCGCGGCGGTCGAGCGTGCGGCGCAGCGACTCGACGCAGCGGCGGTTCTCTTCGGGCGAACCGATGGAGACGCGCACATACCCGCGCCGCAGGTGGTGGCTCGCCAGCGACCGGATGAACACCCCGTCGTGGAGCATCGCCTGCACGATCGCGTCGGCCGTCATCCCCGTCTCGTGGATGTCGAGCAGTACAAAATTCCCGTCGCTCGCGAAGGCCGCCACGCCGGGCATCCGACCGAGCTCGCGCACGAGCATCGCCCGCTCCTCGCGCACCACCGCCCGCTGCCGGGCGAGCTCGGCGACGTCGTCGAGCACGGCGAGGGCCGCGGCGAGGGCCACGGTGGAGACGTTCCACGGGAGCTTCACGCGGTGGAGGAGGCGGGCGACGGGCTCGGCGCAGAGGGCGTACCCGACGCGCAGGCCCGCGAGGCCCATCGCCTTCGAGAACGTGCGAACCACCAGCAGGTTGGGGTGCGCCGCCACCAGCGCCGCCTCCGACGCGCCGTCGCCAAACTCCACGTACGCCTCGTCGAGCACCACCGGGATGCCCAGGCGCAGCAGCCGGTGCAGCACCCCCGCCGACACCCGCTTGCCCGTCGGGTTGTTCGGCGAGCAGAGGAAGATCACCTTGGTCCGCTCGGTCACCGCCTCGAGCACGGCCGACACGTCGAGCGTGAGGTCGTCGCGCATCGGCACGAGCACGGGCACCGCCCCCGCCACCCGGGTGCGCGACTCGTACATCGAGAAGGTCGGCACGGCGATCACCACCTCCTCGCCGGGCGCCACGAAGGTGCGCACGACGAGGTCGATCACCTCGCTCGACCCGGCCCCGAGCACGCACGACTCCTCGCCGAGGCCGTGCTCGGCCGCGAGGCGACGACGCAGCTCGCGGCCCATCGCCGCGTCAGGATACCGATGGCCGCGCGTGAGGGCCGACATCACCGCCGCCGTCACCCGCTCGGAGGGGGCGAAGGGGCTCTCGTTGGACATCAGCCGCGCGAAGCCGTCGCGGTGCCGCGCCGCCCGGTCCGCGATGCCGAAATGGTCGTCGCGGTACACCGGCGCCCCGCGCACCCACGTCGGCGTGTAGAGCTCCATCGCCTCGGGGTCGATCGGACCCTGCGAGCGCGGCTCGGTGGACTCCAGATCGTCGTCGAGGTCGTCGCCGAACACCCGCAGCATCGCCTCGGCCCGCGCGTGCGCCGCCGGCGTGTCGACGTCGATCCAGCGCGCGTCGCCGACGTCCACCGTCACAAACTTCCCCCGCGACGCCAGCGCCCGCACCCCGTCGGAGAGCGACGCGTCGCCGTGGCGCTCGAACAGCCCCTGGAGCTCTCGCACCAGCAGCGCGTTCACCCGGAAGATCCCCGTGTCGATCGCGTTGTACTCGTCGAGCTCCTTGCCGATCGCGTCGATCGCGTGGCCCCGCACCCGCACCTTCGTCGCGTCGTCGAGGTCGAAGCAGCGCTCGATGTCGAAATCCACCCCCAGCGCACAGGCCCCGGAGGTGATCTCCGCCCGCGCCAGCGCCCGCACCAGCTCGGGGGCCACCAGGTGGTCGGACATCGTCAGCAGGCAGTCCCGGTCGATCCACTCCGCCGCCGCCAGCAGCGACACCCCGTTCGAACGCTCCCACAGGGAATTTTCGACGAAATGGAGCGCGATCCCGAGGGCCGGGCCCACGTCGACCAGGGCGTCACGGATGCGCTGGCCCTCGTAGCCCACGATGATCACGGCCTCGCGGACGCCCTCTTTTGCGAGTGTACGGAGGATGCGCACGAGCAGGGGTGTGCCCGAGACGGCGCGGAGGGGCTTGGGGAGCATGTCGCCCTGGGCCAGCCGCGAGCCCCGGCCTGCGGCCAGGATGATGGCGCGGTCAACCCTTCGCTTCGACATCACAAAGAGATCCTCCGGAAATATGGCGACGACTCCGCGGACACGGCGCGCGTGTATCACGGGTGCCGTTTCGGTCGCAATTCTGCAATCGAAGCGGGGCGAAGCGCCCCCTCAGGGGTCGGGAAAGGCCGCGCGCGCGTGGGCGAGGTCGTCGGCGTCGTCGATTTCGCTCCATGGCAGGGTCGCCGTAGAGACGCAGCGCAGCGCGAGACCTTCACCGATCAGGTCGTTGTAGACGGCCTCGTAGTACACGTCCGTGCGGCCGGAGCCGACCGCCTGGGCGATGGCCGCGGTGAGCCGGGGGACGACCCCCGCGGCGAAGCGCTCGATGCCGATGGACTCGCCGCGCGCCTCGCGGGGGTCGAGCTCCTTGCCGAAGCGGGTGATGCGCCCGTCGACCGCGGTGACCTTCATCGCCTCCGCGGGGGGCGTCGCGGCGTCGTCGATGAGCGCCGCCGCGTCGCCGGTTTCAGCGAGGAGCCGCGCGATGAGCCCGCCGTCGAACACCACGTCGCCGTCGAGCTTCACCACGTGGTGGCCCGGCGTCACGTGGGCGAGGGCGCGGTGGAGGGAGACGACGTTCTGCGTGGTGTCGTAGTCCGGGCAGTGGGCGAAGCGGACGGGGACGGGGGCCTCGCGCAGCGCCTCCCGCACGAGGCCCTCCAGGTAGCCCGTGGCGACGACGAGCTCGCTCACCCCGTGGGCCGCGAGCAGGCGCACCATGCGGGAGAGGATGGTCTCGCGGCCGAGGGGGACGAGGCACTTGGGGACGCGGTCGGTGAGCGGGCGAAGGCGGCTGCCGACGCCCGCGGCGAGGATGATCGCGGTGGTGGGGCTCACGCGGGGACGCTCCCTTGGAAGAAGGCCCGCGAGGCGCGGCGCTGCGCGGCGACGAGGGCGGCGAGGGCGAGGTTGAAGAGCACCAGGCGCGCGAGGATGTACCACTCCACCTTGTCGAAGGCGGCGGCGACCGCGAGCCCGAAGATGTGCGTCCCGATGCCGTAGAACGTCCACCCGCGCATCAGCCCCCGCTGCTCGCGGCGGAAGCGCTCGGCCGTCTCGGGGGAGTAGCGGGGCATGTCGCGGAAGCGCCCCGGGATGTATGGATCGAGCCACGCGAGCACGCGCATCTGCCGCGCGAGGTAGGGGACGGCGACGTGGCGGCGCAGCCAGTCGCCCGCGTCGCCGCGCGACGAGGCGAGGTCCTCCGGGTCTTCGCCTTCGCCCTTCGAGGGCTGCGTGTGGTGGAGGTAGATGTTCTTGTAGCGGTCGTAGAGCGTGGTGTGGAGCGCGCCCGAGGCCGTGGCGCCGATGCCCAGGATGAGCCACAGCGCCGCGGGCATCCACTGGCCGCCCCCGTGCGCCGCCGGCCCCGGCCCGCCCGCCTTCCACCACACGTGGGCGACGAAGCCCGGCACCACCGCGAGCTGCACCACCATGTCCACGGCGCCGTCGAGCATGCGGCCGAAGGGAGAGCTCGTCCCCCGCAGCCGCGCGAGCTGCCCGTCGGAGCAGTCGAACACGGCAGACAGCACGAAGAGACCCCCCGCCAGGACGAGCCGTGGAGCTCCGAACAGAAACGACGACCACGCCGCGGCACCCGCAAGAATGCCGACGAACATCGACACCCAGGTGATCTGGTCGGGCGTGATGGCCGTGGGGTAGGCCGCGCGCGTCAGGGCGTAGGCCAGCGGCCGGTGCACCGCGAGGTCGATGAGCTCCTCCACGTCGAGCGGCTTGAGCATGGCGCGATAGCTCACCTCGGGCATGGCGTGAGCGGACGACTAACACAGCCCCGCGGGCAACAAAATCCCCTGCGTTTTCCGTCAAGTCAGCGAGAAGGGTCTTCCCCTGCGCCGCCGCCCGTGCAACGGTCTCGGAGTTTGGGGCGAGGGCGGGCGCGCCAGTAGCGTCACACCTTCGAAAGTGGAAGGTTGCAGCATTCCTGACAGTGCGTGTTCAAGCGCGCTTTCCTATGGAAGCGTAGAAACACCTTCTCCCGTGAGGAGGGCATCTCATGGAGGCCTTCACGTGACGCTCCGCATGTGCTCTCATCGGTTCAAGCTCGGCGCCGCCACCCTGGTCGGCGCCCTGCTCCTCCCCGCCGCCGCGCAGGCCCAGTCCACCGCCGGTTGGGCGCTCGACCGCTACGACCCGACGCCCGCGGGCGACGTGTTCTTCGCCTCGGAGTTTCCCTGGTACGGGGGCGCGGGCCAGAGCTTCGCCTTCCGCGGGGGCCTCACCTTCGACTACGCGCGCAACCCCCTGGTGCTCCGCGTCGACAGCATGGGCCAGGAGCGGGTGACGCGCATCGTCTCCGACATGGCGGTGCTCCACGCGCAGTTTGGCGTGGCCTTCGCCAACCGACTCAACGTGCACCTGTCGCTCCCGGTGGGCGTCTACCAGGCCGGTGAGCGCTCGGTGGGGGGCCTCGCGGCGGCCGACTCCGCGGGCCTCGGCGACCCGCGCCTCGGGCTGCGCGTGCGCATCTTCGGCGAGTCCGACAAGGACGCCGTGTCGCTCCACGCGGGCGGTCAGCTCTACATCAACTCCGGCATCTTCGGGGCCACGCGGGCGAACAACCTCACCGACGAGGGCTTCCGCGGGCGCCTCAACTTCACCCTCGCGGGCCGCGGCGGACCCATCCGCTGGAGCTTCGGCGGCGGCCTCCACTTCCGCCAGACCTCCGTCGAGGTCGCCGGCACCCGCATCGGCAACGACGTGTTCGCCACCGCGGCCATCGGCGTCGTCGCCCTC
>JBILLV010000176.1:0-19396 GCA_044375895.1 Polyangiales bacterium | reverse complement strand
GTCTCCGGCGCGCACCCGGCCAGCGCCAGCGCGGCGAGCACCGGCGCGGCGAGGCGGAGCGGAGAGCGCGGCGTTCGCTTCATCGGTACTGCGCTCCCGTGGGGTCGTAGAGGCGCACGTCGTCCATGTCGCCCGAGAACTGCTCGTACTGCCGCAGGGCCTCCGCGACGCGGTCTTGCGCGCTGCGCGAGATGCCTTCGACCACGGTCGGGACGATGAAGATCATGCCCTCGACCTCCTGCTCGATGTTCTGCTCCGAGCCGAAGAGGTACCCGAGGATCGGGATCGAGCGGAGCCCCGGGAGCCCCGAGGTCGCGTTGGTCTGACGCCGCGAGCGGAAGCCCGACATGATCACCGACTGCCCGAGCTGGAGGTTCACCAGCGTCTGGAGCTGGGAGATGTCACGGCCCGGGAGGTCGGTGCCCGACTGCGAGAGGTCGGAGATGTCGCAGTCCACGCGGATGTCGATGCGCGAGCTCTGCGGGTCGAAGCGCGGCGTGATCTTGATGGTGGTGCCGTACTCGATGCTCGCCAGCGTCGCGCCGCCGTTGCCCGCCACGAGCCGCGCGTTGAACTCCCCGCCGTTGCGGTAGCGCGCCTCGGTGCCGTTGGCCGTGATGATCGTCGCCTGCCGGAGCACCCGCGCGAAGCCGCCGTTGGACGCGATGTCGAGGCGCGGCAGCGGCTGGTTGGAGAGCGACGCCCGCGCGAACTGCACGCCCGGCGGCGTCGACTGCGCGCCGAGGGGCGCGATGAGGTTGAGCGTCGAGTCGAGGCGCCAGTTCTCCGCCGAGCCGCCGATGTACGCGGGCCAGGAGATGCCCACCTGGCGCTGCGAGCTGGTGCGAAACTCCACAAAATACAGGTCGAGGCGCACGTTGATGCGCCGCTCGACGATCGTCGGGTCGATGGAGACCAGCGACTCCACCTGCCCCGCGTAGAGGGTCGCGATCTGCTGCACGCGGCGCTGCTGCTGCTCCGACGCGACGCCGCCCTCGAGGTAGAGCCGCGCGCCCAGGCGGCGGATCTGCACGCCCGTGTAGCCCTCCAGCAGGCTCTCGATCTCCGCCTGCACCGCCTCCGGGCGCCGCGGAAACACGGTGATCTGGAGGTTCTCCTGCGAGCCGCCGGCGTGGATGAGGAGGAGCGTGGTGGCGCCCGCGCGCTGGCCCACCACGATGATCCGCCCGTCGGACGAGGTGCGCACGTCGACGATGCCCGGCGTCCCCTCCGAGTACTGCCGGATGTCGCTCGACGGCACCACCACCTGCTCGCCGATCGCGAGGGTGAGGTCGCGACCGACCCCGCGCCCGGCCGCGGGCTGGGGCTGGGGCTGCTGGGCCAGCGCGGCCGCGGGGGCCATGACGGCGGCGGCGCCGAGGCAAAGAGCCAGTACGGACGTGACGAGCGGGCGACGGATCATGGCGGTGGCTGCTTCGGTCTACGGGTGGAAGGCTGTCAGTTCAGGGGATTGCTCGGGCCGATGCGCTCGATGAGCTGGCGGCGGCGCCGGGAGATCTGCTGGCGGCGCACGGGCTCGAAGATGTCGTCGATGCCGGTCTCCGGGACGTTCTCGATGATGGCGATGTCCTCGGGGTTGCGGAGCACCAGGGTGAGCCCCGAGTGCCGCCCGCCCGCGCCGCCGCGGTCGGACACGTACGTGAGGAGCTGGGCCTCCTCCATCGACACGCTCAGCGTCACCTGCGAGATCTCCTGCGGCTGGTTGGACGGGTTGGACTGCCCGTTCACCTGCTGCCGCTGGGCCTCGCCGCCGGTGTCACGCCCCGCCGCCAGCACGAGCACGTTCTGGAGCAGGGGGATGGTCACGCGGTCGTTCTCGTTGCCGGTGCGCGAGAGGGTGCCGAGCACGTCGACGCGGTCGCCGGGGCGCAGCAGGCCGCCGAAGGAGTTGGTGATGTCAGCCCGCACCGTGATGGCGCGCATGCCGTTGCTCACCAGGCTCGACAGGTCGCGGCGGGCGTCCGACGCGGTGGCGAGGTCGGTCCACATCACCGTCTGGTTGGCCTTGAGCCCCATGCTCACCCGCACGCCGATGATGCGCCGCAGGTCGGAGTACCGGATGAAGCGGTCTTCCAGGTAGGCCTGCGGGATGTACCGCTGGCCGAGCATGTTCTCCGTGAGGGCGGTGCCGAGGGGGATGTCCTGCACGGCCACCAGCACGGGGATCGGCGTGCCGCCCGAGGCCTCGTTTTCGAAGCGCTTCTTGTACATGAGCAAGAAGACCAGGCCGAGGACCGCCGCCCCGATGGCGATAAAGAGCGCCTTGGTGTTCATCCGTCACCCGTCGTGAGAAGTAGCGCGCGCAACGGGCGGGAGACTAGAACAAACCCGCGGCACCGCACAACCGCAACCGCATGACGCGGGGAGTGGGAGCGTTGTGACCGCCCCCTTCGGGACGATGCGTCAGGCGTGCGTGCGGCGCGCGGCGGTGATGAGGTCGTCGGCTTCGAGGTCGACGCCGACGAAGGCCAGACCGACGCCCGTGACCTCGCCTTCAGGGCCGCGGAGCTTCGCGGCGTGGCGCACTTCGCAGTGGCAGGCCATCTCCCACGACCCGTCGGGCACGGCGAAGATCACCCGGACCCGCGTCCCCGGGGGATAGGGGTCGGGGGTTTCCAGAAAGAGCCCTCCCGGAGAAATGTCACGCCCCATGCACCGGCGGAGGCCGAAAGGTCCCTCCACCAGGACAGGAAAGGCCAGCCGGAGCCGTTGCGCGCCGCGTCGATCGGTCTTCACGGGCGAATCGTAGGCCGCGGGGGTGTGCGGGAGGCAACTTCTGGATGCATCGACCCGTCGGGCGTGGCGAGCGTCTTGACCCCGCGCGCCGTGCGCACGTACGTTGCGGGGGCAAAAGGCGGAGCGGCGCGTCCGACACAGCCCGCCCCAATGAATCGATCGCGCCGCTCCACAGGCGGTCCCGTCACGAGGAACAGGATGAAGCTCGTCGCAGCAGGGTTGTCAGATGTCGGCCGTGAGCGGGACCACAACGAGGACTCGTACGCGGTCGAAGATGACCTCGGGCTCTTCATCGTCGCCGACGGCATGGGTGGCCATCAAGCGGGCGAGGTGGCCAGCGCTCTCGCGATCAGCACGGTGGTCGAGCACGTGCGGACGCACCCGGGGGGCGACCGCGTCGCGACCCTCGCCGACGCGGCCCGCATGGCCAACAGCCGCGTCATCGAGGAGGGCGCGCGCAACCGCCGCCGCAAGGGGATGGGCTCGACGCTCGTCTCGATGATTCGTGACGGCGAGGACATGGGCATCGCCCACGTCGGCGACTCGCGCTGCTACCGCCTCCGCGAGGGCAAGCTGGAGCGCATGACGCGCGACCACTCGCTCATCGAAGAGCTGGCCGGCGACGACCCGATCGCGCACGCCGCCCTCGGGAGCTACTCCAACGTCATCACCCGCGCGATCGGCACGGCGCCCGACACGGAGGCCGACACGCGCCGCGAGACCATGCGCGAGGGCGACGTCTTCCTCCTCTGCTCCGACGGGCTGTCGGGCGTGGTGAAAGACCCCGAGATCACCCGCATCCTCGCCCCCGGCGGCGACCTGATGGAGCTCTGCAAGACGCTCATCACCACCGCCAACGAGAACGGCGGCCCCGACAACATCACCGCCATCCTGGTGCGCGTCGAGGCCTGAGCCCCCGACGGCCGTGGCCCGCCTCCGCCCGACCCTCCTCGCCCTCGCCACCGTCCTCGCCTCGCTCGTCGCCGCCGTCGGCCTCGCCGCGATCACCTCGCTCTACGCGCTCGACGACGTCGCCCTCCGCGCGGCGCGGGCGTCGGGGCTGGCGTGCGGCGTCCCGTGGGGGTGGTGGTTCGAGCGCGTCGCCGCGGCCCTCGTCGGCACCCTCACGCTCGGCGCGATGGCGGTCGGCGGCGACCCCGCGGCGCTGGGTCGGTGGACGATCACGGCGCCGCGTCGCCTCGCGCTGGTGATGGCTCCCTTGTGGCTCGCGCCGGTGTGCCTCACGCTCGACGACGTCGGGCGGCGACCGCCCGTGGTGGCCCTCGCCGTGGGGGCGAGCGTCGCGCTGGCGGTGCTGCTTCGTCGCGGCGCGGGCGAGCCGGAGCGAGCGGGCGACGGGTGGCGCGCCGACGCGCCGGTGTTCGCCGTGATGGGGTTGCACTTCGTGACCTTCACCTGGCTGGCGGTGGCGCGCGATCGGGCGCTGTGGTCGGCCACCGTCGACCTGGGGATCTTCAAAGAGGCCCTCTGGCACACGCTCCACGGCCGCGTGATGCACTCGCCCGCGGTGGGGTACAGCTTCCTCGGCGAGCACTTCGCGCCCGTCCTCTTCGTGCTCGCGCCGCTCTACGCGCTGTGGCCGACGAGCGCGTGCCTGCTCGTCGTGCAGACCGCGGCGGTGAGCGCGACGGGCTATCCCCTGTACCGCCTCGCGCGCGCCCTCGAGCTCCCGCGCGCGACGGCCACCGCGCTGGTCGCCGCGATGCTGGCCTCGCCGCCGCTCCACACCGCCCTGCTCTACGACTTCCACATGGACCTCCTCGCGCTCCCCTGCGTCGCCGGCCTCGCGCTGGCGCTGCACCGGCGCGCGTGGGGCGCGGCGTGCGTGGCCCTCGCGGCGCTCGTGTCGGTGAAGGAGGACATGTTCATCCCCGCCCTGGCGGTGCTGGGCGCGGCGCTGCTTACGGGCGACCGTCAGGCGGCGAAGCGGGTCGTCCCGATGGCGGCGCTGGCGACGGGCTACTGCCTGCTCGCGATCCTCGTGTGGATGAAGCGCTTCGGCCCGCCGCCGGGCGTCCCGGAGTACATGCACGACCCGACGCTCCCGCCGGGGACGTACAAATTCCTCCGCAGCTACCGTCACCTGGTGGGCGACGGTGGGCCGCTCGTGACGCTCGTGCGGCACCCGGTTCGCTTCGCGCGCTACGCCTTCTCCGACGCCCGCCTCACCACCTTCCTCAACTTCGTCCTCCCCGTCGCGCTGCTCCCCTTCGCGGCGGGTCGGCGCGTGGTGCTCCTCGCGCCGCTGGCGGTGATCCTCCTCTCCGACAACGAGGAGATCGTCGCCCTCCACTACCACTACAGCGCCATTCAGCACCCGGGGCTCTACCTCGCGGCGGCGTACGGGGCCGCGGCGGTCGTCGCCCGATCGAAGCGTCCCATGCGAAGCGCGCAGGGCCTCGCGGCGCTGCTCGTCACGGCCTCCATCGTGACGCTGGGGTTGCATCCGGCCAGCGTGTGGGCCCGCACCCACTGGCGCGACCGGCGCGCGGGGACGGCCCACAGCGACGCCGTCGATCGGCTCGTGGCGCGCGTCCCCGCGGCGGCTCCCGTGACGGTGACCACCTTCGTTGGCGCCCGCACGTCCAACCGCCCGTGGTCGGCGGTGTTTCCCAACGGGATCGACCGGGCGCAGTGGGCGCTCGTCGACCTGCAGCGCCCCGCGTGGCCGCTCGACACGGGCGTGCGTGACGAGTTTCTCCGCGGGCTCATGCGGCGGGGTTGGGGCGCGGTGGCGTGGGAGAGCGGCGCGCTCCTGCTGCGGCGCGACGGCGACACGTCCCACAACGGCGACGCGATTCGCGAACTCTTCGCGCGACGTCGCTACGAGGTGGAGGCCATCGAGCAGACGGACTTCCCGGGCTGCGTGGTGCGCGACGCGCAGGCGAGCGACGGCTGGGCGCGGGTGGTGGGGGCCGACGACCCGCGGGTGCCCGGGCGCGTGGTGTATGGGACGGGCTTCCGGCTCATGCGCGGTCGCTACCGGGTGACGTTTCGCCTCCGCGCCGAGCCCGAGATCGACCGGGCGGAGCCCATCGGAGCGGTCGACGTGATTCGTGCGGGTGATGCTCCCCTCGCGCGCCGCGAGCTCACGCCCGAGGACTTCCCCGACACCGCGTGGCACGACGTGCGGGTGGACTTCGAGGTGACCACGCCGAGCACGGATCGGGTGGAGTTTCGCGTGCTCACGTCGCGCCGGTGGCTGCTCGGCGCGGACGAGATCGCGCTGTCGACGCCGGACGAAGACGCCGCCGTGCGGCAGATGCTCACGCGGTAGCGGTCAGCGGCAGGCGGGGAGGGTGGAGGCCATGCCGTTCCAGAGGGCGCCGGCGGCGGTGAGGGTCGCGCGCTCGGCGCCGTCGAGCCACGACTGGGCCGAGGCGTCGTTGCGGGCGTAGCGCTCGAGGAAGGCCACGGAGAGGGCGCGGAGGGCGGCGAGGCGGCTGTCGAGCGGGGTCGAGCCGCTCGAACAGGCCGAGCACGCGAAGCCGCAGCCGGGGTCGACGAAGTTCATGTGCCCGAAGTCGCGCAGGGGCCACACGGTGACGGGGACGGTCATCGGGGCGGCGGCGGCGAAGCGGCGGTAGTCGCTCGATTCGGGGGCGCAGGTCTGGCCGAGCGCGGGGCAGCGCGACTGGGTGGCGCCGAACATCCCCAGCGGGCGCATCAGGGTGCCCATGCGCTCGGGCGCGATCGACGGGGTGGCGTCGGTGATGCGGCCGAAGGGCGAGGGGTTGTCGTCCACCGGGTCGAGCGCGAGGCACGCGTCAAACTCCAGGTCGCTGAGCACCGCCATGATGGCACCCTTGCCGCCGAGCGAGTGGCCCATCGCGACCGCACGGGTGGCGTCGACCCGCATCCCGGCAGGAAAGCCCGGAGGCCCGCCCGCCGCGAAGGCGCGACGCGTCGCCGAGAGGGCCGCGGGCACGTTGCGGTGGTCGACCATGAGGATCGACCCGGGGTAGCTCACCGACGCGACCACGTAGCCCCACGAGGCGACGTGCGTGAGGAGGCGGTCGTAGTTGTTCACCGCGAGCTGGAAGCCATGGGCGAAGGTCACGAGGGGGTAGCGCTCGGCCCCCGCGGTCATCGGGTAGAACACCCGCGCGTCGCCCTGCGTCCCCGCGATCGCGCCGGTCCAGATGCCCACGCGGTGCGGACCCATCGCCGAGAGATCGCGCGTCGTCGAGGCGTCTGGGGTGACGGGCACGTCTGGGGTGACGGGCACGTCGGGGGTGACGGTGGCGTCGGGGGGGACAGGCACGTCCGGGGTGACGGTGGCGTCGGGGGTGACGGGTGCGTCGGGGGTGACGGTGGCGTCCGGGGTGACGGTGGCGTCCTGCGTGGTGGGGGCGTCAGGCGCTGTGCCGTCGGGCACTGCGGCAACGTCCGGGGTGGACGCCTCCTGCGCCGCGTCACTGGTCGAGGCGTCGGGGTTGCTGGCGACGGTGCTGGGGGCGCAGCCGAGCGCCGCGATCAGGGTGAGGCCGAGGGTGGTGACGAGCGGGCGCATGGGCGTGGCGTTTCCTACCTCGCTTCGATGCACGACGCGAGACCTCCGGTGCCTCACAGGCCCGTGAGGTGCCTCGAATCGTTGAGGCTGACCACCCGCACCGTGCCGTCGGCGCGAATCTCCAGCCGGTGCACGCAGCAGTTGTCGGTCGCGAACACCACCGGCGACTCCGGGGTCTGGAGCAGGTGCCGCAGCATGTGGTGGATGGCGACCCCGTGGCTCACGACCACCACGCGCTGGCCGGGGTGCTGCGCGCGCACGTCATCGAGGAAGTGCCCCACCCGCGCGAGGACGTCCCGATGCGACTCGCCGCTTGGGGGGCGGTAGTCGGGGTGACGCTCGGCGACGGCGCGCCAGCCGTCGGGGTCGCGCGCTTGCACCTCCTCGAAGCGGACTCCGACGAAGTCGCCCATGTCGCGCTCCCGAATGCGCGCCGTCACCACGGGCTCGACGCCCGTCCGCACGCAGAGGGGTTCGGCGGTCTTCTGCGCGCGGACGAGGTCGCTGACGTACACCACGTCGGGCCGCGGCGTCGCGAGCGCTTCGCCCACGGCGTCGGCCTGACGGCGGCCGCGCTCGGTGAGCGGTGACGGGCCGTGCCCGGTGAACATCTTGTCGCGGTTGCCTTCGGACTCCCCGTGGCGGACGAGGATGAGGTCGAGCGGGATCATCAGCGGACTTATCTCCTTCGGGGTTCGGGGGGCGTCGCGGTGCGGCCGTCCTCGGGCCACGCGTGGCGGGGATACTTGCGGCAGAGCTCTTTTCGAATGCCCGGGTAGTGGCGCGACCAGAAGCCCGCGAGGTCGGTGGTCACCTGCACCGCGCGCTGGTTGGGGGCCAGCAGGTGGAGCACCAGCGGGACGCGCCCCGCCGCCACCGAGGGGCCCTGCGCGAGGCCGAAGAAGTCTTGCAGGCGCGACTCGATCCAGGGCGGGCGCGCGGGCTCGTAGTGGACGCGCACGCCGCGGCCTCCCGGGAGCGTCACCCGCTCGGGCGCGTGGGTGTCGAGGGCGCGGCGCTGCGGGCCGTCGAGCCGGTCGGTGAGGGCGTCGAGAGCACCGGCGTCGCGCAGCTCGGCGAAGCTGCTGCGCCCCTCGCAGAGCGCGCGGAGGGCGGTCACGGCGTCGGCCTCGGTGAGCGCGGGGAGCTTCGCCTCGGGCAGGTGCTGCGCGAGGAAGCTCACGCGGGCGATGAAGCGGTCGAGCGCATCGACGTCGCGGGTGAAGGCGCGCGGACCCTTGGCGATGGCGGCCTCGGCGAGGCAGGTGGCGGCGGCGCGGGCGGCGGCCTCCGTGCGCGGGGCGCGCGTCTCGTCGATCACCAGGGCGCGGTAGTACATCCGGGCGACGACGTCGGCGCGCTCTTCGGCGGCGTTCCAGCGGGCTTCGGTGGCCTCGCGGATGGCGTCGGGGAAGAGCTCGAGGAGCCACTCGGGCTCGATCGCGCTGGCGGTGCGGATGACGGCGCCGCGCTGCCGGCCGTCGAGGCGCTCCTCGGCGTCGACGGCGAGGATGTACTCCGCGTCGCGCACCTCGCTCGACTCAGCCAGCGTCGCCGTCCCGCCGCCCACCAGCGTGAACTCCGCCCCGCGGATGCGCCGCGCCACCCGGTCGGGGTAGCCCGCGAGGAGTGCGACGCGCAGCACCTCGTCGCCGTCACCCGGCGCCAGCAGCGGTCGTTCGCCCCCCGAACGATCGCGCGCCGTGGCCCGCTCGAGCTGCCTTCGCACGCGCTCGACCGCTTGCACCGCGCCGAGGTCGAGCCCCAGAGAGCGCACCGTGTCGGGGTGCAGGTCGTAGGCGCGGGCCTCGTCGAAGCGGGCGAGCTGGCCCGTGACGTCCGAGTCGCCGCGCTCTTCGCGGGGGGCCGGTCCGTGGCCGCCGCGCCCGAGCCCGGCGCCGCGCCGCGCCGCCACCAGGTCGCGCTCCCCGAGGATCGCGACCATCGCGAGCGCGGCGTCGGTGGCCCCGCGGTCGATGGCCTCCACCAGCACCCGCGCGAGCCGAGGGTGGAGGGGGTAGCGCAGCATCCGTCGGCCGCGGGCGGTGAGCGTCCCGTCGGGCGCGACGGCGTCGAGGGCGCGCAGGAGCTCCTCGCCCGCGTCGAGGGAGGCGGCGCCGGGCGCTTCGAACCACGCGAAGGTTCGCGGGTCGCGCACCCCTGCGGCGTGGAGTTCGAGGAGCGTCTCCGCGAGGTCGAGGCGCTTCACCTCGGGGGCGTCGTGCTCGGGGCGCGTGTCGTGGTCGTGCTTCGTGTAGAGGCGCAGGCACCGACCGGGGCGCGTCCGTCCCGCGCGCCCGGCCCGCTGCGCCGCGGAGGCCCGGCTCACCCGCCCCACCTTGAGCACGGGGAGGCCCGACCACGCGGCGTGCGAGGCGATGCGCGCGAGGCCGCCGTCGATCACGGCCACGACGCCGTCGATGGTCACGCTGGTCTCGGCCACGTTGGTCGAGAGGATCACCTTGCGGCGCGGGGCGCGCGCGATGGCGCGGTCCTGCTCGGCGGGGGACAGGTCGCCGTGGAGCGGGAGGACGAGGAGGTCGTGCCGCGCCGCCAACGACTCGCACGCCGCCAGGGCCTTGCGAATCTCCGCCGCCCCCGGGAGAAACACCAGCACATCACCGTCAAGGCCCTCGCGGACGAGGCGCGCGACGGCCTCCGCCACCAGCGTCGCGAGGGGGCGGTCGTCGGGCTGGGCGAGGTGCTCGACCGTGACGTCGAAGCGCTTCCCCTCCGAGCGGACGCGCGGCGCGTCGCCCGTCGCGTCACCGAGGAAGCGCGCGATCGGCCCCGGGTCGAGCGTCGCGGACATCACCCCCACGAGCAGGTCGGGGCGCGCGGTCTGTTGGAGCCGCCGGAGCATCGCGAGCGCGATGTCGCCCTGGAGATGGCGCTCGTGAAACTCGTCGAGGAGCACCGCGCCCACGCGCGAGAGGGTCGGGTCGGAGAGCAGGCGCCGCGTGAGCACCCCCTCGGTCACGAAGCGGATGCGGGTCCGCGCGCTGGCCACCTCTTCGAAGCGCACCTGGTAGCCGACCCCCTCGCCGACGCGCTCGCCGCGCTCCTCGGCGACGCGGCGGGCGGCGAGGCGGGCGGCGAGGCGGCGGGGCTCGAGCACCACCACCTCGCGGTCGCCGAGGAGGCCCGCGTCGAGCAGGCAGCCAGGGACCCGCGTGGTCTTGCCCGCGCCCGGCGGGGCCTCCAGCACCACGCCGCGGGCGCTGCGAAAGGCCGCCACGAGGGCGGGGAGGGCGTCATCGATGGGGAGTCGTTCCATGCGGGGCGCCGACCATACACTGGGCGGCGCCCGCTGCGTGCGCTCAGGCGCCGCGCGTGGCGCGGGTGTAGCGCTGGGCCTCTTCTTCCAGGTTGTCCTCGCAGCTCGGGCAGATGCCGTGGGTGAAGCTCGCCTCGGTGTGGCTCGCGACGTAGTCCTCCACCTGCCGCCAGTAGTTGCCGTCGTCGCGGATCTTCTTGCACCACGCGCAGATGGGGAGGAGCCCGCGGAGCGTCTTGATGTGCCCGAGGGCGTGCTCGAGCTCATGGATGCGGTCGGCGAGGGAGGCCTGGAGCGCGAGGACGTTGCTCGCCACGGCCAGCCGGGCCGCGAGCTCGTCGCGGTCGAAGGGCTTGGTGAGGTGGTCGTTGGCGCCGCTGCGCAGCCCCTGCACGATGTTGGTGGTCCCGCCGCGCACCGTGAGGAGCAGGAGGTACCAGGGGCGGTGAGGGCGGCGCGCGCGGAGCTCGCGGCACACCTCGGGGCCGCTCATCCGGGGCATCTCCCAGTCCAGGATCGCGAGCGTCGGTCCGGCGTCGGCGTCGAGCGCCTCCAGCGCCGCCGCGCCATCGGACACGGTGTTGACCTCGTAGCCGAGGTCGTGGAGCGTCGCTTCGAGCAGCATCCGCGAGACGAGGTCGTCGTCGGCGACGAGCACGCGGCGGAGCGCGGAGGAGGGCACAGAGCGATGGATCATGGTGTGTTCTCCTCGCGGAAGCCTTCGGTCACGAGGCGTGAGAGCTCGGGTTCGATTGCGTCGACGGCGCGGTCGAGCGCGTCGAGGTGCAGGTGGATGTCCGTCAGGTCGCCCTCGATCGCGCGGCGCTCCACCTCGCGCGCGCAGGCGACCGCCGCCGTCGCGCTGAAGCACGAGAGCGTCCCGATGAGCTTGTGGGCCACCGCGCGGAGCTCAGCCTCGTTGCTCCGGCCCGCGGCGCTGCGAAGCGCGGCGCGCTGCGAGGGGTTCTGCTCGCGGAAGGCGTCGACGAGGCGCCCGAGCACGTCGCTCCGCCCGGCCACGCGGGCGCGCAGCGAGGCGACGTCGACGATGCCTTCGGGAGGCGCCGGGCGGTGCTCGGGGGGGGCGTCTGTGAAGGGGCGCTCGCCCCAGCGCGAGAGGGTGCGGCGGAGGGCCGGCCAGTCGAGCGGCTTGCCGACGAAGTCGTCCATGCCGAGCGCGAGGCAGCGGCGCCGCTCGTGGGCGTCGCCGTGCGCGGTGAGCGCGATGATGGGGGTGCGTCGGCCGCGCGCGGCGTCGAGGGCGCGGATGCGCACCGTCGCTTCGTAGCCGTCCATCCCGGGCATCTGGAGGTCCATGAGGACGAGGTCGATGGGCTCTTCGCGCATCACATCGAGGGCTTCGCGGCCGTTGGAAGCCACCCGCACCCGGTGCCCATCGCGCTGGAGGAGCGCGACGCCGAGCACCTGAGTGACCGTGTTGTCCTCGGCGAGCAGGATGCGGAGGCACACCTGGGCCGCGGCGGTGGCGCTCGGGTGCGCTTCCGGCTCGGGCACCGTCTCGTCGGAGACGACCACCGGGAGCGTGACGGTGAACTCGCTGCCCTCGCCGAGCGCGCTGTCGACGTGGAGGTCGCCTCCGAGGTGGGCGGCGAGGCGGCTGACGAGGGCGAGGCCGAGGCCGGCGCCACCGTGCGTGCGGGTGTCGAAGGGGACACCCTGCTCGAAGGGGAGGAGCACCCGCTGGATGTCGTCGGATGCGAGGCCAGGGCCCGTGTCGGTCACGTCGACGCGGAGGGTGGCCGCCGCCCCCTCACGATCACACAGGCGAATCGACACCATCACCCCGCCCCGATCCGTGAACTTCACCGCGTTGGAGGCGAGGTGGTCGATGATCTGGCGGAGGCTCTCGCCGTCGGTCACGACCCCCCGCGGGAGGTCGGGGGCGACCGAGGAGCCGAAAGAAAGCCCCTTGCGCGCCGCCCGGTCGCGCCAGGTGGCGTTGACATCGGCGGCGAGGGCGCGGAGGTCGATGGCGGCCGCGACGACGGGCGCGTCGCCGGCGTCGAGGCGTTGGAGGCCGAGGAGGTCGTCGAGCAGCGCGCTGAGCTGGCTGCCGCTCTGGTGAGCGAGGTTGAGGCGCTCGTGAACCTGCGCGGGAAGCGCCTCCCGCTGCGCGAGTTCGATGAAGCCCAGGATGCCGTTGAGCGGGGTGCGCACCTCGTGGGTCACGCGCGCGAGAAACTCCCCACGCTCCCGACGGATGGCCGACGCCACCACCTGACGGATGCCCGCGCGCAACGCGGTCGCGGCGGCCTGAGGCTCCGCGGGGGCCAGACCCGCGGTCGCGGCGAGCTGCGCGGCGCGCAGGTATCGCTGGAGGAGGGCGTCGAGGTCGGTGTCGAGGGAAGAGTCCACGGTTGCATCTCCAGGCAACGGCGGCGGTCCCCACGGGCTTAAGGGACGGCGGCGGGGCGTACGAGCCTGGGACCCGCGGCGGAGGGGGAAATTCCCTGCACGCGCCTGCGACGTCGGGGACACGAGTTGACGAGCGACCACCGTGCGTGTGTATGGTCCCGGCACCGGTCCCCGGAGCAAACCTGAACTTTTTGGAGGTACTTCTCACATGCGACGCCATCCCTGGATGACCCGCGTGGCCCAGACCCTCGGGCTCGCGCTGACCCTCTTCGCCGCCTCCCCCGCGGAGGCCACCGTGGCCGTACAGGTCGATCGACCCCAGCTCGTGGAGATGTCCGACCTCGTGGTGCGCGCCACCGTGCTCGACGCCACCTCGCGCTGGAACGAGGACCGCACCCAGATCATCACCCTGACGCGCCTGTCGGTGACGCAGTACCTCAAGGGCGGCGGGTCGACGGAGCTCGTCGTGCGGCAGTTCGGCGGCGAGGTCGACGGGCTGGTGTCGCGGGTGTCGGGCGACGCGCGGCTCGAAGCCGGCGCCGACGTGGTGCTCTGCCTCCGCCGCGGGGCGGGCGTGGTGTACCTCACGGCGATGGCTCAGTCGGTGTGGTACGTGGCCCCCCCCGTGGCGGGCGTCACCCCCGACGTGCACCGCGACCTCTCCGGGCTCACGCTGGCGCGGATGCAGGGCGGTCAGGTGCGGGTGATCGAGCACCCCACGGCGGACGCGCGCGAGACGCTCCCGCAGCTCCTGTCGAGCCTCGCGGCGCTGGGGCGGCGGCGATGAGGCGACTGGTCCTCGCGGGGCTGGCGCTCGGGTTCGCGACGCCGGCCTGGGCGTGGCAGCCGAGCGAGTCGCGCTGGAATCCCGCCACGCTCCCGATCCCCTACCGCATCAACCTCGCGTCGGTGCCGCCGTCGCTGGGTTCGGCCACCGGTCAGGGGGCGCTGGAGGGGGGCATGGCCGCCTGGGCCGCGCCGACGTGCACGACGTGGCGGGCGTCCAACGTCGGCACCACCGCGGTGACGCGCGCGACCGCGGGCGACCGTGAGAACAGCTTCCTCTGGATCTCGGGGGCGTGGCCCGCGGAGCTCGGCGCGGTCAACGTCACCATCGGCGTGACGACCCCGGTGTGGCGGAGCGGCGGCTACTACATCGACGCCGACATCCAGTTCAACAACGTCGGCTTTACGTGGAACACCACCGGCCGCGGGGGCGTCGACGCGCAGTCGATCGCGACCCACGAGGAGGGGCACTTCCTCGGGCTCGACCACAGCGCGCTGCGCTCCGCGGTGATGTTCGCCTCTTACGCGGGCGGCGTCCTCCGCGCGTTGAGCGCCGACGACATCGCGGGCGTGTGCGCGCTCTACCCCTCGGGCGGCGCCGTCCCCGACGCGGGCGTCACGCCGCCGCCCACCGACCCCTGCGCGCGCGCCACCACGTGCGCGGGCTGCACGCCCGTCGATGGCTGCGGCTGGTGCGTGGGAAGCAACACCTGCAGGAGCGGCACCTCCACCGGGCCCACCGGCGCGGCGTGCTCGGGCGCGTGGGCGTGGGTCCCGCAGCAGTGCCCCACCGCGCCCGCGCCCGCCGACGCGGGCACCACCGTCGACCCCTGCGCGCGCTACACGGGCTGCGGCACCTGCACCCCCGTCAACGGCTGCGGCTGGTGCGGCGCGACGGGGCAGTGCGTGTCGGGCACGCAGACCGGTCCGTCGCGCGGCACCTGCGCGAGCAGGTACGCGTGGTTCCCTCAGGACTGCATGACGCCGACGACGCCCGCGGGGACGGCGCAGCTCGGCGAGCCCTGCCGTCAGCCCACCGACTGCGCGTCGGGCGGCATCTGCGTCAACGGCGGCACGTCGGCCTTCTGCACGCGCGTGTGCGTCGACGACTGCACCTGCCCGCGCGGCTACCGCTGCGGCGCGCGGCTCACCACGGGCCAGATGGTGTGCATCCCCGGCACCAACACCTGCAGCAGCGCGCCGCCCGACGCGGGCGGCGTCGCGGACGTCCCGCGCCCGATGGACGTCCCCGCGCCGCCGCCTCCGCCTCCGCCCCCTCCTCCTCCGCCTCCTCCGCCGCCGCAAGACGCGTCGATGAAGACCGCCGACGCCGCCGTCCCGGACGACGTCGCCACGAACGACGCGCCGCCTGCCTCCAACGACGCGGCCGCGGACAGCGGCGACGAGCTCGGCAGCTTCTCGAACGGCGCCGCCGCCCCGGGGTGCCGCTGCTCGACGCCGCCGACCACCGCGCCCTCGGCACGCTCGATGTTCGCGCTCGCGGCCCTCGCCGCCCTCGCGACGCGCCGCCGCGCGCGGACCGCTCGGCGCTGAATCCCGACCGATCACCGCACATCCCACGATCGAAGTCTTGCGCCGCACGGCCCTTTGGCGCGAGAAACGGCCCGTCTTCCAGCCCCTCATCACCAGCAGATCACGTCGAGGCGAAGCTCATGTGCGGCATCATTGCATACGTCGGGAATGAAGAGTGCGCGCCGATCCTCCTGGAGGGCCTGCGGCGCCTCGAGTACCGCGGCTACGACAGCGCGGGCGTGGCCATCCACGACGGCAAGGCGCTCCGGGTGCTGCGCGCGGCGGGCAAGCTCTCGGCGCTCGGCGACGCCCTCGCGCGCACGCCCGTCCCTGGCGCCACGGGCATCGGCCACACGCGCTGGGCCACGCACGGCAAGCCCTCCGAGCACAACGCGCACCCGCACGTCTCCGGCGGCATCGCCGTCGTCCACAACGGCATCATCGAGAACCACGTCGAGCTCAAGCAGGAGCTCAAGGCGATGGGTCGGGAGTTCCTCTCCGACACCGACACGGAGATCGTGGCGCACCTGGTCGACCTCGCCTCGCAGCGCGGCCTCGACCTCTTCGAAGCCGTGCGGGCGACGCTGAAGCAGATCCGCGGCGCCTACGCCATCGCGGTGCTCTCCGAGCGCGACCCCTCGCGCATCGTGCTCGCGAAGGACGCCTCGCCGCTCGTCATCGGCGTCGGCGACGGCATCACCCTCGCGGCCAGCGACGTCCCCGCGCTCCTCTCCCACACGCGCGACGTGATCTTCCTCGAAGACGGCGAGATCGCGGAGATCGGCCGCGGGCGCCACCGCATCGAGAAGGTGACCGGAGAGAAGGTGGAGCGCGCCCCCACGCGCATCACCTGGTCGCTCATGCAGGCCGAGCGCGGCGGCTACAAGCACTTCATGCTCAAGGAGATCCACGAGCAGCCGCGCGCGCTGGAGGACACCCTCCGCGGCCGCGTCATGCTGGAGTCGGGCGACCTCGAGGCCGCGGAGATGGGGCTCACCGAGGAAGACGCCCGCTCGATCAAGCGGGTGATCCTCCTCGCGTGCGGCACGAGCTACCACGCCTCGCTCCACGGGCGGTACCTGCTCGAGGGGCTCGCGCGCGTCCCCGCGGTGGCCGAGCTCGCGAGCGAGTTTCGGTACCGCAACCCGGTGGTGGGTGAGGGCGACCTCGTGGTGGCCGTCTCCCAGTCGGGCGAGACCGCCGACACCCTCGCCGCCGCCAAGGAGGCCCGCGAGCGCGGCGCCCGCGTCCTCGCCGTGGTCAACGTGCAGGGGAGCGCCATCGCCCGCATGGCCCACGGCACGCTCTACACCCACGCGGGGCCGGAGATCGGCGTCGCCAGCACCAAGTGCTTCACCGCCCAGCTCGCGGCCCTCTCGATGCTGGCGATCTACATCGGCCGTCGCCGCGGCGCGCTCTCCCGCGAGGCCGGCGCCGCCCTGCTCAACGAGTTTGTGCAGGTGCCCCACAAGATGCGCGAGGCCCTCGGCGAGGCGCGCCAGGTCGAGGCGGTGGCCCGCGCCATCATGCACACGCGCGACGCGCTCTTCCTCGGGCGCGGCCTCTCCAACGCCATCGCCCTGGAGGGCGCGCTCAAGCTCAAGGAGATCTCGTACGTGCACGCCGAGGGCTACGCCGGCGGCGAGATGAAGCACGGCCCGCTGGCCCTCGTCGACCGCGACATGCCCGTGGTGTGCCTCCTCCCGAGCGACTCCACGCTGGAGAAGATGTCGTCCAACGTCCAGGAGGTGCGGGCCCGCGACGGTCAGGTGATCGCCGTGGTCGACGACGTGAAGGCCGCCGGGACGATGGCCGCGCACATCCTCAAGGTGCCCGCGACGGTGGAGTGGCTCACGCCGCTGCTCACCATCATCCCGATGCAGCTCCTGTCGTACTACGTGGCCGACCTGCGCGGCACGGACGTCGACCAGCCCCGCAACCTCGCGAAGACCGTCACCGTCGAGTGATGCGTCGACGCGGCCTGTTCGGGGACGCGAACTTCGGCTAGGGTTGACGCCCTCCCATGCCCCACCCCGACGATTCTTTGCGATCGCGCGCTCCGACGGCGAGCGGCGCCCTCCTGACCGCGGCCCTCGGCGGCCTGCTCTGCTTCGCCTCGTCCTGCGGTCCTAGCGGTAACGGGACGCCCGACACGGGGGTCCAGGTGGACGCCGACGTCCCGACGGACACCGGCGCCGCCGTCGATGCACCCACCGACACCCGTCCGCCGCAAGACACCGCTGCCCCGCCGGACATGACGGCGCCCGACGCCCCGACCGATGCGCCCACGCCCAGCGACACGGCCACGGACGCGCCGGCGCCGATGGACGCGATCGACGCCAGCGCCCCGGTCGACCGGCCTGCCACCCCCGACGCGCCCGTGCCGCACGACGTGATCGACGCCAGCGCTCCGGTGGACCGGCCTGCCTCCCCGGACGCCCCCGCGGACGTGTCGGCGCCGATGGACGCGGGCGCGCCTTCGGACGCGGTCGCCGCGATGGATGCGATGGGCGCCGATGCGTCCGCCGCGATGGACGCGGCCGCGGATCGCCCGGGCTGCGACATCGTCCCCGACCGGATGATCACCTCCCGCGACGCCGCCACCGACATCAGCCTCGCGACCTTCACCGCCATGTGCGACCGGGCTGGCGGCTTCGTCGAGGTTCACCCTCACTGCGGCGGCGCCAACTCCTGCCGGGGCTTCTCGTTCGACGAGACCATCGGGGTGTTCACCGAGCACGGCTGCGCGGGCCTCAACACCTGCACCGGCTACACCTGCGTCCTGCCCTGACCGCCGTCGTCCGGCGCGATCCCCGCCCAGAAGCCTCGCTCGACGCTGCGCGCCAGCCACCGCTGCGTCTGCGCCGGCAGCGTCGCGCGCTCCGCCTCCGGGCACGCGGCCTCCAGGCGTGCGAGGGCGTCTCGCACCGGGTGCTCTGAGAGCAGGGAGAGCAGCTCGCCTTCCAGCGGCGCCAGCGGGAGCTGACGGACGCCGTCGGGCTCGCGGAGGAGCATCCACCACCGCGGCTGTGACAGTCGCGCCGGGACGGGCACTGGGGCCTCGCCGGGGAGGGTCGCGAGGGTGGCTTTGAGTTCGAGCAGCGCGAAGTGATCGACGACGACGGCGGTCGCGGGGGAGGGGACGAGGCGGGCGTCGAGCAGGCGCGCCGCGTCCGCCGTGGTGGGGTGGAAGGGAGCGACGGCGGGCGCGCGGAAGAGCTCACGCCACGCGGTGTCGATGCGCGCGGCGTTGACGAGCGCGTCGCGCGCGGGGTGGGCGTCGAGGGCCTCCGCGAAGAAGGATTCGAAGCCGTCGGGCACGCGGTCGAGCGCCCAACTCCGCGGCGGGTGCGCGCGGAGGAAGCGGTCGGCGTAGTCGTTGAAGCGCCAGTGCCCGAGCAGGCGCGTGGTGATCGGGAAGGAGGTCTGCATCACCCCGAAGAGCCGGTACCAGTACTGCCGGTTGTACACGGCGAGGCGCTCCGCGGCGGTGGCGTTGGGCGCGTCGCGGACGTCCTGCACGGCGTCGGGGTCGTAGACGTCGAGCGTCGCGCGCAGCGTGCCGGTGGTGCGGTCGAGCGGGGTGCGGAGCGTGGCGCTGAAGCGATCTTGCTGCGTCGCGAGCCAGTCGGGGGCGGGCGTCGGGGTCGCGCGCGCGCCCTTCGCGCGGGCGAGCTCGGCGAGCACATCGGGCATCGGCGGGATGCGCTCGTCCCATTCGAGCAGCGTGGGGAAGGGGCCGCCCAGGCGCCAGGCGCGCGCGTAGAGCGACCACACCGGGTCGGGCACGGGGTGGTCGTGGGTGTCGACGAGCGTGCCGTCGGCCTCGCGCGAGTGCCCCGCGATGTGGACCTGCAGCACCCGTGAGAAGTCGATGGCGCGGAGGTAATCCTCGGGGTCGAAGCCGTGGTTGTGGCTGGAGACGAAGATGTTGTTCACGTCGAGCATGAAGGAACACCCCGACGCGCGGACGACGGCGGCGTAGAAGTCCCACTCGGTCATCGTGGAGCGTTCGAAGGTGACGTAGCTGGAGAGGTTCTCGATGCCGAAGGGGCGGCCGAGGCGGCGCTGGACGTAGGCCGCGCGCTCGGCGGCGAGGGCGACGAGCTCGGGGACGTAGGGCGTCGGGAGGA
>JBILLV010000175.1:0-19409 GCA_044375895.1 Polyangiales bacterium | reverse complement strand
TCCTCGGCGAGCGCTTCACCATGGCCGACGTCATCTTCGGCGGGACGCTCCGCTACATGCTCCGCTTCAAGATGGTGGAGGCGCGCCCGAGCTTCGCCGCGTACGTCGCTCGCCTCGACGCGCGCCCTGCGTACCAGGCCGCCGAGGCGCGCAACGGTCAGTCCATCCAGGAGCACGGGCTCGGGGGCTGACGCCCTCGGACACCCGCTCGCCCGGCCTGCGGATCGGCTACCGGCACAAGCGGCCCAACCGCACCGCCGCCCGCCGCTAAAACGCTCCGCCGCCCCTCCCGCCGCCCGACTCCCCTGCGGTACCGTCGAGGCCAACCCCTGCGACGCACCGTGCGCGGGGAGACGGAGCCCCCCGATGCGAACCCGCCCTCTTGCGCCTGCCACCGTTGCCCTCTGCGCGCTCTCCGCTGCGCTCGCGGGCTGTCCCTCGATACGCGTCACGCCCGATGGCGGCGGTGTGGACGTCCCCTCCCCCGGCGACCGCGCCGTCCCCGCCGACGCCGACGTCGTCACCCCGGGGGCGGAGGGCGGCGTGTCGTGCGTGAGCGGGCCGACCGCGATCCACACGGCCTTCCAGCTCCCGGTGACCACGGCCCCGGTGGAGGGCGTCGACCTGCTCCTCGCGATCGACAACTCCAACTCGATGGTCGACAACCAGGCCAACCTCGCGCGCAACCTCGGGCTCCTCATCGACCAGCTCGTGAGCCCGCCGGTCGACCCGATGACGCTGCGGCCGCGCTACCCCCCCGTGCGCAACCTCCACGTCGGCGTCGTGTCCACCGACCTCGGCACTCCCGGGAGCGTCGTCCCCTCCTGCGCCAACAACGACGTCGGCGACGACGGCCTGCTCAACCCCATCCGCAACGGCCTGGCGCTCCGGCAGCACCAGCCCTGGACCACCGCGCCACCCGGCGCGCGCCCGGCCCGCTGCGCGATGGATCCGAGCCAGTATCCGACCTTCCTCCGCTACGACTCGATGGGCACCGACCCGACGCAGTTTCGGGACGATCTGGTCTGCAACGTCTACCTCTCCACGGGCGGCTGCGGGCTGGAGCAGCAGCTCGAGTCGATGTACCGCGCGCTCGTCATCCGCAACCCGCGCCAGCTCCCGGGCAACACCGACCCCAACGCGGGCTTCGTGCGCGACAACGCCGTCCTCGCCCTGGTGCTCGTCAGCGACGAGGAAGACGGCTCCACCCGCGACTGCCGCTTCGCCGAGCGGGGCGTCCCCTGCACCGACGCGGTGAGCGTGTTCGACAGCACGTCGCCGCAGTGGTCGTCGGCCGACCTCAACCTCCGCTTCTACCTGTACACGCCGCGCTCGGCGCAAGACCCCACCTGGTCGCTCGACCGCTACCTCGACCCGGCGCGCCCGGAGCGCGGCTTCACCTCGCTCAAGCCCGGGCGCCCCGACCTCGTGGTCTTCTCTGCCATCACGGGCGTCCCCATCAACCTCCCCACGCGCACCGCGGGGGGCGTCGCCGTGGTGGACTACGACGCGCTCCTCGGCCGCGCCGTCGACGGCTCCGACGGCTACCAGGGGATGAGCGCCGAGGGCCCCGTCTCCATGCGCCAGCGCAACCCCGACCCGCGCTGCCCGACGCGCGTCGTCCCCGCGTGCTACCGCGAGGGCTCGACCCCCGCCGCGGGCTGCAGCATCGGCGAGCAGTACTTCGCCTGGCCCGCGCGCCGCATCGCCTCCCTCGCCCGCCGCTTCGACGAGACCTACGGGACGGGCTCGATCAGCTCCATCTGCCGCAACGACTACAGCTCGGCCCTCCGGGGCATCGTCGACCGCGTCCAGTCGCGCCTCGGCGGCGCGTGCCTCGCGCGCAACCTCCCCATCGTCGCGGCGTCCTGCGAGCCGGGCGGGCCCCCGACGGGGTGCAGGCGGGCCACCTGCGCGCTGCGCGAGATCCTCCCGCCGGGCCTCCCGTCGACGCTGTGCACCGCCGCGCGCGGCCGCCGGGACGGCGGGGTCGACCCGGCGACGGGCCGCGCCACCTGCCTCGTCGACCAGCTCGCGGCGGTGGAGAACGGCGCCCCGGCCCCCGGCGGCGTGGGCTTCTTCTACGACACGCGCGCCGACCCCGCCGACCCGACCTGCCGCCGACGCGTGACCTTCACGCGCGGGGCCGAGCTGGTGGCCGGGGCGACGGCGGTGCTCGCGTGCGACAACGACTTCGCGGTTCGCATCTTCGAGAGGGCCTGCGCGGGCGGGGCGGGCACCGGCGACGCGTGCCAGCCGTTGCGCCCGGGGCAGGCGTCCGCGTGCGACGTGTCGTCGAGCGAGGGGTGCTTCCTCGGGTCGTCGGTGTACCTGCACACCGGGTCGGGCGCGTGCCGCTCGGGGCTGTGCCTCGCCAACCGCTTCGACGAGCGGGGCGAGAACGCGGACTTCGAACGCCGCCGCCGCGTCCACTGCACCTGCCGCTGCGGCGTCCCCGCGGCGCTCGCGGGGAGCGTCCCGCCGAGCTCGCTCTGCGCGTGCCCGGTCGGGATGGTCTGCGCCGACATCGGCGTGGGCCCGGCCTTCCCCGCGGAGCTGCAGGGCTCGTACTGCGTCCGCGCGACGCCGTAGCGCGAGCTCGCATGGGCATCGCCGCGTGTTTCTCGTAGAGTCGTCGCAGCGCTGGGGCTCGCCGGGCCCATCCGCGTGCGCCTCGGCCGCCCCCCGCGACCCACCACCCACCACATCGAGGAGCCTCACAATGCACCCCGCCATGGCCGTCGGAATCGGGCTGGCCTTCTTCGGATTTGTGCTCTTCGCGGGCGCGTTCTTCGGGCACGGTGGGGCCTCGAAGTCGCGGCAGTTCCAGGTGATGGCGAGTTGGCGAGCGGGCGCCACGGCCCCGCGGCCAGGCTCGTGATTTCACCCGCAGCGAGGTCGGCCCATCGGACGCGACCGCGCGCGCCGACGGCGCCGGTTCGCACCGCGTCCGCGCCGACGCGCGCGCCCCCATCTGGGCGCAGGGCTTCATGAACGTGGAGCTCGCCCGCGGCCCCAACACCCTCGACGTTCAGCTCATGCATCGGGGGACGGGCCGCTGCCTCGCCGCGACGTCAACGGGCTACGGGCTCGCCCCCTGCACCGCGGCGAGGCCGATCCCCGCCGCCCAGACGTTCCGAGTGTTCTTCCTCACCGACGGGTCCGTCCAGATCCTGAGCCTCGCGCAGCAGCGGTGCCTCACCGCGACCGGCGGGCAGCGGTGGTGGCAGGGCCTCGGTCGCCGCTGACCGGCGCGACGAGCCGCGGGCAGAGCGGTCAGCGAATGACCTCCGGGTCGGTCGTCACGCGAATCGTGGTCTCGGGGTTGAGGTCGCCGCGCGGGTCGACGGCCACCCCGGCCTCTGCCGTCACCGACACCGCGGGGCTCTCCGCGTCGAGGCAGAGCTGGGTGTAGTTGTCGTTGTCGCCGAGGTCGGCGAGCGCCACGGGCGTCACCACGGCGCCGCTCTCGAGCGTGACGCGCATGCGCCCGCGCGCGGCCTCGCCGAGGTCGCCGCCCGTCGGCGCGGTGACGCCGCCCGCCCATGTGAGCTGCACGATCTGCCGCGTCGTCGGCGTCGGGCACGACGACGACGGGAGGCTCGCGGGCGCATAGCGATACCCGATGCGCAGCGACGGCCCCTGCGGCAGCGGCGTGACGCTCGCGCTCGACAAGCCCATCGCGTCGCCGCCGTTGAGCAGCGGAACCGACCCGATCACCTCGAGGCGCACGGGCGGGTCGCCCGGGTCGTCGCCGAACTCGCCGATGAGCAGCACCGTGTGCCGCTTGCTCGCGCCCAACGCGGGCCGCAGCGTCGCGCACCGCGGCGTCAGCGACCGGCCCGAGCGCGTGGTGACGCGAAACGCAGAGGCCGCCGGGCTGTCGACCCCGATGCGCCGCGAGAGCGTGACGGGCATGCCGTCCATGCCGCCGCCGCCCAGGCAGAGGAAATTCGCCGTCATTGGCAGCGCGTCGTCGAGGCCGAAGAAGACGTCGAGAACCGCCGCCGGCGAGGCCGCGCCGTCGCCGGCCATCGGGCGCGGCGCGGGCTGGTTCATCGCGCAGGCCGAACACGCCGCGCCGGACGCGACCACGAGCCACGCCGCCGCCATCCATCGGATCATCGGGTGTTCTCCACGGGCGCGATGGTACCGCGGCCGACGCCCGTCGATCGTCGCCCCGGCGAGAGATTGTGAGCCGCAGTCGACGGCGACGCCGCCGATGCGCCCCGAGACCGTGACGGCCGCGGTGGGGCCGCCCGTGGGGGTGGCGCTGGCGCCGCGGCCGGTCGAGTTCGCGAGCGCCCCGGCGCCCGTCGGACACGCCGCGGCGCAGCGGCGGTAGCTGGAGGCAGCATCGTCGGGGGTATAGGGCATCCGATGGCCCTACCCTTCAAGTCCCACCACAGCGCACGTCCCACGCCCCGCGGGCGTGCTCGCTCGGGAACGGGTGTGTGCAGCCGAGCGGCGGCGCGGGCGGCGGCGGCGGTCACGGCGGTGTGGGTGGCGCGGCTGCGGTGGTGAGCGGGGCGTCGCCACCGGCGGCGGATAGGAGCCTGCGTGCGCGTGCGTCGTCGGGGTCGTCGCGGAGCGCAGCGGCGGCGAGCGTGCGGGCCTCGAAGAGCGCGTCCGCGTGGCCCTCCTGGTCGTCGCGCCGCGAGCGAAGCGCGGCGACCGCGAGCAGCGTGGTCGCGAGGTCGAGGCGCAGCGTGGCGTTGCGCGGATCGAGCGCGATCAGTCTTCGCGAGATCGCAAGGTCCTCCGCGGTGAGTCGCTCCGCCTCTGCGTAGTCATTCCCCGCGAGCGCGCTGGTCGAGAGCGCGTGCAGCGCGACAGCGAGATCGTGCATCGCGCCCGGGTCGTCCGGGTGGAGCCGCTGGTATCGGCGCGCGATCTGCGCCGCAGTGGCGTAAGCCTTGTGTGCAGGGGCGAGCGCTTCCCCGATGTCCAACGGAGCGTCGCGCATCGCCAGATCACTCCAACAGTCACCGAGGTCACGCCAGGCGTAGACGAGGTCTTGCGTCAAACGTGGCGTGTGGGGGCGGTCCCTCTTCAAGCTCTCCATCAGGGCGATCGCGGCTTGCAACTCGACGACGCCTGCCCCGGTGGCTCCCGTACGATGGAGCAGGCGACCCCGCATGACCATCGCAACGGCGCGTAGCCGTCGTGGGACGTTGTCGCGATGGAGCACTTGCGACTGGAGGAGCTCGATCGCCTCGCGCGGGCGGCCCGCGCGCTCGAAGAAGTGTGCGCCTGCGAGGGCGAGGAGGAGCCCAGCGATGCCCGCACGCGTCGCCAGATGCGCGGTTCGTCCGAGCGCACGGGACCGCGCGAGCCCCTCGTATACAAGGCGAAGGATCGCATCGGACGACGCCGCGAAGACCGCGTGCTCGGCCAGCAGCCCGGCCGCGGCGACGTTCGCCAGGAGCGCCAGGGGCGACGCATCCTCGGAAGCGCCGAGCCCATCGACCGCAGGCTGCAAGGCTGCGATCGCCTCGATTTCGCGGCCAGCGGCGATCAGTCGACGGGCCGCCCCGAGCGCGCAGAGCACCTCCCACGGGTAGGGATCACCCCCGGCGGCTCGAGCCGCAGCTCGGATGCGCTCGACCGCCAGGAGAACCGATCCGAGGAGGGGAACATCGAGTCGTGCGATCATCGCAATGACGCGCTCCTCACACAGCCAAGCCGTCGCCTCGACGCGCTCGCTTCCGAGGAGCGCTTCCGTCACGCCCGGCGAAGCCATCAGCTCGGCCCACACCGTGACGGATCGTGCCGGGTCGCTCGCCTGCACGCCGCGCTCGAGGAGCTGGTGCGCGCCTTCGACGATCGCCCCGCTGCGCGCGTTGGCCTCGTCGCGTAGGGCCTGCGCGGCTCCTTCCCAGCCCGCGAGCGCCTCACCGCGCCTACCCCGAATCCACAGGACGTTCGCGCGCTCGATCTCGCGCGCGGCGGACAGGGCGCCGTCCGCGAGGGCCGCCGAAGTCTCTCCGAGGTGGACCTCCGCAACCTCCGCGTCACCTTCCTCAACTGCGAGGGCGGCGGCCCACACGGAGCACTTGTCTCGCAGGAGAACGAGCGCCGACGTCATCGCGCCCCGTTGCGACAGGTCGCGGGCGAGCCCCAGGCTCTCCGCCATGATCGGCGAGGCGCGCGAGAATTCGCCTCGCGAGAGGGAGGACTCCGCGGCGTGGGTCAGCGCGGCGAAGCGCTCGCCCGGCGCGTTCGCCTCTCGTGCGCGCTCCAACCAACGCTCCGGGGAGTCGTTCGCGTCGGGCCAGAGGTGCCACCAGCGCTCGGCCTCGCCCTCTCCGATCTCGACCGGCTCCCAATCGAGGTCGGGCACCGGCACCGCGATCGAGAACAGATCCGGCGCGAGGTCCTGGAGCTGCCTCCGGAGCGACGCCCTCCCCTCCACGATCAGCGCGCCCTTCAGCCCTCGGACGTAGGCGTCGCGCCGCTCGTTGAGCGCGAGCAGGAGGCGCGCAAAATCGCCCGCGGTGGCCGCCTGCAGCGCGCCGACGTCCTCGCGGATCCAGTGGACGCCAGGCGCGGGGTCGCGGGCGAGGGACGGCGCGACCTCGCCCATCTGCTCCGGCGAGAGCGCGTGGTCGTGGAACGGCACCGCGTGCTCGTCGCACCACGCGCGCACCACCCGCCGGAGCCGCTCCCGCGGGCGCGCGTCGACGCCCGCGACGATGGTGAACCAGAAGCTCTCCTCGAGCTCGAGCTGCGTGAGGAGGCGCTGCCTCGCGTCGCGATAGGCGTCGCTCACGTCACGTCAGGCGCGGCTTGATGAGGGGATGCACGTCGTACCAGAAGTCGCCGTTGAGGTAGCAGAGCACGACGCCCGCATCGAGGAAGCCCGCCACCTGCTCGCGGTGCTCGGAGGCAAGGTCGTCGAAGCCGCGTTGGGCCGCGATGCTTCGGAGCGTCTCCTTCTGGTCCTTCCAGAGCGTCGCGAGGCTCCGCTGGAGCGCGGCGATCGGCACGCTCGCTGGGACACGCGGGCCGCCGGGCTCGCGCACGCTCGCCACGGCCTCCGCGAGCATTTTCAGCAGGTCACGGAGGGATCCGCCCGAAGACTCGATGAGCGCGACGAGGTCGTCGCGGGTATGGAGGAAGCGGTCCCAGGGGAGCCGCTTCTCCACCAGCGCCACGAGCTTGTCGACGGTGCCGTCGTCGCGCGCGAGCGACCCGTCTCCGAGGCGCTGGTGGACGTGGAACGCCGACCACGCCAGGAGTGACCCGGCGAACTCCGCGGTGACGTTGTCCGCGTGGAGGGCCATGAACGCCGGCACGCTGAACACCGTGTGCGTGTCGGCGAGCGTGAGGCGGCGGCCGTGCGTGAGGAAGAGCGCGCGCACGCTCGCGTGCACCGCGGAGACGGTCTCGGGCGTGCCGCGGAGGTGCTCCAGCGAGTCGACGATCACCACCAGCCGCGCGTGCCCGTGCCGCGCCTGGAGGGACCGCAGCACCTTCGCGTGGTAACTGCGCACGACGCCCTCCAGGAACGGGAGCCTGCCGCCGATCGCCTCGCGCACACGGTCGCGGAAGTCGCCGTCCTCGCGGAGCGCGCGCTTCCACTCCAGGGTGCGGACGGTGTCTCCCGCGGCGTCGCGCTCGGTGACCTGGTCGACGAGGTCGTCGGGGAGGACGCCCCGCATCTCGCGCCAGAAGTTGAGCTGGAGGCCAGCCTCCTCGCCGAGCAGCCGGGGGTCGAGGAGCCGGTCGCTGATCGACCCCGCGAAGACGAGGAGGAACTCCCGGATGTCCACCGGGGAGTAGTGGTCGATGTGCTGGTCGAGGTCGACGCGGGCGACGAGGTACCCGCGCGCCCAGAGGAGGGACTCCAGCCGGGAGAACTCCGTTGTCTTGCCCGTCCCGCGGAAGCCCGCGACGAGCTGAACGCTCTGGGTGTCGTTGTCCTCGATGGTGCGGAGGAGGCGGAGCGTCGGGTCGTGGGCGTCGTCATGGACGCGGTGGTAGAGCTTTTGATCCTCCTCGTTGGTGTAGTCGAGTGCGCGGAGCTTGAGGTTGCGCGTACACGCCCGACGAAACGCCAGCCACTCGGGGTCTGTCAACGGCGGCGCTGGATCCATCTCGTGCAGCGATGGAAGCGCGGAACACTCTGGCCAGTCAAGGCTGCGCGTCGCTCACCCTAGTACCTCGTCGCAGGGGAAGTGAAAGGTTGGCGCGCGAGGCGCGAGCCCCGCAAGGAAGGGCGACGAAGACGGGATCGTTCGTAGGACCCAACGCGAGCGGACGATCGATCCGTGCAGCGGCAGGTGGCCCCAGAGACGCCCAGGGTTCGCCCGATTGGAGGCATCGAAGGCTTCTGGCTCACCCTGCGCTTCGAGCACGGGATCACCCCCAAGGCGGGGTTCCGCAGCGTGCCGCGAGCGGCGGTTCGACGTGACGTTGCCACCGGGAATGGCTTCAGTGTCCGTCCGGAGACGCCAGACGCGCGCCTCCGCCACCCGCCGCGGAACCCCGCCTTGGGGGTGCCCGAAGAGTCGCCGCCCCGTGACGTCCTCCGCGCACTGTGCGGTGATACAACGGCGCCATCATGCGCGTGTCGCTGCGACCCTACGAGCCCGCCGACCGCGAGCCCTGCCTCGCCGTGCTCCGCTCCAACGTCCCCGAGTTCGCCGCGCCGCACGAGGAGGAGGACTTCGCGCGCTTCCTCGATCGCTTCGCGGGGTGGGGCGCGACCTACGAGGTCGTCCTGCGCGACGGCGAGGTGGTGGCGTGCGGGGGCCTCGGGTACGACGCTGCGAAGCGCGAGGCCGCGTTCTGCTGGGGGCTGGTTCGGCGCGACCTGCATCGGCAGGGGATCGGTACCCGGCTCGCCCTCACCCGCCTCGCGCAGCTCGTCGACCGCGAGGACCTCGACCGCGTGGGGCTCGACACCTCGCAGCGCACCGCGCCGTTCTTCGCGCGCTTCGGGTTCCGCGACGACAAGGTGACGCCCGACGGCTACGCTCCGGGCCTGCACCGTCACGACATGGCGATCGGGCTCGACGACGAGGCCCGCCGCGCGCTTCGGCGACGCCTCGCCGCGTGGGACGGGGCCTGCGTGGTGGGCGTCGACGGCGCCGGGTCGCGCTGGGTCGCGGTGTCGCTGCGCGCGGGCGCGGTCGACCGGGTGGAGCGGGTCGACGCGCTGGCAGAGCTGCCGGAGCGCTTCCCGGACGCGCTGCGCTTCGCGGTGGACGTGCCGATGCGGCTGTGGCCCGAGCGGTACCGTGATGTCGACGCGAAGCTGCGGGCGCACGCGAAGGGGGCCGCGTCGTCGGTGTTCGACGCGCCGCCGCGCGACGCGCTGCGCTGCAACAGCCACGCGAGCGCGGTGGCCTGGTGCCGCGCGAGGGGGCTCAAAGGCTTCTCGGTGCAGTCGTGGGGGCTCCAGAAGAAGATGCTCGAGGCTGAGGACTTCGTCGCTGCGGTCGGCGAGCGCGCCCTGGAGGTTCACCCCGAGGCGAGCTTCGTGACGCTGAACGGCGCCGCGCTGGACGCCAGCAAGCGCAGTTGGAACGGCGTGATGCGCCGCCGCGCGCTGCTCGCGGCCAGCGGCGTGGTGGTGCCCGACGTGCTCGCGGGCGATGCGGGCGAGGTCGCCGTCGACGACGTGCTCGACGCCGCCGTGGCCGCGTGGTCGGGGCTCCGGCAGCTCCGCGGTGAGGCGACTCCGCTTCAGGTGGCGGGGGAGCCCGCCGCGGTGTGGGTGTAGGCCGTCGATGAGCCCCACCCGCGCCGCTCCGGTGGAGGTGATGTCGCCGAGCTACTGCTCGACCCCGCTCGCCCCGAGCTGGCGTTCTTTGCCGCTCATCGAGAGGATTCGGAGATCGTCATGAACCCGCAGAACATCCCATTCAGCCCAGCGTTTCAGCGCCTCAGCGACGAGTTGGACGCGCGCGGCGAGGCCCGCGGCGAGGTCCACGGCGCGCAGCGCGCCATCCTCAAGATCCTCACCACGCGGAAGCTCACGGTGACCGAGCGCGTGCGCGCGCGCGTCGCTGCGTGCACCGACGTCGCCGCCCTCGACCGCCTCACCGAGCGCGCTGTCACTGTCGCCTCGCCCGACGACCTGTTCGACGACTGACCCCTCACACGAGTCGACGAAACACCAGCCGGGCAGGTGCTCCGAGCAATCCCACCGTCCGATGCATGACTTCTTCGGGTGGGTGTGTTCGCGCGCGTGCGTGATGCCCGACCCTCACGACGACTCCACGACGACCCGACGCGCAGTCCCGCTCCGCGTCCCGACGGATCAACTCGACGCGGCCCGATCCTTCTACCGAACGGCGCTGGGCTTCGAAGCGCAGGAAGACGACGGTACGCTCGTCCTCCCCGCCTCGGGCTTCCGCATCCGCTTGCTCGGCGAGGTGGCGAGCGCGGCAGAGCCCGAGCGCCGCGGCGTTGTCGCCGGCTTCATCGTCGAGGACTTCGAAGCGTGGGTCGATGACCTCCTCCGCGCGGGCTGTCGCTTCGCGCCCACCGTCCGCGCGTCACCCGCCGCGCACCGCAGCGCACAGGTCGAGGATCCGTACGGGCACCTCTGGATGCTGTACCGCTTCCACCCCGACCTCCACGACGACCTGAAGCACGATCCCCGTTGAGCGGCGGGACGTTGCTGCGCGCGCAGCCTCCCCCGCGGTGCTGGCGCGTCTCGGACACACCGCCGAACAATCTTCTCAAGGTCGCGTCGCGGCCACCCGTTGATCGTGGTGTTCCGCCCGCCGCGTAGGGCCGCGGGTGGACGGCGTGACCTTCGCGCGTGGAGGGGATCCCGCCGTCCCCCGGTGGGTCCCATAGGGCGCCACCGCGAATGACACCCAGGACGAGGCCGACCTCGAGGCCCGCCGCACCGCCCAGGGGCAGGCGCTGTTCCGCTCGTTGGAGGCGGTGTGGCCGGACATGACCCGGCTCACCGACGACCAGCGAAGCGCCTCCACCGGCCGCCTCGCCGTGCGCTACGAGGGGACGCTCCGCCCCCTCTTCGCGGTCACGGCGAAGCCCCAGTTTCGCCCCGCCTTCTCGCTCCTCGTGATGAACGACGGGCAGGGCGGGATGACCCCCTACGACCCCAGCGTCGCGCAGGCGCACCTGGAGCGGGCCAGCGGGATGCGCGCCATGGCCGCAATGCCTCCGCGCCCTCGCCGACGTGATGGACGACGACGCGCTCCACCACGGCGCCCTCGCGGTCGACGCGGGCCTCGCGGCCCTCAAGATCGCCCGCAACACCGCGGACAACAACCCCACCTTCCGCGCCGCCGTGGCCCACGTGCTCAACGACTTCAAGAGCATGACCGCCGCCGCCCGGCGCGCGAAGTCCGCCGCCGCCGCCGCCGAGGAGCCCGACGGCTCCGACGAGGACGCCGCCGAGCCCGCGGCGAAGCCCGACGAGAAGTAGCCCCTCCCGCGAGCTGCCGCATCGGACGCGCCCGATGCGGCGGCGCCGCTGCCTCCCGCCCCGCCGAACACCGACAACAACGAGTCACTGACCGCACTGCGCCGTAGGGCCATGGGCTACGACGACGTGGCCCGAGGGCTACGACCACGTAGGCCGAGGGGTACTGCGACGTAGCCCGAGGGGTACGTCGTCGTGGGGGGCGGGGGGTACTGCGACGTAGCCCGAGGGGTACTGCAACGTAGCCCGAGGGGTACTGCGACGTAGCCCGAGGGGTACTGCGATGTAGCCCGCGGATTACGTCGTCGTGGGGCAACTTCGAGGCGGCTCGGAGTGCGGGGGCGCGCGGTGCGCTCGCGGCCGATGGGTCAGCCGCGCGGCGGGCGAGATCTGGCGCCGCCCCCATGGCGCGTCGTACCGTCCAAACTGTGACGCGCGTCGACCTCCCGGATGGATACGGTCGTCTCGTCGAGGGCCTCAAGGTGCGCATCCGCGAGGCGCAGCTGCGGGCGACGCTCGCGGTCAACCGTGAACTCCTCTCCCTGTACTGGAACATTGGCCGGGCGATCGTGGACCGCCAGCACGCGGAGTCGTGGGGAGGCGCCGTGCTCGAACGGCTGGCAGACGACCTCCAGAAGGCCTTCCCGGGGGTGTCGGGCTTCTCGCGCAGCAATGTGTACCGGATGCGCGCCTTCTACCTCGCCTACCCCTTGGAAATAACCGAATCTGAGATTGTCCCACAAGCTGTGGGACAATTTGCGGAGCCCCTCCCCGACCGGGTCGCCGACCTCCCCTGGGGGCACCAGGCGACCCTCCTGGAGAAGCTGAAGACCTCCGAGCTCCGGGGGTGGTACGCGAAGGCGGCGGTGACGCACGGGTGGAGCCGCGCGGTACTCATCGCTCAGATCGAGACGCGCCTCCACGAGCGCGAAGGCAGCGCCGTCACCAACTTCACGCACACCCTCCCGCCGCCGCAGTCCGACCTCGCGCGGCAGTCGCTCAAGGACCCCTACGTCTTCGACTTCCTCACGCTCGCCCGCGACGCGGAGGAGCGCGAGTTCGAACTCGGCCTCATCGCGCACATCCAGCAGTTTCTCCTGGAGCTCGGCGTGGGCTTCGCCTTCGTCGGCCGTCAGGTGCACCTCAAGGTCGGCGCGAGGGACTTCTACGTCGACCTGCTCTTCTACCACTTCAAGCTTCGGTGCTTCGTGGTCATCGAGCTCAAGACCGTCGCGTTCGAGCCGGAGTTCGCGGGCAAGATGAACTTCTACCTCTCGGCCGTCGACGCCCAGCTGCGCCACGCGGAAGACCGGCCGAGCAACGGGCTCATCCTGTGCCGCGAGCACGACCGCGTCGTGGCCGAGTACGCGCTCCGCGACGTGCAAAAGCCTATCGGCGTCGCCGCCTGGGAGACGCGCCTCGTGGCCGCACTCCCCGCGGAGCTGGAGGGCGCGCTGCCCAGCGTCGCGGCGCTGGAAGAGGAGCTCACGAAGCCGTGAGCGGCGAGCCGATCCCGCGGAGCGTGGGACCGGCGGAGCGAGCGCGCGAGGGTCAACCACTCCACGGACTGCGGGTCGATCTGCATGCATCTACGCATGACATCCATGATCGCGTCGCTCGCCCCAGTGGAGGCGGTGTTCGAGCGTCTCATCGACGGGTCTGGTTGGGCGACGGGCGGCGCAGCGACGTCGCGGCGGGCAGCACGGCCCTCCCGACGTCGCACACCCGCTAAGCCGTCACCTCATCGAGCTCGCGCAGCAGCCCCGCGAGCACCAGCGCGAGCTCGCGCCGGCGGCGCGCGTAGGTCTGCGGCCCCACGTCGCCCTCCTTGTGGAGCCGCGCGAGCTCGCCCATCTCCGCGAGGACGCGGTCGCGGTCGCTCACCACCACCGCCCGCGCGCGCTTCGCCGCCCGCTCCTTGCGCCGCGAGAAGCCGTACGCGAGCGCGCCGAGCACCAGCGCGCCCGTCCCCACGCTCGCGGCGATGCGGGCGGGTCCAGCGGCCGCGGGGATGCCGCCGAGGACGAGGTGCAGCTCGCGCAGCGGCGGGTCGTCGGGGCGGCGCTCCAGGCCCGTCAGGAGCACGCGCTGGCCCTCTGACATGCGCGCCTCGGCGGGGCCCATCCCGTCGACCGCGAGCGTGAGGCCCGGCGGCGCCTCGGTGATCACCGTCGAGCCCACCACGGGGAGCGGCATCGGGAGGCGGAGGTCGACGTCGCCCCCCTTGAGCTTCACCTGAAACTGGTACACCACCTCCAGCGGCTCCGCAGTGGTCGGCGGAACCGACCCACGAAACACCGCCGCCCCGCCCTCCTCCGTGAGGTGCTGGTCGCTCATCGAGGGCGACGCCACGAAGGCCGTGTGCTCCGCGGGGAGCGGGAAGCGGATGCCCTGCGGCGGGACGAAGGTCATCGGCGCCGGCGCGCTCTCGCCGAGGGCCATCGCCGAGAGGTTCACCATCTTGAAGCGCATCACGACGACGGCGCGGTCGTCCTTGAAGCGGATCTCCGCCCGCGCGTCCCACAGCAGCACGCCGCGGGGCGAGTCGGTGACCTCGTGGCGGACGATCTGCACCTCGTAGCCGTGCTCCTGCGGGAGCTGGAAGGGCGGCGCGCCGAAGCGGGCCCCGCGGTGGTCGGTGCTGAAGCGGTAGGCCATCGTCCCGTTGGTGACCATGCGCTCGATGCGCGCGGTGCCGTCGAGCCCCGTGCGAACCTCCTGCGCCCCCGCGACCTCGCCCTCGCGCATCGCGCCGACGCGCACCATCACCTCGGGCTGCGGCGTCCCCTGCGCGTCGATCACGCGCACCACCACCACGCCGGGCGGCAGGTCGGCCGACTCGCGCGAATAGCCCTCGGGGAGCCGCGCGCGGTGGACGTTCTCGCCGCCGTGCGGGTCGCCGCCGTGCGGGTCGCCGCCGTTCACCGGGACGTGCCCCGGCGGGAGCGGCTGCGTCGGGTCGACGGGGCCCGGCATCGCGGCGTCGGCCGTCACTGCGGGCGCGGCGTCGGCAGTCACCGCGGCGTCCTGCGCGAGCGCGGGGGCAGCGGTGAGCGCGAGCGCGAGGCCCAGCGCGCGGGTGAGCTCAGGGCGCATCTGTGACCTCCGCGGCGACGCGCGTCCCGCACTTCTTGCAGAACACCGCGTCGGTGTCGTTGGCCGTCTCGCACTTCGGGCACGCGACGGTCTTCGCCTCGGCCACGACGGCCTCCTTCGGGGACTCTTCCTGCGGTTCCTTCTCGGGTGTCGCCGCGGGCTTCTCCACGGGGGCGACGGCGCCGCCGGCCACCTCATCGAGGAGCGCCTCGGCGCGCGGCAGCCACTGGCCCAGCCCCTCGTCGATGGCGCGCATCGCGGCGCGGGCTTCGGCGCGGTACTTCTGCTCCAGCTCCTTGTGGTCTTCCTCCGAGAGGCGGCCGATGGAGCGCTCGAACTCGATGTCCTTCAGGCCCTTGAGCGCGGCCTTCTTGACGGCTTCGAGGTCGGTGGGGACGCCCTCCTCGTCGAGGTCGGCGTCGTCGCCCGGCGCCGCAGGATCGAGCGCCGTGCGCAGCGCCTCCCAGAAGAGAAGAACGGCCGCCGCGAGCAGCGCGAAGGCCACCCACAACACCACCGAAGGGGCGCCGCGCACGACGCCGAGAGGAACGGCCACGACGAGCACCACCGCACCGGCGACGAGGGGGACGTGGCGCGCGAACTCGTCGCGCGGGATCGGGTCATTCGTCGAGGCCACGGAGTTCCTCATCGATGCGGGCGTCGTAGGCGCCGGGGGTTTCGGGCTTCGCTTCGGCGGAGGCGGGCGTGAGCGTGGGCGGCGCGGGCTTGCGCGCCCACTTCCGCGCGAGGTGGAAGACGATGCCCGCCCCCGCGGCGAGGGCCGCCACCGGGACGATGTACAGCGCCTTGTTGTGCCCCTGGTCGGGCGGGACGGTGAGCGCCTCGCGGCCGTAACGCGTCACGTAGTCGCCCACGATGGTGGCCTCGCTGTCACCGCTCGCGAGCCGCGCCTTCATCGTGTTGCGCTGGTTGGCCGCGAAGTCGCACGCGCAGGTCGCGAGCGGGAGCCGCGCGCAGCCGCCACACATGCAGAGGAGCTGGTCGAACATGTGCCGCTCGACCGGCGAGAAGTTCTCCGCGACGCCGACGGGCATGCCGCCCGCCCCCGAGACGCGGTGCTCCTGCGCGAGCGCGTCGGCGGGGACGAGCAGCAGCGCGCCGCCCGCCGTGAGCACGAGCAGCAGCGCCGTGGCGCCCGCGGGCACGCTGCGGGGCGCGACCGCGCGGGCGGCCTCGCGGGAGGCGTCGGGCCACATCGCCGTCACGACGCCGAGGACGAGGACGATGCCGCCGAGCCAGATCCAGAGGGTGAGCGGGTTGACCACGCCCTTGATGTGGGCGACGTGCGTCTCGTTGTTGAGCGAGGCCATCACCACGTAGAGGTCTTCGCGGAGCCCGCTGGTGATGCTCACCTCGGTGGTGGGCATGTCGGGGCGGGCCGTGTAGATGAAGCGGGCGGGGCGCAGCTCGGCGAAGGGGCGGCCGTCGCGGAAGGCCGTCACGCGCGCGTACACCTCGCGCTTGTCGGGCGAGCGGCGCACGTCGGGGCCGTCGTAGCGCAGGGTGTAGTGGCCGACACGAATCGACTGACCCGGCGCGAGGGAGGCTTCGGTCTCCGTGCGGTAGGCGGCGCCCATGTAGCCGAGCATCATGAGGGCGAAGCCGAAGTGGACGATGTAGCCGCCGTAGCGACGGCGGTTCTTGCCCACGAGGCGCGTGAGGGCCGTCGCGACGTCTTCCTTCTTGGCGCGCATGCGGGCCTGCGTACCGCGCTGAAACTCCTGCCAGAGCGCGGCGACGTTGAAGGCGAAGAGGCCCGTCGCGAGGGGCGGGAGGTGGCCGTCGACCCACGCCAGCGAGCGGCCGACGTTGATGTGACCGAGCGTGAGGCCGAAGAGCTTCAGCGCGGTGACGTTGTCGTAGATGGGGTCCATCGTGACCACGGGGGCGAAGCCGAGGTGACGGCCGATGGCGACGTGGAGGACGCCCACGACGAGCCCGGCGGCGACGGGGCCGCGGAAGGCGTCGATGAGGTTCTTCGGGGTGGCCTTGCGCCAGGGGACGAGCATGCCGATGCCGACGATGGCGAAGAGCACGAGGCCGATGGGGGCGAGCCAGGCGTTGTAGAAGCTGGCGCCGACGGTGAGCCGCTCGTTCCAGAGCCACTCGCTCACCTTGGGCCAGGTGGTGGCGAGGAGGATGAAGACGCAGATGCCGAGGAGCATCCAGTTGTTCACCACGAACATGGCCTCGCGCGAGAGCACGCTGTCGATCTGCGAGGGGGCGCGGAGCTTCGGGAGCCGCCACACCACCAGCCCGACGCAGAAGAGCACGAGGAAGCCCATGAACCAGACGAAGTAGATCCCGATCTCGCTCTGGGCGAACGAGTGGACGCTGGAGATGAGCCCCGAGCGCGTGAGGAAGGTGCCGAAGATCGTGAGGAAGAAGCTCCCGAGGAGGAGCGCGACGTTCCACACCTTGAGGAAGCCGCGGCGCTCCTGGATCATCACGGAGTGGAGGTACGCGGTGGTCGTCCACCAGGGGAGGCAGGCGGCGTTCTCGACCGGGTCCCAGGCCCAGAAGCCGCCCCAGCCGAGCTCTTCATAGGCCCACAGCATCCCGAGCACGTTGCCGATGGAGAGGAACATCCACGCGAAGAGCACCCACCGCCGGACCGCGATCACCCACTCCTCGTTGAGCCGCCCCGTGATGAGCGCCGCGACCGAGAACGCGAAGGGCACCGCGCACCCCACGAAGCCCACGTAGAGGCTCGGCGGGTGGATGGCCATGTAGAAGTTCTGCAGGGAGGGGTTGAGCCCGTCGCCGTCCGGGGGCGCGCCGCCGAAGCTCGCGGCGAAGGGGTTGGCCGCGAAGGACATCAGCACGCCGAAGAACATCACCACGCTCATCAGCGTGGCGAGCACCCACGGGGCGAGCTCTTTGTAGCGCCCCTTGATCCACAGCGCGCAGACGGAGGTGTAGAGCGAGAGGAGGAAGGTCCACCAGAGGAGCGAGCCGTCCTGACCGCCCCAGAGCGCCGCGACGAGGTACTGCGTGGGCATCGAGCGGTCGCTGTAGTGGGCGACGTAGCGGATGCGGAAGTCGTGGGAGAGGAAGGCGTAGAGCAGCACCATCACGTCGAGGCCGATGAGGGCGCAGGTGCCGAGCGTGGCGAGGCGGGCCGCTCGAAGGAAGCGCGGCGCCCGCACGGGGCCGACGGTGCCCGCGATCACCGAGAGCGCGAAGGCGCAGGCCGCCGTCACGAGGAACGCGTAGAGCACGCCCGTCCCGAAGGCGGGGATGCCCGCGTCGAAGCTGGTCGGGTTCATGAGGTGGGGCGGAACGTAGAGGGAAGCGGGGCGCTTGGCAATCGCCGCGGCGTCAGCGCGCGGCGGCGGGGCGCGTGGGCGCGGCGGCGGGCGCGGCGGCGGCGGGGCGACGGGCGCGGCGCACTTCGGCGACGGCGCGCGTCTCGTTGGCGATGCGGCCGTTGAAGGGCGCCGCGATGGGGTCGCCCGTGTCGGTGATCACCTGGATGGCCCGCTCGGGCGTGAGCGCGGCGTCGAGCGCGAAGAGCTTGCCCGCGAGGCTCGCGACGCCCGGCGAGGCCATGGACGTCCCCGACAGCGGCACGCGCTCGCCCGAGGGGATGAGGCTGTCGACCTCCACGCCGTGGTCGAACACCCGCACGCGCTGGGGGTTGCTGTTGGTGAAGGTCGCCCATCCGCCCCAGCGGTCGACGGCGCCGACGGGGAGGAGGTTGGGCGCCTCGATGGACGCGGGGATCACGTCGTACTCGACGATGTCCTCGTTGGAGTTGCCCGCCGCGACCACGAAGAGCGTGCGCGGGCAGAGTTCGAACACCCTTCGCCAGTTGTCCTTGCGGCGGGCCTGGACGGCGCGGGCGCGGGCGCGCACCTCGTCGTCGCTGTGGTACACGTCGCGCTCGTGCCGCAGCTCGGCCTCGAGGTACTCCACCGAGAACCCGAGGCTCGCGTTGACGACCCGCACGTTGTTGCCGTTGATGAAGCGGGCGATGGCCTCCATGTTGGCCCGCTCGGCGTCGAGCTCGGCGTCGGTGGGGCCGCGGTGGTGGTAGGGCCGCGACTCGCCGGCCCACGCGCTTCGAAACACCGCAAGGCGTGCGTGGGGGTTGCCCGAGAGCACGATGCCCGCGACGTGGGTGCCGTGCGACCACTCGCCGATGGCGTCGAGGTTGCGGTCGAGGGCTTCGAGGCCGGCCTCGTCCGTGACGCTGCGCTGCAGCTCGAGCACCCGCTGCGCGGCGGGGGTGGAGGCCATGCCGGCGCGGAGGTCCATCACGCCGCGGAGGAAGGGGGCGTACTGGCGGATGGTGTCGGCGCCGGGCTCGTACAGCAGCGCGGTGTGCGGCGCGTCGCCGTCGGCCACCACGCCCGAGCGGTCGTCGATGAGCTGGTTGTTGTCGTCGTCGCGCCCGTTGGCCGGCTCGCGGGGGTTGACGTACATCTGCCGCTGGAAGAGGGCGGGGTTGGTGCCGAGGTCCCACACGCCGACCACGACGGGGCGCGCGTCGCGGGCGCCCGCGAGGTTGACGGTGCCGAAGGCGTAGTTGGCAGGCTCGGGGGTCGCGGCGTGGGCGGCGCGAACCCGCTCGACGGACGCGAGGAAGCGGGCGCGCGCCCGGACGATGTCGGGCATCACCTCGCCGAACCACAGGGCCCCGCGGGCGGTGTCCTGCGAGACGAGCGTCCCGTGGATCTGCCGCACCCGCGCGGTGAGCTGCTCCTGCGTCTGGAAGAGCTGAAACACCACCGTCGCCGCGCCGAATCGGGCCCGCGGGAGCTCCTGGAACACCGCGTCGATGGCGGCCCCCTGGGCGGCCTCGTCGTCGCCCGCCGCGCGGCGCCGCACCTCAGCGAGGAGCGTCGTGCCGAGGAAGGCGAGGTTGCGGTTGCGGGCC
>JBILLV010000508.1:0-4951 GCA_044375895.1 Polyangiales bacterium | reverse complement strand
CCCCCTCGACGGGCGCGAGCTCCGCCCACCCGTGCCGCGACCCCTCGAAGAGCATCCCGCACGGGCCCGTCGCGTACGCCTCGTCGGGAGAGACCACCCACACCGACGCCAAGGCACCGGCGGTCGGGAGCGCGCTCACCAGCCACGCCTCCCCATTCCAGCGAGCGACGGCGCCCCGGCGACCGACGGCGACGATCATGTCGGGTGCGCACCCATGAACCGCGAGGACGTGCATCGGCGGAGCGGGCATGGGCCGCACGTCCCGGCCGTCGTAGCGCCAGAAGGACTGCGCGTCCGCGAGGCCCCCCCAGGCGATCACGCAGCGATCGTCGAGCGCGAAGACGCCGCGCGGGTGGGGCACCGGGAGCGCCTCCCAGGTCAGCGGCCCGCGCGGGTCGACGCGCCACAGCCCCTCGGTCGTGAACGCCGCCACCCAGGCAGTGCCCGACGGCGCGCGTGAGAGCCCGCAGAGTTCGACGCGCGTCGTGGTGACGGCGCGGATGACGCCATCGGCGACGTGCCCCAGGACGGCGTCCGAGCGTTCGGCGTCGAAGCGGCCCTCTCGGTCGGCGCGACGCGACGCGAGGAACACGGCGTCATCGAGCGAGGCGCCCACGCAAGCCGCGAAGCCGTAGAAGGTCGGCGTCAGCGACGCGGTGCCGCCCGTGGGGCACGAGCGAACCCAGGCGCGCGGGTCGACGTCGAGCATCGCGGTCTCCCACAGCGGGCGGCGCGCGCCGATCGCCTCGACCAGCGCGCGCTCGTTGACGGAGCGAACCACCGTCGCCCAGCCCTCCCCGCTGATTCGAACCTCCTCCAGATACCCCGCGCTGAGGGCGCAGAGTCGATCGGACATCGGCTGCAAGGAGGTCGCGCCGATGCCCGTCCCCGCACTGAAGCCGCGCCCGACGAGGTGCGCCAGCCTTCCGCCGGCGAAGGCCGCGTAGAGCCGACCCCCGCAGCGCGCGAGCGCCTCGATGGGCTCGTTCGTGTGATCGGCATTCCAGACGTGCCACGCCGCGCCGTCCCAGCGGAGGAGCCGGTCGGGCATGAAGGTGGCGGCCCATGTCTCCGTGGCGCTCGTGGACAGCAGGGTCGTCACGAGCACGCCCAAAGGCACGTCGGTGACGCCCCAGGCGCGGCCATCCCAGCGGGCGACGCGGCCGTCGTCGCTCGCGGCGAAGAGGTCGCCGAGGCCCGACCCGTGGAGGGTGTGGACGCGCATCTCGGGGGCGGGCAGTTCAAACCAGACGCCACGCGCCTGCACGACCAGCGGCCCGACCGCGGCGCCCCCCATCGACCAGCCGACGATCGTGCCGTCCGCGAGGGTGGTCAGCCCGTCGAGCGGCGCGCGGGTCGTCACCGCGGGCTCGACGTGGATCGCATCGTCGCACGAGACACGGAGCACGCAGTCACGCTGGTCGAGCGCGCCGCTCTCCGCGCTGCGCGACGCGCTGACGAAGACGTCCCCGTCGGCGTTGCGGACCATTCCCGTGAGGGCGCCGCGCGTCGCCCACAGCGCGTCGATGGCGCCGTCGCGGAGGTGGCCGAGGATCCACTCCACCCGCCGCGGGTCGGCGGCCTCAGCGGAGCGCGCGGAGGGCTCGTAGCGCTGCGCGATAAAGCAGGCGTCGTCGAAGCTGGCACCCGCGCAGGCGAGGAAGCGCGCCGTCACCGTCGTGTGGCTCCTGGCGGTCATTCCGAGGCTCCTGGGATACGCCCCGTGGTCTCGCCCTGTTCCGCGAGGATCCGCCCGCGCTGGGTTTGGAGGCACTGAATCTGCGCGTTGGGGTGCATCTGTGTGTGGTCCGCGAGCGCCTGGCGGGCGACGAGGGTGTCGTTCTGGCGGTTCGGTAGATTCTGCTGAGCCGCCTCGGCCTCCCGTAGCACGGGATCGAGGCGCTTCTTCTCGTAGAAGTCCCGCTGTTGGACCGTCATGCCCTTGACCGCATTGTCGAAGTTCACCATGCCTTGCTCGGCGGCGGTGACGCGCTTCTTGGCGGCACTCTCGGCCGCTTCTGCGTCGCGGACGCGCTGCTCGAGCGCCGCCCGCTTGCTCTCGTGCTCCGCCATCTGCGCGCCGTCTGCGAGCCGCGCCTGCTGTTCCTTGATCTCCTCGTCGAGGCTGGCAAGCCGCGCCGCAGGCGTCTCCATCGCGTCGCGGTACCCTTGCAGACACTCGAGCGCCTGCTCCTCGGCGGAGGCTCCCGGCGACTTCGGGGAGATCAGTGGAACCGCGCCCCCCGCTGGCCCGCTCGCGGTGGCAGCCGACCCGGGGGTGCCGGTGTTGCCGAGCGCGGCGCCGCTGCCCGCACGGGCCGACTCGATCGCGCGCTGTCGCTCCTGATCGAGGCGCGTGAGTTCAGCACCCGTCGGCGCGACGTCACCGGGGCGCGACGGGTGCGGCGTCGAGGCGAGGCCGTCGGGGAAGTTGCGGCGTTGCGACTCCACCGCCGTGCGCATGCACGCGTTCTGGTCTTCATGACGGGGCTCTATGGGGTAAGCGTCGCTCCCTGTTGAAGCCGCAGTGACACGCCGCGCGGCGTTGCGGGTCTGCTCGGTCGCCGACACGTCTGACTCGACCGTGCCCGCGTGTTCCTTCTTGCCGAGGTTCATCATCGCGGGTGCGCCCCGGTCGGTGTAGCCATCGACGAGCGTGCGGCAGTTGTCCCCGCGGGCGCCGCGCCGGTGCGCGGCGTCTTGGGTGAGGTGACCCACCGTGCTCGACGCCAACCAGCGCTGCTCGAAGGTCGGCACGGGCGGCGGAGGCGGCGTCACGCCGCTCCGAACGGCCGTCTGCCAGTCCGTCACGACCTTCTCCGCGGCCACCTTCTTCGCGTGCAGGACGCGGTAACTGCCGATCCACTCAGGGTTGATCCCGCATTGCTGGAGCGCCTCACAGCAGTCCGCGGAGAACACCCCCGAACCACCTCCGAGCAACAGGACGATGGGCACGTGCGGCGGCATGGTTAGCGCTCGGCCTCCTCCGGCTCGAGGAAGCGGCGCGCCCATTTCGACGAGCGCTCGCGGTGCCAGAAGCGCCCCGCCATCCGCGGCGTCTCGTCGGCGTAGGCGCCCCGCAGGGCGTCTGCGGCGAGGTGATAGGCGTGCGGGAGCGCCATCGCATTCAAGTCCCCCAGGAGGGGCGCGTCCCCCGCCTGCACGATCGCGGCCTTCGGCGCCGCAAGCCACGTGCAGCCGCGGGCTCGTACCGCGGTCGCGAGCTCCGCCGGGCGAAGGCGACGACGCTCGAACAGCTCCTCGCCCAGAAGGGTCAACCAGTTCACGCTGACAATGCCGTCGCACGCGCCACGCCGCGCCCGCTCCAGATCGTGAACGTCGATCCCCTGGTAGCGCCGACTCCAGGCCCAGTGCGCGCTCAACGAGGTGCACGGGTCGGAGGGGTGCCCGCTCGCGAGGAAGCCCGCGCTCCCCCACCACATCGGCACCTCCTGGCTCGCCAGCTCCGCCAGTTGGAGCAATCGCTGCGGGGTGTGACTCAGCGGGAGTCCGAGCTGAAGGTACCCCGCGCCACCGCGCGACGCATCGACCTCCCGATACGCAAAGAAGGTCTCGGCGGCGTCGACGCGCTCCGCGACGCGGAGGCTGAAGAGGTGGCGCGGCGCGTCCGCGCGCTCGATCCCGGCCGCGATCCCATCGAGCTCCCTCGGGCGCACCGCGAGCCACCCCGTCTGATGCGAGGTGAAGAGCCAGGCGAGAGTTCCCTCTGGGACACACGCCACAAACGCTCGAAGGAGGCGCGCCGCGCCCGCAGTCGACACCGCCCCGCGATGGCGCGTGTAGAGCGTCATCCCGAACACACACCGCGCGACGCACTCCGCGCCCGCGTCACAGGCGTACCGGGGCGATGGAGGTTGCGCCCCCGGTCGCAGTGACCCATCCGCCCCACGAGCCCCTGCAAATGGTTGCCGCCCCACGGACGTCATGACGCCCTTTCTACCGTGTCCGCGCGGACAGATCAACCAGCACCGCGGATCGCGAACTTCGCCACTCCTGTGGTCGCGCCCACGGCGCTATCGTCCCCCGCGTGACCGTCCTCCTCCCCCGCGACGCCCTCGGCCTGGGCCTCCGCCGCCCGCACCACGCGCACCTCTTCGCGCACTGGCCCGCCGTCGACTACTTCGAAGCCATCAGCGAGAACTTCCTCACCCCCGCGCTCCCGCCCCGCGAGCGCCTCGACGCGGTGCGGGCGCGGTACCCCGTCGTGCTCCACGGCGTCGGGCTCAACCTCCTCGGCCACGCGCGCCTCGACGAAGACTACCTCGACGCGCTCTGCCGCCTCGCCGACCGCATCGACGCGCCCTTCGTCAGCGATCACCTCTGTTGGACCGGCGCCCGCGGCATCTCCCACCACGACCTCCTCCCGACGCCCTACGTCCCCGAGCTCGTCGCCCTCGCCGCCGAGCGCGCGGCCTACGTCCAGCGCCGCCTCGGCCGCCCCTTCGGCATCGAGAACCTCTCCAGCTACGTCACCTTCGAACGTTCCACGATGACGGAGTGGGACTTCTACGCCGCCGTCGTCCGCGCGTCGGGGTGCTCCTTCATGCTCGACGTGAACAACATCTACGTCTCCAGCCACAACCACGGCTTCGACCCCGCGGACTACCTCCGCGCCATCGACTTCTCGCGCGTGCTGCAGGTGCACATCGCGGGGCACTCGCGCGAGGCCGACGGCACGCTCGTCGACACCCACGACCACCCGGTGCCCGACCCGGTGTGGTCGCTCTACGCGCGCGCCTGGCGCCTGGGCGGCCCCTTCCCCACGCTCCTCGAATGGGACGAGCGCATCCCGCCGATGCCCGAGGTGCTCGCCGAGCTCGCCCGCGCGAAGGGCGCGCGCGCGACCCCGACGCCCGCCCCCGACTGGCTCGCGACGCAGCAAGATCGCTTCAGCGCCACGCTCCGCACCCCGCTCGACCGCACCACCGGC
>JBILLV010000174.1:0-19577 GCA_044375895.1 Polyangiales bacterium | reverse complement strand
GAGCTCGGCGACCGCACCTGCGAGCGCCTCCAGGGCGACCCCTGCACCGGCACCTGGAGCTGCGACCCGGCGCGCCTGCGCTGCGTGCGGAGCGCGCCGTACGCGTGCGACGACATGGACATGTGCACGACGGACATGTGCGCGGTGATGGGGACGGCCCCGATGTGCCGCCACTCCGGCCCCGAGTACGCCACCGACATCATGAACTGCGGCCGCTGCGGCAACGCCTGCGCCACCGCGCCCAACGCGACGGCGGGCTGCGCGATGGGCGCCTGCTCGCTCCGCTGCAACATGGGCTACTTCGACATCAACGGCGACCTCGGGCGCATGGGCGGCAACGGCTGCGAGTGCAACAACGCCGACCCCGACGAGCCCGACCTGATGTTCGCCGACAGCAACTGCGACACGATCGACGGCGACGCGGTGCGCTCGATCTTCGTCTCCGCCGACCGCGGCGACGACATGAACGACGGCCTCGGCGTGGTGATGACCGGGATGGACGGTCGCCCGCGGCTGACGGTGATGCCCAAGCGCACGCTCGGCGCCGCCCTCGCCGCCGCCCGCATGCGCGGCTTCACCGCGGTGCTCGCGGCCGCCGGCACGTACACGCAGACGGGCGCCCTCGAGCTCGTCGCCGGGGTCAACGTCTACGGCGGCTACGACGACACCCGCAACTGGGCCCGCGCGCGCACCTCCACCACCGTGATTCGCGGCGGCACCACGGCCATCCTCGCCAACGCGCTCGCGTCGCCCACCGAGGTGCAGCTCGTCACCATCGCGTCGGCCGCGGCCACGACCGCGAGCGAGAGCAGCTACGGCGTCCGCGTGGTCAACGTCACCGCGCCGCTCACCCTGCGCGCGTGCAGCATCACCTCGGGCAACGGCGCGCCGGGCTCCAGCGGCGGCAACGGCGCCGCGGGCGCGGCGGGTCGCGAGGGCGGCAACGCGGGGACGCCCGACGCGGGCGGCGGCGCCTCCACCTCGTGCGACGCGGGCGGCGGCGGCGGCGGCTCCGGGCGCAGCGGCCTCAACGCCGGCAACAACGGCGCGGGCGGCGGGCGAGCCCCCGACGGCGGCGCGGGCGGCGCGGGCGGCGCGGGCGGCAACCGCGGCACATGCAACACCTTCTCGGCCTCGTCCGCGGGCAACGCGGCCAACGCGGGCGACCCGGGCGGAGCCGTCCGTGGCACCGACGGCAGCAACGGCAACAACGGGCGCGCCGCGCCGATGGTGGGCACCATCCGCGGCACCGACGGCGTCTACACCGCCCCCGTGGGCGCGGGCGGCACCGACGGCCGCGCGGGCGGCGGCGGCGGCGGCGGCGGCGGCGGCGGGTCGAGCCAGTACGGCTGCGGCTTCCTCAACACGGGCTGCTGCGACGCCACGAGCGGCGGCGGCGGCGGCGGCGGGAGCGGCGGCTGCGGCGGCACGGCCGGCGGCGCAGGCGGCGGCGGCGGCGGGAGCTTCGGCGTGATGGCCGTCTCGTCGCAGCTCCGCGTCGAGGACTGCCGCATCACCTCGGGGCGCGGCGGCAACGGCGGGCGCGGCGGCAACGGCGCGCGCGGCGGCAACGGCGGGCGCGGCGGCAGCGGCGGGGCCTCGACGCGCAACGCGGGACGCGGCGGCACGGGCGCGGACGGCGGCAACGGCGGCGCGGGCGGCAACGGCTCGGGCGGCCCCGGCGGCCCCTCGGTGTGCGTGTACTACCTGGGCGTCCCCCCGACGATCAACATGCTCGACTGCAACCTCGGCGGCGGCGGCGTGGGCGGCAGCGGCGGCTCCAACGGCTTCGGCAGCGACGCCTCCGACGGCGCCAACGGCCTCTCCGAGCAGGTGCGCGCCGGCATGTGAGCCGCGCCTGACGATTTCCGGGAACTCCCCTCCCCCCTCGCGCGTGCAACCTCCCGCACGCCGCAATGCCCCCCGCAGAGCTCGACCCCGTCACCCTCGAACGCGCCCGCCGCGGTGACCGCAGCGCGTGGCGCTCCCTCGTCGAGCGCTACCAGCGCCTCGTGTTCGCGACCGCGGGGCGCGTGCTGGGGGTCGCGTCGCCGGAGGTTCCCGACGTCGCGCAAGACGCGCTGCTGAAGGTGCTCGGCTCGCTCGACCGCTTCGACCCCCGCGGCCCCGCGCGCCTCTCCACCTGGATCGCCACCGTCACCGCGCGCACCGCCATCGACGCGGCGCGGCGGCGGCGAGAGTCGGTCTCCCTCGACGCGCTCGACGACGCCCCCGACGCGACCCTCCGTGACCCCGGCGAGGCGATGGACGACGAGCGTTCGCGCGCGCGCCTCGCCGACGCGCTCCAGCGCCTCTCGGCCGACCAGCGGGCCGCGATGCTCCTCCGCGTGGAGCACGAGCTCTCGTACGAGGCGATCGCGGCCGCGCTCGGCGTCGAGGTGGGGACGGTGAAGTCTCGCCTCGCGCGCGCCACCGCGTCGCTCGAAGCCGCCCTCCGCTCGCCCCATCGCCTCCAGGAGCACGCCCATGGATGACCGCTCGCTCTTCGCCGCCGCGTTTGAAGCGCAGGGCGACGCGCCGCACCCGCCGCCGGGATTCGTCGACCGCGTGATGGGCGCCGCCCCGCGCGCGACCGCACCGCCCCGGTGGCGTCGTACGCTCGCGCTCGCGATGGCCGCGGTGGCGGTGGGGGCCCTCGCGGTGTCGCTGCGCCCGCGGAGCGGTGAGGTGACGGTGGGCGCGCACGAGGCCGCGCGGCAGGTGTCGCTCGGGGGGCGCGCGGTGGCGGTGGTCGAGCCCGGCACGACGCTGCGCTACCGCGTGGCGCCGTGGGGCGAGAGCCGGGTGGAGCTCGCGCGCGGGGGCGTGTTCTTCCGCGTCGACCGCGGCGGCGGATTCGAAGTGCGCACCCCCCACGGGCGAGCGCGCGTGACCGGGACGTGCTTCCGCGTGGCCGACCTCGGCGACGCCACGACAACGAACGAGGACGAGATGCGAGCGAAGTGGTTCGGCGCGGGGGTCATCTCCGCGGTGATGGCGGTGACGGTGTACGAGGGCGGCGTGCGGGTGGCGAGCGGTCAGGGCACCCGCGCGGAAGTGCAGGTGCGCCCCGGCGAACGTGCGGTGGTCGAGCGCGACGGCGCGCTGCGACGCGAGGCCGCCAACGATCACGCCGCGACGGCGACGGGCGCGGCGACGACAACGGCAGCACCCGCGACAGCGCCTGCGACGGCGGCGAGCGCGGGCGACGCCGGGGCGGCGGCGGAGGTGGTTCGGCTGCGAACGATCCTGGCGCAGAACGGCATCTCGCCCGAGACGGGGCGGCGGGTGGAGGGCGCGCGGCGCGGGCTCGACGACCCGGGGGAGACCGACCTCACGCCCGACGAGTGGCGCCAGCTCGCGGGGATGGGCGAGCTGCGGTACCGCATCCCCGGATCGACGCGCGGCGACTCGCTCGACGACGAGCGCGCCCGGCGCCTCGGCGTCCCCGAGCAAGACCGCGCCGAGGTGAACGAGTCCTTCCGCGCGGCGCAGCGCGAGCTCCAGACGAGCCTCGCCGCGCTCTACCGCGAGGCCGTCGGCAGCGACCCGGGCAACCTCTCCCTGGAGGCGCTGATGAACGAGCTCCGCGACAAGGCGCCCGACGGCGCGCGGGGGCAGGTGACGTGGCAGCTCGCCCAGGAGCGCGGCGGTCTCTCCCCGTGGCGCGCGCCCTCCGCCGAGCAGCCCGAGTACGAGCGGGCGATGCGCACCCTCGTGGGCTACGAGGCCGACCTCGAGCGCCGCCTCGCCGCCATCGTGGGGCCGCGCATCGCGCACGACATGCTCCACGGCCCCAGCAGCGTGTCGGCCCACGCCTACGGGATGCGCGGGAGCGCGCCGGGCGGGCGCTGAGCGGGAGACACTTCCGCGCGGGCGTCGTCCCGTTGTACGCCTCCTCCCCTCCCCGTGAGCGCCCCCGCGAAGAAGCCCGTCACCCTCGGCCGCGCGACGCTCGTCCACGCCGACGCCATCGCGTGGCTCGGCGCGCAGCCTGACGACTCGCTCCACGCCGTGGTCACCGATCCCCCGTACGGCGTGAAGGAGTACGACCCCGACCAGCTCACGAAGCTCGCGGCGGGCCGCGGCGGCGTGTGGCGCCTCCCCCCGGTGCTCGACGGTCACACGCGCGCCCCCCTGCCCCGCTTCACCGCGCTCAACCCCCGCGAGCGCGACGCCATCGCCACCTTCTTCCGCGCGTGGAGCGCCGCCCTCGTGCGCCCGCTCCGCCCCGGCGCGCACGTCCTCGTCGCCGGCAACGCCTTCCTCTCGCAGCTCGTGTTCGGCGCCATCGTCGACGGGGGCCTGGAGTTTCGCGGCGAGATCATCCGCCTCGTCCGCACCCTCCGCGGCGGCGACCGCCCGAAGAATGCGGAGGCCGAGTTCCCCCGTGTCACCACGCTCCCGCGGGGCGGCTACGAGCCCTGGGGCATCTTCCGCAAGCCCCTCCCGAAGGGGATGACCGTCGGCGCGTGCCTCCGGCAATGGCAGACCGGCGCGCTCCGCGACCAGCGCGACGGGAGCGAGTTTCAAGACGTCATCCCCAGCGAGCGGACGCCGAAGCGCGAGCGCCTCCTCGCCGACCACCCGAGCCTCAAGCCCCAGTCCTTCCTGCGGCGCCTCGTGTGGGCGGCGCTCCCGCTCGGCGAGGGCGCGGTCGTCGACACCTTCATGGGCTCCGGCTCGACGCTCGCGGCGGCGGAGGCGATGGGGCTGGCGAGCGTCGGCGTCGAGCGCAACGCGGCGTACTTCACCCTCGCGAAGAAGGCTGTCCCGAAGCTCGCGGGGCTCGATCTGGAGGCGAGGTAAAGGGGGGATCCGCGAACGCTGATCGTGAAGGGTATCGGGCAATCAAAGGCCCTGCCGGTCAAGCACCCGCAGCGCCCACCCGACGGGTGTACGATCGCCGCCCGTTGCTCCCCGCCCCCTCTGCCTCCTCCAGTCGCCGCGCGCTCCAGTGCCTCGCCGCGGGGGCGCTCCTTGCACTCGCCCTGCGCGTCGGGCTCCTCGGCGCCGCGGTCGTCGCGCTGGCCCTCTGGGGCCACGACCCCGGTCGTCTCGTCGAGGGCGTCGCGGGCTGCGCCGGGGCGGTGCTCGCGGCCTTCCTCGCCGCCTTCCTCTGGCGGCGCGAGCCCCGCGGCTGGCGTGACGGGATCCTCCTGGCCATCCCGCTCCTCGCGGCCACCGCGCTCCTGCTCACACGGGTGCGCGTGCGGCCCTCCCCGGAGACCTTTCACGGCGTCGTCCCCAACCCCCGCGGCGCCACCTGGACGGAGGGCAACCCCCGTCGCCCGCGCGTCACCTACCGAACCAACGCCCTCGGCTTCCGCGGCCCCACCTTCGCGACGCGCCCGGCCCCGGGGGTCACCCGCGTCGCCGTCGTGGGCGACTCGCACGTGTTCGGCAGCGGCGTCGAGGAGGGCGAGGCGCTCCCGGCCCGCCTCGCGCTCGCGCTCACGGCGGCCGACCCCGCGCGGCGCTTCGAAGTGCTCAACCTCGGCATCGAGGGCAACAACCTCCACAGCCACCTGCGGATGCTCGAGGTGGCGCGGCGCGACCTCGGCGCCCGCGTCGCGGTGCTCGCCCTCACCCTGCCCAACGACCTCACCCCGTGGGACACCCAGGACACCCTCCGCGAGGGGACCCGCTTCGGCGCGATGACCGTCGCCTATGCCTTCTTCGGCGAGCGCGTGGGCTACTTCGTCTGCGAGTCGTGGATGCTCGGCGGCCGCCTGGGCGCGCCCGACCCGCGCCTCCTCGCCGAGGGCGTGCGCGCCGCCGACCGGCTCGTCGCGCGCGGCGCCTTCGACGTGATCGTGTTGCCCTTCAGCAGCGGCGACTGCCGGCTCACCGAGGTTCTGCAGACGGCGCGGGCCGCCCGCGTGGTGCTGCCGCCGGAGGGGCGGGAGGCGTACTACTTCCCGATGGACGGGCACCTGACGCCCGAGGGCCACCGCGCCTTCGCCGAAGCGCTCGCCCCCGCGGTGCTCGCCTCGCGCTGAGCCTAAACCCCCGGTCAGAAGAGCGCGTAGAGGAAGGGGGCCGCCGCCTGGCTCGTCGCCACCAGGCCCGCGACCGCGAGGAGGACCACCACCAGCGGGACGATCCACCAGACCTTCTCCGCGCGGGCGAAATCCACGAGGTCGCGCAGCAGGCCGCGGAGGGCGGTGAGCCTCGACATGGGCGCGAGCATCGCATCAATCGGGCGCGAAGGGCACCTCGGCGCCCGCCCACGGCGGCTGGCGGGCGCGGTCGAGGAGGAAGGGGCCGAGCGCGAGCAGGTCGATCCCGCCGCGCATGAAGCACGCGTAGGCCTCCTCGGGGGTGCACACGATGGGCTCGCCGCGGAGGTTGAAGCTGGTGTTCACCAGCGCGGCGCAGCCGGTGTGCCGCTCGAAGGCCTCGAGGATCGCGCGGAGCCCAGGGCTCGAGGTCGCGCTCACCGTCTGGACGCGCGCCGAGCCGTCGACGTGGGTCACCGCGGGGAGGTCGGAGCGGGGAAGGGCCGCGCGCGCCGCGGGGTCCAGCGCGGACTCGTCGGGCGGCGGAGCGACGCGGCGCGACGCGACGACGGGGGCCACCAGGAGCATGTAGGGCGACGGGCGATCGAGCTCGAAGTACGCCCCCGCGCGCTCGGCGAGGACGGCGGGCGCGAAGGGGCGGAAGGCCTCCCGCTGCTTCACCGACGCGTTGAGCCGGGCCTTCATCCCGGGCGCGCGCGGGTCGGCCAGGATCGATCGGTTGCCGAGCGCCCGCGGGCCAAACTCCATCCGCCCGTCGCACACCGCCACCACGTCGCCGCCCGCGAGCCGTCGGGCGATCGTGTCGGCGCGGGCGCGAGAATCGTCGAGCGCGTCGTAGGGGTAGCCGCGCGCGTCGAGGAAGGCGCGGATGTCTTCCGGCGCAAACTCCGGCCCGAGCAGCGCGCCGCGCATCCCGTCGCGCGTGCGCCCCGCGGGCCGATGGCCGCCGTGGACGCCGTGCCAGTACGCGAGCGCGGCGCCGAGGGCCCCTCCCGCGTCGCCCGCCGCGGGCTGGATCCACAGCTCGTCGACCACGCCCTCGCGGAGGAGCCGCCCGTTGGCCACGCTGTTGAGCGCGACGCCGCCGGCCATGCAGAGCCTCCCCCGCCCGGTGAGCGCGCGGGCGTGGCGCGCCATGCGGATCACCACCTCCTCGATCACCTCCTGGACGGAGCGCGCGAGGTCGCACTCGCGCTGCGTGATGGGCCCCTCGGGGCGCCGCGGCGGGCCGTCGAAGAGCGCCTCGAAGCGGGCCGTGGTCATCGTGAGGCCGTCGAGCCAGCCGAAGTAGCTCAGGTCGAGGCGGAAGGAGCCGTCGGGCTTGAGGTCGATGAGGTGCTCGAGGATGCGCGCGGTGTAGCGCCCCGTCCCGTAGGGGGCGAGGCCCATGAGCTTGTACTCGCCGGAGTTGGCCCGGAAGCCCGCGAAGGCCGTGAAGGCCGTGTAGAGGAGCCCCGGGGAGTGCGGGAAGCAGAGCTCTTCGAGGAGCTCGAGGGAGGCGCCGTCGCCGACCCCCACGGTGGCCGTCGCCCACTCGCCCACGCCATCGACCGTGAGCACCGCGGCGTCGTCGAAGGGGGAAGGGTAGAAGGCGCTCGCGGCGTGCGAGCGGTGGTGCTCCATGAAGTGGACGCGCGCGGGGCAGCGCGCGCCGAGCGCGTCGAGCCCGTCGCGCACCGCGGACTCCACCCAGAGCTTCTCGCGCAGCCACCCCGGCATCGCGTGGACAAAGGACCGGAGCCCGCGCGGCGCGACCGCGAGGTAGGTCTCGAGGATGCGGTGCAGCTTGAGGAGGGGCTTGTCGTAGAAGACCACGGCGTCGACGCCCTCCGCGCCCACCGCGCCCTCGGCGAGGCAGTAGGCCGCCGCGCGCGCGGGGAAGCGGGCGTCGTGCTTCACGCGGCTGAAGCGCTCCTCCTCGGCGGCGGCGACCACCTCGCCGTCGACCACGAGGCACGCGGCGGCGTCGTGGTAGAAGCCGCTCAGCCCGAGCACGCGCATCAGAAGGGGCGCTCCGGCCGCGCCGCGCGACCCGCCCGCGCGACCCAGCAGCTCGCGGCGTCGCGCGGACGACGGAGGCGCAGCGGGTCGCGCCCCCCGCGGAGGAGGCGAAGCGGCGCGAACACCAGGAGGTACACCGCGCCCAGCGCCGCGACCGAGAGGGCCCGCGCGGCGAGGCCCCCGACGGCGCCGAGCGCGCGCGTCGTGGCCGCTGGCGCGAGCGCCCCCGTGGCGAGCAGGAGCGCGGCCACGCCCGCCGCGACGGCCCCCGCGACGGGTCGCCCGCCCAGCCAGAGGAGGGCACCGGCGACGAGTCCGACGAGCGGCGTGCGGGGCGCGCGCGGTGGGATCGCGGAGGGGGGTGGGTCGCGCCACGGCCACACGGCGCGGGCGGCCTCGGCGCGGCCGGGGGCGGGCGCGTCGGTGTCCTTCGCGGGGGCAACGGGCTCGGCGCCTGACATCGCCGCGGATGGTGAACGCAAACGCCCCCGCGCGAAACCCCCGCCGCGCGGTCAGCCGACGGTGTCGAGCGTGAAGGGGGAGTCGGGCCATGAACTCCATCGGCTCCATGACGCGATGGGGCTCGCCCCGCCCGCCTTGCCTGCGCAGCGCCCGCGACGCTTGTGCGCCGCCGAAATGCCCGTACTTCCCGGCCGTCGCGCCAGCCTTCGCCGCCCCTGCGCACGCCCGTTCGCGCAACGCGCAGGCCCCTCGACGCGCCGCCGTCGCCCGCCGCCCCCCCTTCGTGCTCTACTCCGCGCCGTCACCCATGATCGACGTGTTCGAACTGGCCCGTTACGGGCGTGAGCTCCCTGCCCCGGCCGCCGCGCAGCGCCCCTTCGAAGAGCACCTCGCGGCCCTCGCCCGCACCTACGCCGAGTGGCTCGCGGACGTCTCCGGGCGCATCACCGACGCGCGCAGCGGCCCCCCCGAAGACCACGCGATCATCGACCGCGAGTGGGCCGAGTCCGAGCGCCGCGCCCGCGACGCCGTCCGCCGCTTCGCCGAGGGCGCCGAGCGCCAGCCCACCGCCGCCACGATGGGCAAGGTCAACGCCGGCAAGACGCTCATGCTCTCGCGCTGGTACGGCGACCTCGAGGAGCTGCGCGAGCTCCCCGTGGGCGACGCCGACACGACGGGCTGCCTCACGCGCCTCACCCGCCGCGGCGGCGCGAAGCTCGACGGGGCCATCCGCGTGAAGACGCTCGACAACGCGTCCTTCGAAACCGAGCCCGCCGCCGCCGAGGACGCCGCCACGCTCGACGAGTTCCCCTCGTCGCTGTACGTCACCTTCGAACCGGGCAACCGCGACGAGTTCGCCCGCGCCCTGCGCGTGTGCCGCTTCCCCACCGCCGACGATTCGAGCTACGAGCTGGAGGAGACGCGCCGCGGCGAGTACCACGTCGTCCGCCTGCGCTCGGGCGAGCTGCGCCTCCGCTCGCTCCAGCTCCGCGCCTGCGAGGTCACCCTCCGCGTGCGCCCGCTCCCGGCCACCCGCGCGTCGCGCATCTTCGAAGTGCTCGACCTCGTCGACTGCCCCGGGGCCGACCCGCAGATCGAGATGGACGCCACGCGCCACCTCAAGGCCGTCAAGAACCACCTCGTCTTCCGCCAGGCCGTCGCCGAGCTCGACCTGCTCCTCCTCGTGTGCTCGTCGCAGCCGAGCGCGATCCGCCCCGGGTACCAGCTCCTCCACGGCCCGTGGCGCCACTGGGTCGAGCGCTGCGAGGGCAAGATGCGCGGCCGCGCCGTCCTCGCGCTCACCTACGCGGGCGAGGCGCTCCGCCACTCCGCCGACCGCCTCCGCGACCTCTCGCGCCCCGAGAGCGAGCGGCAGATCAACACCGTCCAGTCGCTGCCGCAGTCGGTGTTCGGGTCGGTGATCCAGCCGCTGCGCGGGGCGCTCGACGAGCCCTTCCTCAACGCGCTCGACCCCAACGACATCCGCACCTGGGCCCCCTTCGTCCTCATCGAGAACCGCCACGTCGACGCCGACCTGGAGGTGGCCCCCGACGACGTCCCCGCCGCGCGCGCCGCTGTCGTCGCCGCCCTCGACGACGCCGCGATGCCCGACGAGACGCCCTTCGCGTGGCGGGTGGTTCACTTCTTCGCGCGGAGCTGGGTGGAGGACGTCGCCCGCGTGCGCGCCGCCGAGCCCACCGCGCGTCGGCGCTTCCTGGAGTGGATGGTGGACGTCGCCCTCGCGGTGGCCAACCCCGACGACCGCGGCCACGAGCTCCTCACGCGGCTGATGCTCCACCTCGCGCACCGCGGCGAGCTGCGCAAGGCCAAGAGCGCGGAGATGGTCGACCTCGCCCTGCGCGCCCGCTCGGCCATCACCGACCTGCAGGAGCGCCTCACCCGCGAGCCCCGCGCCGACCGCGCCGCCCTCGACGCGATGGAGGCCCTCGCCGCCCGGCTCCGCGCCGCGCTGCCGCGTCAGGGCGTCCCCATCCCCTTCCCCGCGGCGGTGCGTCAGGCGTCGCTGCGGCCCTTCGGCGCGCAGCCCCCGAGCTGGGACGTGCTCGTCGCCGAGTGCGTGCGCTCCGCCTGCGCGGCGGTGCAGAGCGCTTCGAAGGACGCCTCCCTCGCCGCCGACCTCCGCCCCGTGATCGAGCGCATGCTGGAGACCGACACCGCGACGCGGCAGCTCCGTGACGAGGAGGAGCGCTTCCTCGGCGACGAGCCCTCCAACGCCGTCCACTGCACGCACTTCCTCCTGGCGCGCGTGGCGGCCGCGCTCGACTGGCTGCTCCACGCCGAGGCCGCCGAGCGCGAGGAGTACGCCGCGAAGACGCTCGGCATCGACCCGAAGAAGACCGAAGCGTACCGACGGCTCCGCCGCGTGATCGGCGAGCTCCCCCTGCCCGAGAACCTCGACGAGGCCCACGGCCGCGCGCAGGCGCTGTTCGACGCGCTCCTCGGCGAGCTCGACGGCGCCGCGACGGAGGCGAACTGAGATGCTCATCGAGAACGGCGTCCTGCGCATCCGCGCGGGGCTCAACCCCGTCACCCTCACGCTCCCTCTCGGCGCCACCTCCCGCCGCGGGAGCTTCGCGCGCGCCGGCGACGCCGACGCCTTCTCCCTCTACGCGAAGACCTTCCCCATCGCCGACGCCAAGCGGGCCCAGCGCGAGTACGCGCGCATCGAGTGCCGCTCGCTCGAGTGGCTCAGCGGCCCCGAGCTCGGCGCCGCCATCGGGTGGACGGACGCGAAGGGATCGGCCACCGCCGCGGCCCTCGACCACGACCTCCTCCGCGGCGTCTTCTTCACCGTCCGCGCCTACAAGAACGCCACCAACTTCGAGGTCGCCCTCTCGGTCGCGTGGCACCCGCCGCGGCCCGGCGTCGCGCTCGTCGTCGGCGCGGCTGGAGCCGCCGAGCGCCGCGTGCGTCACCTCGCCCAGCGCGCCGGCGTCACCGAGGCCCTGGTGATCGACCCGCACCGCTGGGTTCTCGCCGAGGCCGACTACGACGACGCCACGCCGCCGTGGGACACGCTGCTCGGGCGGGCCTCGGCGCGCCTCGCGCTCGTCCCCGCGCCCGACGCGCCGCTCGTCATCATCGCCGAGCGCGCCCCCCGCCGCGCGGGCGAGACGGGCACCACCGTCGCCATCGATTTCGGCACCCACGAGACCTCCGTGGTGACGCAGCGCGAGGGCCAGCGCGACGTCACCGTGCAGGGGCCGCTCGCGCCCTGGTCGTTCTACTGCGTGGCGGTGTCGCTCCAGGGGTCGGCGTGGCACGCGGAGCTCGTCGGGCCGCCCCGATCGTTCGAGGAGCGAACGACCCTCGGCAACCCGGTGATGCCGCCGCCCATCGTGGAGCGCTGGTCGGTGCTCGCCCGCCGCGAGGCCACGCAGCGCAAGGAGGGCAACATCGGCATCCCGAGCGTGCTCATCCCGCGCGACGCGCAGCCCCCCGGGCTCCTCGGGCACCCCTTCGAAGCGCTCACCGACCAGGTGATCGGCACGCGCGCCCTCCGCCTCATCGACCGCGCGATCGAGCGCGTCGACGCGCCGCCCACCGACGACGACAAGACCGACCACGAGCCCTGGGTCGACGTCGACATGCTCGAACCCGCGCCCAAGCTCCAGCTCGGCCGCGCCCCGCAGCTCGCGCGCGACTTCCTCGACGGCGTGTTCGACGAGCTCGCGGCGAAGGAGATCGTGCGCGGCGCTTCGGGCGACGCGGGCCTCGGCGCGGTGGGTCCGGTGCTCTTGAGCTACCCGGTGGCCTTCCTCGCGCAAGACCGCGAGACGCTCCAGCGCGTGGCCCGCGAGGCCCTGGAGCACGGCGCCCTCCGCGGCCTCTGCGCCGACCCGCCGGAGCCCCCCATCACCTTCCTCGACGAGGCCACCGCGGCGACGCTGGGGGTGCTCTACCACCGCTTCGGCTCGCTCGCCCTCACGCGCCTCCTCGACGCGTACCAGCCCATCGGCTTCCAGAGCGAAGCGAACCGCGCGCCCCGCTCGGTGCGCATCCTCACGTTCGATTGCGGCGGCGGCACCACCGACCTCGTCTTGCTCCGCCTGCGCGAGGACGGCGACCGCGTCGTGTCGGAGATCGAGGACTTCTACGGCCTCCCGTACGCGGGCGTGGAGATCACCCGGCGCATCTGCCGCGAGCTCAAGCGACGGCTGCGCGCGACGCTCCCGCCCGACCAGGTGGAGCGCCTGCGCACGCGCTTCCTCCAGGACGACGAGGCGCCGGGGCAGACGCGCACCGACGCCGAGCGCTCGCGGCAGAAGCGGACGCTGGGCTTCTTCTACTTCGGCGAGGCGGTGAAGTTCGCCCTCGCGTCGCCCGCGGCGCAGGACGAGGCGGCCTTGCGGGCGGGCCTCGCGGCGCGGGCGCACCAGTACCTCCCCGAGCTCGACGTCGCGCGGGTGCTCCAGGCGATCCCGCCGCGGGCGTGGCTGGAGGAGTGCACCGCCACCGTGCTCGCCCCCGCGCTGGAGACGGCCGAGCGCTGGCTCACGCGCGCCGAGGCGCCCGTCCAGATGGTGCTGGCGAGCGGCCGGTCGAGCCAGCTCCCCGGCGTGTGCGAGCGCATCCGGGCGGCCTGCGCGAAGGCCCCGCGGCCCGTCCTCGCGCAGCACTTCCTCTCGCCGCGCGAGCTCGCGGGGACGGAGCTCGGCTTCGGCTACCTCGACCTCCACGCCGCCCAGCGGGGGACGGGGCGGGCCGACCTGTCGAAGTTCGGCGTCGCGATCGGGCTGGCCCACGGCTACGTGCTCACCACAAAGACGGGCGAGGGCCGGCGGCTGGTGGTGCAGCCCATCGACGAGCACAAGCGCACGCGCTACGTCGGCATCCTCCGGCAGGAGGGCCGCGGCGTGCAGTACGTGATGCCCGAAGACCGGCTCATCGTGCGGGCCGACGGCGCCGCGGTGGAGACCGACCACATCGTGTGGATCGACGAGCAGCCCTTCGCCGCCCGCGCGGTGCTCGGGCAGAACTTCCGCGGCCCCCCGAAGCCCGGCACCACGGGGAGCGTCGACCCGCCCATCCCGTTTGCGCAGGTGCGCTTCACGCCGTCGTCCATCATCGAGCGCGAGCGCCTGGGCATCAAGCGCATCCAGATCGGCTTCGTGCAGAAGACGGCCAGCGAGGTGGTGCTCGCGGGCCTGCGGGTGGAGCGCGCCGCGGGCCTCGACGAGACGCTGGCGCCCGCGGAGGGGGCGAGCGTGCTGTCGGTGGCGGGGCTCTCGGCCCACTTCGAATCGCGCCGCCTGGAGTTCGACTTCCGCCGCAACGGCGTCATCGACGCCGAGGACCTCGATCGTGAGTAGCGCATGGCACCTGTCTCCGTCTGGCGCGCGCTCGTCGCGTGGTTCGAACGCGTGTTCGGGCGCGGGCGCTCGCTCGACGCGGGCCTCGACGCGGCGCCGGGCACCCGTGAGTACCTCCGTCACCCGAAGGACGACGCCGTGAGCGACCCGCGCGCCGACTCCTGGATCGCCAACCTCCGCGCCGAGCTGCCGTACCCGCAGCCGCTCTACGGGACGGCCGAGGCCCCCGCCAACGCGAAGGAGTTTCACGACCGGCTGAGCGCCATCGAGGCCGAGATCGCCGCGGGCGTCGCGCGCGCGGTGGAAGCCGGCGACGGGATGGTGGCGGGCGAGCTGGAGCCCGACTGGTTCCTCGCGCTGGCCGATCGGTTTCTGCCGCTGGCGGCGTGGTACGCGGGGGTGGGGCTCGCGTCGGGCGCCCCCGAGCTGCCCGACAAGCTGCGCGACCTCACCGACCGGGCGCGGCGCATCCCGGGGATCAACCGGGCGCTCGAGTGGCTCGGCGAGCAGGTGGAGCAGCTCACGCGGCAGAACGCGGGGTATCAGGCGGCGTGGTTCACGCTGCTGAAGGTGCACTTCGAAGCGCTGCTGCGGCCCATCGCGCCGGAGGTGGAGGTGTCGTTCGACTTCCCGCCGCCAGGGGCGCGCGTCGCCGAGCTGGTGCCGCCGCCCGCGCCGGGGAGCGCGACGTCGGGCGCGGTGGTGCGCGTGGTGTGCCCAGCGGTGGTCGTGCGGCTGCGGCGCGAGGGCGAAGAGCGCGTGCTGGAGCGCGGGGCGCACGTGCGCTCGCGGTGAGGGGAGAAGGGGGGGCGGCGTGAGGGAGTGGCGGCCGACGCGCATCGAGCGGGTGGTGAAGGTCTACGCGACGAGCACCGGTGCGGCGCGCGTCGTCACGGACGCTGGCGATGCGGTGGTGAAACTACCGGGCAACCCTTCGGGGCCACACGCGCTCGTCTGCGAGCTGGTGGGCACGCGGCTCGCGGCGTGGATGGGGCTACCTACGTTCGACCTCGCACTGATGCGCTACACGGGATGGCCCGAGGTGATGTTCAAGGGTGGCGACCGCGCGCAGGCAGGGACCGCGATCGCGCTGCGGTACGTCGCCGGTACCCCGTGGGGCGCGGACGAAGAGGGCCTCGCGCGGGTGGAGAACCCGGAGGCCATGGCGGGCCTCGTCGTCCTCGACACGCTGACGCTCAACCGCTCGCGGTACTTCCGGGGCGAGCCCATGCGCGAGAACCCGAGCGACGTCTTCCTCTGCCGCGAGGCGGCGGCCGGGCGGTTCCGGCTGCTCGCGACGGATCACGCGGACGGCCTGCGGGAGAAGGGCGGCGAGCTGAAGGCGCGGATCCTGCGGATCGAACGCTTGCGGGACACGAGCGTGCATGGGCTCTTCCCAGCGTTCGCGCCCTACGTCACCGAGGCGAGCGTCGCGCCTTTCCTGCGCCGCGTCGGCGAGCTCACGCCGGAGGTTGCGCAAGCCTTCGTGCAGGAGGTCCCCGCGGACTGGGAAGTTTCGCAAGTCATTCGGGGCGCGATCACGGGCCTGCTGGTCGACCGCGCGCGGATGCTGGCGACGCGCGGGTGGCCCACGTTTGCAGGGAGGGAAGAGTCGTGACGTCCCGCAGCGAGGCGTGGTTCAGCGTCGTCCAGTACGTGCCCGACCTCGATCGGGGCGAGGGCGTCAACGTCGGCGTCGCGCTGTTCTGCCCCGACAGCGGCCGCGTGCGGGTGGCGTTGTCCGAGACGAACGACGCGGTTCGAACGCGCTTCGCCGGGCACGACTTCGACGACGAGGGGCTGAGCTACGCGAAGCAGTCGCTGAAGCGGCGCCTCGAGCGTGCCACGGTCGTCACGCTCGCAGCCGCGCAGGAGGTGGTCGACCGGGAGGCCAACGAGCTCGTGCTCTCGCCGCTGCGGGCGACGCGCTGCGCGGCGGAGGAGGAGACGCTGGAGGGGCTCCGCCGCGCGCTGGTCGAGCCGCCGCGCTGAGCAGGGCTCGGGGCACTGGATTCACCTACTCGCTGTCGTCGCCGCGGATGGGCTCGGTGAGGTAGTCGAGACCCCAAGGCGTCACGAAGGCGCGCTCCATCGCGTCGAGCGCCGCGTGCCGCGCCTGGATGAACTCGGCGTGACGCCCCGCGAGGAGCGCCTCGCGCGCGTCCCCCGTGATTGCGTGGCTGCGTAGGAGCTCGTCAGAGCAGCGCGCGGTGTGCAGCAGTAGCTCGTTGCGGAGGGACGGGAGCGCCTCCGGGGGACAGAGCAGCACGTTGCCCGCGCGTTGCAAGAGCTCGGGCGGCACCATCTCGCGCGGCACGAGCGTATGCACGGCCTCGTGACCGCGAACGCCGAGCAGGTGGGATGCGTGCAGCGGCGCGCCCGAAGCATCACGCGGATCGAAGTTCCTGGCGAACCAGAGGAGGAAGCCCTTCACCCGGGCACGACCGAACTTCACCCGGTCGAGCGGATCGAGGTGCGGGTCGTCCACGATCCGCGCCGGGTGCTCGCCCCGCGCGAGCGCCACGAGCTGCTCCAGCGCGAACTGGATGCGTCGCTGGCTCGCGAAGTGCTCGCTGAAGGTGGTCATCCAGAACCAGCGTTCGGCACCAGCCTCCAGTGTGGGGAAGGGCGTCAAAGCGTCTCTGCGGAAGAGCTCGGAGAGCAGCACGAGCTGAAATTGATAGGGGATCGCCGACGCTCCATGGACACCACAGCGTTCTCGCAGGAACACCACGGCGCGAGCCATAGCCTCAGCGATCCGCCCGGTGAGGTCATTCGCCTCCGCGAGCTTTGCGACGAACGCGCTCGTTCCAGACGAGTACGCCTGCATCCCGACCGCGAGCTTCGCGGTGTAGCCAAGCGCGCGATCATCCACTTCACCCCAGCCGGTCGCCTCCAGGCGCCCGCGGACGTCCCGAAACAAGCCCGCCAGATTGACGCTCTTGTGACGCCCAAGCGCGTGCGCGATGTCGAACTGCGTCAACGCCGTCGCGCGCGAGTTCACCCGCTCGAAGCTGCGCACGGCGGTGTCCACGTCGTCGGTGACGATGGGTACCACTGGCACCGAGTAGTCCTTGAAAATCGAGGCGAGCCGCTCCACACGCTCTACCTGGCGTTTGCTGAGAAACTGTGATCTCGCCGCCAGAAACCGTGAAAACGAGATGTTCTTCAGCAGGAGGTAGAGGGGGACGTAGTGCGATGGCACGGGACCCCATCGAGGCGCGCGGCAGAACCGCAGCTCATCTCCTGCGCCGTCTTCGAGGGGCAGCCTGACGTCCGCTGCGGACTCGACGTAGACCGTCCACTCCCGCGCTTCCGATTCTGTGCCGAAGACTCTCGCAGCATGCAGCAACAGGTCATCTGGATCGTCCCAGGGGCCATCTTGCTCGGGCAGGTCGGGGCTGAGGGCGGCGTAGAGCGTCGTGAGGCGTTGCTGCCCGTCTAGAATGAGCTCGGCGCTGCGGCTCCGGCGTCGCGCGGAGGCGGGGAGCGTCAGCGGCCCGAGACGTTCCATCGTGCCGACCACCTCGGGGCGCGTCGTCCGCCACACGAGGATCATGCCGATGGGGAACCCCCGCGCGATACTGTCAAAGAGCCCAAGGCGCTGCGACGCATTCCAGACGAACCCCCGCTGGAAATCCGGCACGCGCAGAGCCCCTTCGCGCATGGCGGTGAGCAACGTCGGCAGCCGCATCACCTGCGGCTCGCGCACGTAGTAGGGGAGTTCGTTCCCACCATCGCTCTCGCGAGCCATCAGAGCGCCTCCGCGATCGAGCGCAGGATTGCCTTCGCTTCGTCGTGGCTGCCGTCGTCCCGCAGCACGCTGGCCTTTACGCGCGCCCCCGGGTGCCCGAAAAGACGTGTGATCCCGTCGCGGTCGAGCGCGTCGAAGCCGCAAGCGAGCGCCCACAGATCGTCGACCTTGATCTGATCGTCGACCTCGGTCGGTGCCCACACCGGCGGCAGCGTTCCATCGCGCCGCGCGTCCTTCCGCAAGCCCTCGCGAAAGTAGTAGTGGTGCTGTCGTGTGGGCTTCAGGCGCGCGAAGGCGCCCACCAGCACATGGCGGCGTTCGCGTTCTTCCTGCGGGATCAGACGGTTGGGGTCGTCGAAGTCCCCTTTCGCCCACCGCCTCAGCAACACCAGGGGGAGGTAGTTTTCGATGGAACGGCGCGCGAGGCAGTGCGCCCCCACATCTCGCGTCGCAGTGTGCTCCACGAGCTTCAGCGGCGTGGGCCCGCGCTTGTCGTCGCCGGGCTCCACCCCGTCATGGTCGAACATGACCCAGGTGCGTTGAGCTCGCTGGGAGGGCTTCAGGCGGTCGCTCGCGTCGACCATGCCCCAGGGGAGGTCGGTGCGTGCGTCGTCGAGCGCCTTGACGAGTCGGAGCATCGACCCGGTGCCGCCACCATGCACGACCTCCGCCCAACCGCGACGCATCGCGTGATCGACGCGCTGCCAGAACGAGTCGTCGAGCGCTCTGCCCAGCCAGCGGAGGAAATGGGCGTCGTCTTCGAAGTCCTCCAGCACGAGCCGCAGCGGCGCGTGGGCGAGGGCGCAGGCGTCGGTGAGGGTGAGCTCGGGCGGCCGAGCGCTCCACCGGGAGCTCGCCACCGCGCAGACCCTGACGACCACCTTCTCGATGTGAGGCGCGGATCGGAGCGAGTCGTCCACAGCCCGCCGGACCCAATGCCGTTCAGGGTCGGAGCGGCGAGCGAGCCACGCTTCGAAGTCGTCGCCCTCGACCCACACACTGTGCCGACCCTCGAACGCGAAGCGCAGGATTGCGAGCAACCCGTGTGGGTCGCTGGCGCCCTCGCGGAAGAGCTCCTGCGCGAGCAGGAACTTCATCGCCGCAGCCCCCAGCGGTGCGCGGTGAGCTCCCGCGCCATGTCTACGACGTCGCTATAGACGTCGGGCGGCCAGTCGTGGAGGTCGCCGTTCGAGTCGATGCGAACCGGCGTGGCTTCGCTGACCCCTTCCGCATCCTGTTCGACCCAGTAGATCGCGACGCGCGACGGGTCGAGGCGGCGCCCGTCTACGCCCTGCGCGACCGCGAGTTGGACAGCGAGCAGCAGGTGCTGCGAATGCGTCTCCAACACCATCGTGGGGGGGTCGTCGTCCATTGCGACGCTGGCGATCTTCTGCGCCAGGGCGTGTTGAAGGTGGGGGTGGAGGTGCGACTCCGGGTCCTCCACCGCGACGATGCGCGGCGCGATCTGAAGGTCGCCGAACCCGCTCCGCGCGCGCTCGATCGCCGCAAGGACGGGCAGGACCTGAAGGATGCCCTCGCCGTGATCCGCGAGGCGTTGGGCGTGGCCGCTCGCGACGTGCCGCAGTTCGGGCTGCACGTAGCCCGGCGAGACGTTCTTCAACTCCAGGGAGCGCTGCGCGTGCGCTTCGAGCCAGTCGTTCACGCGCGCCAGCACGGTGGGCGACTGCTGAAGCACGTCGAGCACGTCGCGGCCGTCGGGCTCGATGTGCGCGGAGACGCCCTCCTGCACGCGCACGGGTCCATACGGGACCGCCCGCACGGAGGCGAGCCATTGCACCGCGTCGTCGAGCGCCTCGATGTGTCTCACCGCCCCGAGGAGCAGGTCGTTCACGGCTTCGTCCTGCCCTCTCGGGCGCAAGCCGGTGAAGCGCAGCGTCGCCGCCGCTGTCGTCGTCCCAGAAAGATCGAAGCCCGACCCGTGGCCGTTCGCGTCGGTGAGGTTCCATACACCTTCGATCTGGTCACCACGCTCGCCTCGCCAGG
>JBILLV010000173.1:0-19602 GCA_044375895.1 Polyangiales bacterium | reverse complement strand
ACCTGGCGAACGCCGTGACCGTGGCCGACATCCGCCGTCGCACGGACGCCTTGCAGGGTGGACTCTTCAATGACCCACAGGGCAAGGACCAAGCATACTTGGCCGGGCGCGCGGTTGCGGCGACTGGATGGGTCGCAGTGGGGGATGAGTTGCTTTCCACGCAAGCGGGTGTGACCCAGGAGGACCTCCTGCATCCGGAAGACCCCGACCTTTGGGACCCGGCGTTCTTTGCCGCGGGCGCGTGGGCCGGAGGTATGCCGTGGTCGCCATCGTTCTCGGCCGCTGCGTATCTCGAGTTCTGGCGATGGTATCTCGATGACGCGGTACCTCACGCCTGGCGCCCCGTCGTATGAGCGAGATTGTACGAGGGTCTACTTGCGTGTCCTAGAGAACCGGAAGGCGGCCTCGCGTTCGCACCCTCATCTCGAGCCGGAGACCGAGGACCCGGACGTCGACGCCGTGCTCGTGATCCTCGGTGAGTCGATGGAGCGCGCCATCACGGCCTGATCGACGCTTTCTGCTGACACAGGACGGTCCGCCCACGTCGCGAGGCGCACGCCCCTTCGAGCTCTGGCCCTGACAACCGAATCGGAGATGAAACAAGACTGGAGGCAGCCGCCGTACTGACGGGCTGCCTCGCGTCGTGGCTCGCGCTTGGTCGAGCGCACCGAGTTCTCTTGGTGTGGTCGACCCCGCGTGAGCTCGGTTTCTCGAGCACGACTGCTGCTTCCACACCTCGAGCGACGGCGGCAGTGCGGGCACGGAGGTGCTGGTCGGCCCGAGCGGGAGCAAGAGCACGCTGCGCCACGACAGCAACACTGCACGACGGGCCGCTGGGCTGTACACACACGGTCCCGAGCGAGCACACCCGCGGGACATGGGACGGGCGCTGCGGGGGTGCCTGACGGTCCGGGCCATCGGATGCCCTATACCCCGTCGCACGCGACGCTGGTCTCCACGACGCGCAGCGGGAAGGGACCAAGGAAGCCCTCGTGGACGCCCGGGGTCGTGGTCGGCGTGAGCGCCCCGCCCAGCGCGACGAGCTGGGCGACGAAGACATCCGTGAGGGAGGGCGCCACCACGCGCAGGGCGAGCGCGCCGACGTCGCGCAGCCCCGACACCAGCATGTACCCGCCGACGTAGACCATGAGCTGGAGCGCGTCTGCGGCGTCGAGCGTGTCGGTGCTCCCCTTGAGGTGGACGATGTTGTGGTCCCGCAACCCCGTGAGCACCGTGCGCATGCGGGCGGGGATCGGCGCTTCGCCACGGGCCTTGCGGCGCAGCACGACCATGTCCGCGCGCCACGGCTCGCGGCTGAGCTGAAACTCCCCCAGCACCTGCCAGTACCGCACGGCAAGCGTCTCCTCCACCGCGACCACGAACATCGGGTGCCACGCGGTCCGTGGCGGCGGCAGCGGCTCCTGACGGCTCACACGACGCGCCTACCACCGCGCAGAACGGCGGCGCAACTTCGCGCCCGCCCCGCGCGTGCTCGTCGGCCGCTGACCATGCGGCGCCGCCGCGAGACCATGAGGCGCCGCCGCGAGGCCATGAGGGTGGGCATCTAAAGGCCATGAGCACCGCCGCAAAGGCCATCTTCGCCCGGTCTGGTGCCACCGGCGCCACCGCCGGGGCCGTCGGGCGCGGCGAGGAGTCCCGCGCGGGCGGCCGTAGAGCGGGCAGCGAGCGTTTCCAGTGCCCTGCGTCGCCGCCTCATGGTCTCGCGGTGGCGCCGCATGGTCTCGCAGTGGCGCCTCATGGTCTCGCGGCGGCGCGTGAAGGCTCCGTCGGGGCAGCGGAAGGGTGCGGCGACGCAGCGGAGGGCCCTGCGGAGGGAGGGCGACGGCTTCGTCGACCCGCTACGACGGCTCCCGCAGCGCGAAGAGCCACGCCAGCGTGCGGAGAACCGGCACGGCGCGTGACCCGTCACCCTCCCCGCGCGCCGCCGCCTCGCGGAGGGCCGCGTCGAGCGCGCCGTCGTCGAGCAGCGACCGCAGGAGCGCGAAGCGCTGGTAGAGCGTCGGGGGGTCGCGCGTGGTGTCCGAGGCGAAGCGCTGACCGCTGGCGGCGAAGCCCTGCATCACCACCTCGGTCATCACCGTTGCGAGGTCGCGCAGCATCCCGCGGTAGTCGCGGAGGTAGTCCACCTTGCGGGCCCGCACCTCCACCCGCGCCGCGGAGCACGCGGTCGCCCTGGCGGACGGTGAGCTCCATCCGCCCCGCGCGGAGCCGCGGCCGGAGCCGCCCCGTCCGGCCGCTCGCGTCGTCGGGCGTGAACACCGCCTCCGTTGGAGTCGGTCACAATAGGCTCCGCGAGGGCTGAGCCGACGCCCCGTTCAACGTCGCTTCGAAGCGCAGTTCACGGAGGAGATCTTCCCCGCCGACGGCATCACCGCCCCGCCGGGTGCGGATCTCCTGCGCGCGGCGAGTCTGCGAGGGTGAAGGGCTCGCTCACGGCCGGGCGCGACGATTGGCACGTCGCGCAGGCGCTCACGCGAAAGCGATAGCGCCCCGCAGGCGCCGCGAAGCATCGCGTGCAGAAGCACTGACCGTCGCCGAACATCCCCGTCCACGGAGCGACCGTGAACGAGGACTGCGGCGCGAGGGTGACGCACGCGGGCACCGTCCCCTCGCAGCGCTCGCGGAGGCGGGGAGTAGGGCAACCAATGGCCCGGCGCGTCAAGCACCCCTGCGGCGACCGTCCTGCGCCCGGCGGCCGTTCATCGTTGGGACGGTGTGTGTACAGCCGCGCGGCCCGTTGTGCAGTGTTGCTGTAGTGGCACCGGCGCGTGCCGCCGCCGAAGGGGAACCACGCGTAGGGGTCGGACTTCGCGCCGAGGAAGCGCGCGGGGTCGAGGCGCGCGGGGTCGGGGTAGACCTCCGGCCGCCGGTGCGTGAGGTAGATGCACGGGACCACCTGGACGCCCGGCGTCGCGCTCGACACGTCCGCCCCCCCCGCCGCGCCCGCGCGACGAGACCCGGCCCGCGGTCGCCGTCGTCCGCCGACCTGCGCATGGGCTCCCGCCCGCGCGCCCTGCTACTCGAGCTCGTTGCTGGTGATGATGGGCCCGACGGCGATCTCGCCGTCGGTGGCGGCGGCGTCGCGGCGCATCTCCTGGAGCACGCCGTCGCCGTCGAAGTCGGCCTGCGAGTAGACGCCGAAGATGGTCGGCCCCGCCGAGCCGCAGGTGTAGCGATAGTAGTGTGGGGAATCGAGCGAGAAGCCCAGCGCCGCGAAGCCCGCGTTCGACTGCCACTGCGCGAGGTTCACCGGGTACTTTGCGGCCCCGGGCGCGCCCGCGGGCGTGTACGTGGAGCCGCAGTTGGCGAAGCCGGTCAGGCCCCGCTCGGAGACCGCGTGGAAGTAGGTCTGCTGGGCGTGCGCGAGCTTCGACAGGTTGCCCGCGGCCTCAGCGGTCTTGGAGCGCTTCACGTAGCGGGTGAAGGCGGGGATCGCCACCGCCGCGAGGATCCCCAGGATGACCACCACGATCATCAGCTCGACGAGGGTGAACCCCCGCATCTTCGGCGCCAACGTACGAGTCATGACGTTCCCTGCCCTTCCCTGTTGAGTCGGTCCCATGCCGTGAGCGATACCGCGGCCGCGCCCGTCCGCCGATCACGCGCCGATCACAACCCGCGTAACAGTTCAGGGGCATTGAGCCGCGCTGCGTCAATCTCGTCGAACCACGACAGCAACACTGCACGACGTGCCGCTGGGCTGTACACACACGGTCCCGAGCGAGCACACCCGCGGGACATGGGACGGGCGCTGCGGGGGTGCCTGACGGTCCGGGCCATCGGATGCCCTATACCCCTGGACATCGCGTCGGGGCTTCACGATGATCGCGCGGTGATCCGTCGATCCGCCCTGCATTCGTTGCGGTCCTTCCGCCTCGCGCTCGCGGCCTCGGTGGCGGTGGCGGTGGCGATCGGCGCCTGCGCGACGGCTGGCGACGGTGCGAGCGGTGACGGATCGGTAGACCCGAAATTCGACGTCGAAGACACGCCGAAGGGGGAGCTCGACGGCGCTTCGGACGCCGCGGACGAGTGGACCGACCCCGACGCCCCGTCGCTGCCACCCTCCGATGCGGAGCTCGAGGCGGGCGTCGACGCAGGGGTCGAGCGCGAGGCGGCGACGGATGCGGCTCCCGAAGCCGCCACGCCCGACGGACCGTGCACGACGCGCTGCGCGGGCTTTTGCACCGATCTCGCCACCGACCCGGCCAACTGTGGGGCCTGCGGCAACGATTGTGCGCTCCGTCCGGGCGTCGACATGGCACGCGTCACCTGCGTGGCCGGCCGTTGCAGCGTGGCCGGCGCGTGCAGCGCGGGCCGGGCGAACTGCTCCGGCAACCCCGACGACGGCTGCGAGGTCACCCTCGCCACCGACCCTGCCCATTGCGGGGCGTGCAACAACCGCTGTCCCACGGGCGAACGCTGCGTGATGGGCGCCTGCACCAGCGCGACGGCCTGCACCGCGCCGCTCGTCACTTGCGCCGGGGTCTGCACCAGCACCGCGAGCGACCCCGCCAACTGCGGGGTCTGCGGCCTGCGTTGCGCCCCGGGTCAGTCCTGCGTCGGGGGCACCTGCGCCGGATCGACCGCCTGCCTCCCTCCGCGGCAACTCTGCGCCGGGGTCTGCACCAATGTCACCGCCGATCCCGCCAATTGCGGGGTCTGCGGCCTGCGTTGCGCCATCGGCCAGGCTTGCATCGGGGGCACCTGCGCGGGATCGACCGCCTGCCTTCCGCCCCGGCAACTCTGCAATGGGGCCTGCGTCGACCTGACCAGCGACCCGTCGAACTGCGGTGCTTGCGGGCGGGCCTGCTTCGGCGGCGCGCGCTGCGTCGCGGGGACCTGCTCGACCGTGGTCGGCCCCTGCTCGCCCGGCCTCACCGACTGCGGCGGCGGGGTGTGCCGCAACCTCCAGACCGACGTGAACAACTGCGGGGCCTGCGGCCGCGGTTGCCCGACGGGGCAGTCGTGCGCCTTCGGCCGCTGCCTCCCGCCGTGTCCCGCGGGGCAGTCCTCGTGCGACGGCACCTGCCGCGACCTCCTCAACGACCCCCTCAACTGCGGGCAGTGCAATCGCGCCTGCACGAGCGGCGTCTGCCGCAGCGGCACCTGCCTCGTCTGCTCGGGGAGCGCGGTCGCCTGCGGCACCCAGTGCGTCTTCCCCCAGAGTGACGTGAACCACTGCGGGGCCTGCAACAATGTCTGCCCCCGCCCCACCGGCGGCACCGCCCGCTGCTTCCTGGGGATGTGCTCGGCCACTTGCTTCTCGGGCTCGACGGTCTGCGCCGGGAGCTGCGTCAACACCTCGACCGACCTCGCCCACTGCGGCGGCTGCGGCCGTCCCTGCGTCGCGCCGACGGGCGGCACCGCGCGGTGCTCCCTCGGGGTCTGCTCCCTCGCGTGCCCGACCGGGTTGCGGATCTGCGGCTCCGCCTGCGTCGACGTGGCGACCAACCCGACCCACTGCGGCGCTTGTGGGACGGTCTGCACCGGCGGCGCGACCTGTCAGGCGGGCGTCTGCCGCTGCCCGGTCGGACAGACGATCTGCGGCGGCACCTGCGTCAGCATCAGCTCCAACCTCGCCCACTGCGGGGGCTGCAACCGGGCCTGCACGCCCCCCACCGGCGGCACCGCTTCGTGCTTTCGCGGCATCTGTCGCACCGCTTGCCCGACGGGCTTCACGGCCTGCACCTCCGTCTGCTCCGACCTCATCACCGATTCGCGGAACTGCGGTGCCTGCGGGCGCGTGTGCGCCGCCGGTCAGGTGTGTCGCAACCGCCTGTGCGTCGCGCCCTGAAGGCCACCGTGCGGGAGTCGTCCGCGTGGCGAGGAGCGGCGACGCCCATCGTGGCAGGGCCGACGGGAGCGACGGACCTTCGCTCGTTCAGTCCGCGAAGACCTCCTCCATCGAGGTCGCGGTGACCGCCCGGTCGATCCAGAGTTCGAGCCGTGCGGTGTCCGCGCACGCGGTGAGCCGTGCGCGTGCGGTGTCGTCGACGGTGATGCCTCGCCGCGCGAGGATCCGGAGCAGGGCCTTCGCCTCTCCCCGCGCCTCTCCCCGCGCCTCTCCCCGCGCCTCTCCCCGCGCCTCTCCCCGCGCCTCTCGGAGCTCGAGCGCGCGCTCGATCACGGCGTTGCGCGACGCGAGGAGCCCGCGCGCGACGGTCTCGTCGGCCAACACCCGATCGACCAGCGCCGCGGTGGGCAGGGGCACCCGGAAGCAGCGGTCGACGATCTCGCCGTCGTCGGGCAGCTGCGTCCAGTCGCCGTGCGCGTGATCCCACTCGTAGACCGCGCGGGCGGCGACCCGCACCGCGAAGAGTCTTCGGACGCCGCGCTTCGCCAGCTTCTCGATCTTCCTCGTGACGTGCGCGAGGCGCTCGCTGTCCAGCACCTCGAAGGCGATCTCCTCGAGCTGTCGCCCGCCCGTCTCCGGGTCGAGGGCGGTGGGGAACACGCTCACGTCCGGCGCGGCGTCGGAATCTTCATCGAGCCGGGTGAGCATGTCGACCGCGCCGCTGTAGCCCTCTGCGAGCACGCCGAAGAAGACCCCTGCGGCCTCGAAGTGCCGCGTGCCGTGGGGGTGGTTCGATGGCATCGCGCGGACCACCACGCCGTCCATGATCTCCGCGCGGGCCTCGGGGGCCACGAGGCGGTCGTCGACCGCCGGGAGCGGCTGATCGCGCCCGGGCGCGTAGGCCGACGGCGATGACGGACCGGGGGCGAAGAGCGCTGGAGAGGCCGACGATCGCGGGTCCATGGGGCGAGTCTACCAGCCCGCCGCGACCCGTCGCTACCCGCGGGCGTCGAGCGCGCCCCGGGCCTCGCGGCAGTCGTCGAAGGGCAGGCGGACGCCGTGGATTTCCTGGTAGGACTCGTGGCCCTTGCCGGCGATGAGCACGGTGTCACCCGGAGCGGCCACGACAGCAACACTGCACGACGTGCCGCTGGGCTGTACACACACGGTCCCGAGCGAGCACACCCGCGGGACATGGGACGGGCGCTGCGGGGGTGCCTGACGGTCCGGGCCATCGGATGCCCTATACCCCGCGGGCCACAACGAGCGCCGCTCGTACACCGTCGTCGGCCCGCTCTTCGCGCGCTTCCAGAACCACCGCGAGCGAACCGAGCTCATGATGGTGACCCCTCTGTTCTGGCGCTACGCCACGCCCGAATCCAACACCGTGGTCATCCCCCCCGTGCTCTGGATGGAGTCCCAGCGCCAGGGCGTCCGCTCCTACGAGTGGCACCTCCTGCCGCTCTTCTCCTTCGCCCGCCCCCGCCCCGAAGACCTGTCCTGGAACGTCCTCTTCGGCCTCGTCGGCTACCGCCGCGCCGGCACGCACCGCCAGCTCCGGCTCTTCTGGGCGCCGATCGACCTCGACTGAAGGCCCTCCCTTTCAGGGTCACACCGCCCGCCCGTCGGCGACGACCCGCGCGGCCGCGACGGCCCGCGGCAGGCACCCCGCGAAGCGCCGGAGCGCGGGGGCGAGCCACGGCGGGGTCTTCCCGTCGAAGGGCGCCCAGGCCGCCGGCGCGACCGCCATCATCCGTCCCGCGTACGTCGCCTCGACCGCGCGCGCCGCGAAGTCGGTCGATGGCTCGATCGCCTTCGCCCGGTGGGTCGCTGAGCGAGCACCGCGCCACGGAGGTCGAGAGCGGACGACCACGGCTCGCGGAGCGCGCCGGCACGGGCTCAGCTGCCGCGCGGAGATCCCGTCGCGGCCTGCGCCCTCGCAGACCGGAGCTGCTCCGGGGTGATCTCCACCGGCTCGACCAGCGCCTGGGGGTCGTCGCGCATGAGATTGCGCTCCCTGTCGGGTCCGACGTGGTGCAGCAGCGTAAACGAGTGCCCGAACTCGTGTGCGAGCACGAAGCGCGGGAGCGGCACTCCGTCGAGTCTCTGCTGCCCGATGAAGATGCTCTGCACCCCGGGGTCCGGGACGAAGACGCCCAGGGCGGGCGCGCCGAAGTCACGGATCACGAAGACGTTCCACCCCGGGCTCAGCAGCGCTGCCCGTGGGATGGCGGCGCTCAACGCCGCCCGGAGCCGAAGCCGCTCGACCGGGGCAGCCGCGATCGCAGTCGCGAAGGCAGCCTCGCCCTCGGACGTTGCCGGCGTCGTCACGACGCTCTCCACGGCGAGAGCGATGCAGTGACGCGACCAGAATTCCGCGGCGGCACCGAGCTGAACACGCGCCTCGTCGGGTGTCCACGTCGCGTTGAGACGCTCCTGGGTCGAGCGCAGAAGGTGGACCCGTACCGGGACCAGGAGTGAGGTTCCGCAGTCTCGCGGAGTCACGACGGAGCCCGCATCGGGAGCCTGCGCGTCGAGGCCCTGCCCGTCGGGAGCCTGCGCGTCGAGGCCCTGCGCGTCGGGAGCCTGCGCGTCGGGGGCCTGCGCGTCGGGGGCCTGCGCGTCGGGAGCCTGCGCGTCGGGGCCCTGCGCGTCGGGGCCCTGCGCGTCGGGGGCCGCTTGCCCGGACGAGCAGGACGCGGCGAGGAGACACCCGGTCGCTGCGAAGCACTGCGCGATGGATCGGAACTGCATGCGGTGAGGATCGCATGGGTTTCGTCGCGTGGAACCCCCTCGCCGCTCCCCCCGGAGGGATTCGAATCGGGCCCCGACCTGGCCAGCACAGCGACACCGCGCCATGACGGCGACACCGCGAGCCATCCGCCCGGCGTACACCCGTCGGTCCGAGCGCGCACGGCGCGGCGCGGCCGCGAGGGATCGCCGTTGCCCCCGCGACGCGTTGTCTCCGCGGATGCGCGGGGCGAAGGGCGGCGTGCACCGGGAGCCGGAAGCTACCGCAGCGCACCGGAGCATCGGGTGGCGGAGATCAGCGACGGCGAGCCGGCGTTGCTCCCGCGACCGCGGCCGCGACCCGCGCGCTCCGCCGGCGAGTCGCCCGGTCCCTTCGACCCCGGGCGCGATGGGCCCGGCGGGGGGATCCTGCCGACGGTGGAGGTGCTCCGCCGCCAGGACATCGGCGGAGGGCTGGTGGCGACCTTCGAAGGCGACGCCGTCGGGCACGCCGAGCCCTTCGACGCGGCGCCACTCGAACTCGCCCGCAGCACCCTTCGGCGCGCCGGACAACGTGCTCGCAGGGCGACGCCGCGGACGGTCGGGCGCCGCGAGCGTCCGCCGATGCGAGCTCCCCTCCGCGCGGTGGACGCCTCGTTCTTCGCGACCGCGCCGCGGCGACCGCTCAACGCGGCAGAGCTTCCCGCGTCGGCCGCAGCGGCCTGCGGTGTGTTCGCAGACGGCGCGGGCCGAAGACTGCGCGCGCGCAGACCACGGCCCCGGACGCGGACGGCGGACGCAGGGGGGTCACTGGCATCGGGCGACGGCGGCGCGGACGGAGCGCCGACGGCCCTGCCCGGCCATGTACACCGCGTGTACGCGGCCGCCGGACGAAGCGATCCGACCGTCGCTGCCCCCGGCGTCATCCGAGACCTGAACGGGGGCGCCGCGCGGCGCGAGCTGCGGATCGAGGGCGACGAGCCACACGTGCTGACGGCGGCGGGACGACCCCCGGAGGAGGCCCTGCGAATAGCCCAGCGCCCATCCCGCAGGCAGGGCGGCCACCGAGGGGGCGAAGTGGTGTTGCCCCGCCGGCGGCTCGATCGCGAGCGACAGCGGCGGAGAGGCCGTCCCGCGCGGCGTCACCCGCTCGGCGACGAGGGCCCAGCGATCGGCGTTCGATCGTCGTGCGGCGTGCACCACCAGCACCTCGCGACCGTTCGTGGCAACCGTCGGGAGGCCGGTGCTCACGGGCGCGGCGGTGAGGGGCGCGAGGGCGCCGACGGGCTGGAGCGAAGGGCTCACCCACCCGCCGTAGAGGGTCTCGCCGAAGCGGAACACCACGTACCAGCCCGCGTCGCCGACCCACACGGCCTGGGCCCCCTCGAGCGCGTTCTGCTCGGTGAGCAGCCGTACGGCGGCGTACTCGCGCGCGCCGAGGTCGCCGCGCATCGGGAGCGACCAACTCGTGCGCTGGAGGGTCGGAGATCCGGGCGCTCCGAACAGCAGCCGCAGGGTTCCGGACGGGCGCCGCTGCGCGTCGAGCTCGGCCCGCGCGCCGAGGACCAGCGGGTGCTCGGGCGCGAGGGTCCGGCACTGGGAGGTCGCGTCGAGGCGAAACGTCAAGGTGATGCCCCCGGGGCCGTCCGTGGACGCGACGAGGTCGTCGCGATGCGATCCGCACACCACCGTGGTCGTGCCGGGCTCGCTGTTCTCCTCGTGGTCGAGGTCGACCGCGAAGGCCCCCGCGCGGACGACGGGGCTCACCCGATGAATGGGGTTCTCATACTGTCCCCCGCCGGAGGCGGGCTCCTCCCGGTCGAGGGTCGCGACGACGGCTCCGTCGGGGCCGAGCACCACCGCGGCGGCGTCATCGTTTCGTTGGCCGAGATCGTCCGGGACGACCCAGCCCACCGCCGTGCGGTCGCCCAGGGACGAGAGCACCAGGGGAGTCGCCAGCGACGCCCGCCGCCCGACGGCGGTCGATGCGCCCTGCATCGCGCACTGCGCCAGCGCGACGCCGGAATCGACGATCGACAGGGCGAGGACCAGGGCTGCACCGCGGATCTTCATGTCGGTCGAGACTCCATTGTCTGGATTCAACCGGGCTCGCGCGGCGGGATCAATGCGAATCGCACGCGAGCGAGGGCCCGCGCCGGGGAAAAGACCGCTGCGACGACGGAAACAGTCGCCGAGGCCCGCGATCGCCCGGCTCGACGCGCTCCACGTCGACGCGCCCGGGACCCTCGTCGTGCTCGCCGCCGCGCGCGACGCCTGGGGCTGACGCCGGCGTCCCCGGCCTGGCCCGCGGTCTCGAGAGGCCGCACCCGACGCCCCGCGAGCTGCGAGCCTGGCGAGGAGACGCGACGAAAGCGCACGCCCTGTGGGGTGCGGCGACGCCGCAGGGCGACGCGCATCGCGGGAGGGCCGACGGGAGCGAGCGACCTCCCCGCTCTCAGCCCTGCCTCGTCCCGCGTCCTTTGCGCCGCTGGGCCCACTGCACGAGCCCCGAAAGCAGCGCCGCGAACAGCCCGGTGCTCACCGTCGCGCCCCATCGAACCTGCACGTCGTTGGGCAGGAAGCCCTCCGCGTCGCGCGCCGCGAGGATGTCGGGGTATTGGCTTTGCGTCGGGTCGTCGGGGAGCACCACCAACGCCTGCGCGGTGCCGACCGCGGGCGCGACCTCGCAGCCGTTGGAATGAATCTGACGCGCCGTGAACTCGCGCCCCGACGCGAGGGTGCCCGTGAGCAGGAGTGTGCAAGTCGGGCGGTGCGGCTCGTGCCCGCTCACCCGCACGGTCACGCGCTCGCCCCGCTGTCGCAGCGCCCGCCCGCTCGCCGCGTCACGGGCCATCCCCTCCCCCAGCGCCACAAACACCAACACCGCGGCGACCGCGCCTGCGAACACACACCGCGCGAGCATTCCGTGCACGATTCGGAGGCTACAGTAGACCGCTCCGCCAGGACAAGCCCGGCCGCCCGGGTCGCCCTCGCCCCCCCCGACGCGCATACCCTCCGGCGCCCTGACGACGCTCCGCCCCGACGCCGGCACGGTGACACCATGCCTCATCCGCCCGGCGTACACCCACCGTCCCGAGCGCTTACGGCGCGGCATGGTCGCGAGGGATCTCCGTTGACCTCGCAGCGGGTTGAATTCCTTATCCTCGTCGAGCCGAGCGCCGCGAACCTACTGCAGACCGTTCTGCGCACGCACCGCCGCCACCCGGGAAGAAGGCATGCACACGGGCGCGGGCATCCCGCGCGAGCAGCCGCAGCGCATCTTCGCGCAGCCCGCTGGCCCGGGTTCCGCCCCGCGGTGGCGCCTGGCGAAGACCACGCCAAGAACCGCGCGGGATGGGCTCACGATCGCCTCAAGCGCGCAGGCCTGTCGCAGAGCCCACGGCGCGGATACTGGAAGGTCACGGACGAAGGGCTCCGCTTCGTGAAGACCGCCCCGCCGAAGCTCTCGAATGAGATCATCGCAAAGATCGCTGACGCCAGCCTCGACACCCCCCTCAAGACCGTGGGACTCACGCCCGAGGAGCGCTTTGCCGCCACCGGAATCGCGGGCGACTCCGCGCCGACCCCCGACCTCATCGGCACGGTGTCAGCCAGCCCCGACGACCGTCTCGAGCAGGCCCTGCGAGAGCTTCGCGGCTCGGTCACGACCGAGCTCCTTGAGACGCTCGGGGCCGTGTCGCCGGGCCAGTTCGAGGGGATCGTGCTCGATCTGCTGCACGCGATGGGCTACGGGGCGAGCCGATCGGACCTCCAGCGGGTCGGGGGCTCCGGGGACGGAGGCATCGACGGCATCATCTCCCTCGATCGCCTCGGACTCGAGAAGGTCTATGTGCAGGCGAAGCGCTGGTCGGGCTCGGTGGGGCGTCCGGAGGTTCAGGGCTTCTACGGCGCCCTTGCAGGGCAGCGGGCGAACAAGGGGGTCTTCATCACCACCTCGACCTTCACCTCACAGGCGGTCGAGTTCGCGAGGTCCGTCGAGCGCGTCGTGCTCGTCGACGGTCAGCGTCTCGCGGAGCTGATGATCGACCATGAGGTCGGGGTCACATCGCGCACGGTGAGGATTCCGAAGCTCGACGGAGACTACTTTGAACTTTGACCCTCCGTGGGCGCGTGTGCCCCGGGGGCCCGCGTCCGCGGCGCGTACACCGACACCGCGGACACGACCGTCGTGGCGAGCCCCGCGGCGGGCTGCACGCTCCTGCGTCTCTTGAGCAGGGGCTCCGGGGCCCTGGGCGACGGGCTCCTGGGTGGACGCCACGAGTTGGACGTCACCCCCGCCCGTGCAAGACGCGACCTTCACGTCGGCGACCGACGCGGTGGAGCTCGCCGTGGGCGAATTCGTGGGCGTCGACACCACGAGTTTCTGCGTGCGCACCGGCCGCGGACTGGCGCTGTGCGGGGGTCGCAACGGCTCGGGCCAGCTCGGCAACGGCACCCTCGACTGCTCGCCAGGGCCCGTCGCCGTGCGCTGGAGCGCCACGCTGCCGATGCATGACGTGCGCGACGTGGCCTGCGGACCTTTCCACCGCTGCGCCGTTCTCGCCGACGGCACCGCCGCGTGCTGGGGGCAGAACGACCTTCGGCAGCTCGGCCTGGAGACCGGCGGCGCCCCGCTGCGCAACCCGAGCGACGTGTTCCCGGTGCCGGCACGGTGAAGCGCGCGTCCGACGCCCCGTGGCTGCGGGAAAGCCACCGACCCGCCCGGTGCGCGCACACGCCGCACCGTGGCCTGGCCCCGCGTCTGCGGACGGTCTCGGAGAGCTGGGCGGTGAGCCGCGAGAAGCGCGGCCCGTCGGCAGTCCCTCGTCGACGAGCGACAGACCGAGCGCGACGAGGCGCGCGCGGCGAGCGAGGGCCTGAAGTCTCTCCCCGCCCGCATCGAGGACGACCTTCTCGCCGTCGGGGAGCCGCCGAGGATGCCTCGACGGATCGACGCGCGTTGAGCCTCGCCCCGCGACGCCCGCGTCATTGCGTGGACAACCGACCGCCATCGTGACTACATTGACGGACGGTTGACGGAGCGAGCCGCTGGCTCACTGGTCTCACACCCGAATCCGGAGGTAGCGCCATGTCGCAGCACCCTTGCGAACCCGTCGTGTTGATCCCCGGTCACCCGCTCGATCGCCCCGACCCCGAGGTGGGTCGGCGCGTGCGCGCGGCGGTGAAGCGCAGCGGCAGCGGCCCCCACCCCACCGCGGGGAAGCGCCCCTCGACCCACGACGCCGAGCCCCCGCCCGACGAAGCCGCCTGCGGTTGATCCCCCCGAGGTCCCTCCGCGGTTGACGACCGCGGTGCTTTCGGGCGAAACGCCCGCCATGCCCAGCACCGCCCTGGAGTTCTCCTCCGCCGAGGCGCACCGCGCCTGGCTGCAGACCCAGTCGGCCCTCCCGCGGGGCTTCCGCGTGGGCTCGACCCGCTTCAACTTCGTCCCCGCCGAGGTGCACAAGCCCGCGGCGATGACCCTCACCCTCGTCGCCCTCGATCGCCCCACCGACGCCTTCGCCGCGATGTTCACCCGCAACGCCTTCCCGGGCGCGCCGGTGATCGTCGGACGCCGTCGCCTCGACGGCCCCTCCCTCGCCGCGGTGGTGATCAACAACAAGGTCTCCAACGTCTGCGCTCCGGGCGGCGTGGAGGCCTCCGAGCGGCTCTGCGAAGGCGTCGCCGACCTCCTCGGGGTGCGCCCCGACGAGGTGCTCCCGTGCTCCACCGGGGTCATCGGCTGGCGACTCCCCATCGACGCCATGCTCGGCGCCCTGCCCCGCGCGCGGGAGGCCCTCCAGGGCGAGTCCGTCCTCCCCGCGGCCGAAGGGATCGTCACCACCGACCTCTACCCGAAGGTCCGCCGCGCCGCCGTCGGCGCGGGCTCGATCGTCGGCATCGCGAAGGGCGCGGGGATGATCGAACCCAACCTCGCGACCATGCTGGTCTACCTCTTCACCGACTGCGACGTGCCCCGCGACGCGCTCCGTGAGGCCCTGCGCGACGCGGTCGACGGGTCGTTCAACCGCATGTCGATCGACAGCGACACCAGCACCTCGGACACCGTCGCCCTCCTCGCATCGCGCCGCGTCCCCTGCGCGGTCGAGCACTTCCGCGCGGCCCTCGCCCGGGTCTGCGCCGACCTCACGGAGGACGTGGTGCGCAACGGCGAAGGCGTCCACCACGTCGTCCGGGTGACCGTGCGCGGCGCGCCCGACGAGGCCTTCGCCCGCGCCGTCGGCAAGTCCGTGGTCAACTCCCCGCTCTTGCAGTGCGCCATCTGCGGCAACGACCCCAACGTCGGCCGGCTCGTCATGGCGATCGGCAAGCACGTCGGCGTCGCCGCGCCCGGCGTCGACCTCGCCCGCTGCACCCTCTCCATGGCCGGTCGGGTGCTCTTCGCCGACGGCGCCACGACAGCAACACTGCACGACGTGCCGCTGGGCTGTACACACACGGTCCCGAGCGAGCACACCCGCGGGACATGGGACGGGCGCTGCGGGGGTGCCTGACGGTCCGGGCCATCGGATGCCCTATACCCCCAGCGCCGGCGCCCGAGCCGGAGCCGCCGACGACCCACACGCCGGGCGCGCCGCTCCTGCCGCCGGGGGCGACGCCCGGCCTCACCGCGCGGATGCCCTCGGTTCGCAGCGTGATGGAGCTGACGCGGACACGGATCGTGCGAGGGGAGGTGTCAGTGGAGACGACCTACGACGTGTCGAGCCTCCGCGCCGGTGTCCGTCGGCTGATGGCGGTCGTGCGGGAGCACTGGGGGGTCGAGAACGTCCTGCACTGGACGCTCGACGCGCAGATGCGCGAGGACGACTGCCGGGTCTACGACGAGAACGGGGCGCAGAACCTCGCGACGCTCCGCGGACTCGCCCTCATGCTTCTCAAGCGGGACACCTCCTTCAAGGCGGGCATCGCGCGCAAGCAGGGACGAGTCGCCCGGAAGGTGGCCTATCGGGAGCATGTCCTTACCCTTGTTTTTCAAGGGGATTAGATGCGCTCGCCCTGCGAGGCTGTCTGTCAGTCTGCCAGCCTCGCTGCAAAAAAGGCCCACGCAACCTCGGCGAATTCGATATCGCGGTTCTGTGCGCCGGACGCCGATGTGGTCGCGACAAGGACGCTCCTGCTGGGCGGAGGATGTCCTGCTCCATTCAGGCGCCACCATTCGACTGGTGCCGCGCCGGCGTACACGAAGCGCTCGGCTGTACCTGGATCTGCGGCGTCGACCTCGACGGTCTCGCTCGAAGTGTAGGTCGACGAGAGACCATTTCGCGCGAGGTACGCATCACGCGTCGCCTCCGCGCTGATCACGCGGCCGCGGGCGCAGGCGCCGCCGAGGTTCGCCACGCAGCCACCACCGTAGGGCATGGCCGGATCGGCAGACCCGTGCGTGAAGAGGGCCGGGATGGGGCGCGATGGTCCTGTGGTGCACGCTCCCGGTAACGGCGTTTCCGGGAGGTTGCCACTGCTCACCGCGATGGCGGCAAGTTCGTCGGTCGCGACCGCCGCGAACGCAAGCGTCATCTGTGCTCCGTTCGAGGTGCCGGACATGAAGATGCGTGACGCAGGCAACGAATAGTCCGCGCGCAGCCTCGTGACGACGGCACGCAAGAAGCCGACGTCATCTGCATCGGAGGCTTGCAGGTTGTCCGAGCGGCAGTCGGTCCAGCCGAGGTTGCCGTCCCTCGCAACCGAGCCCTCGGGGTAGGCGACGACGAAGCCTTCCCGGTCGGCGACCGTGCGAAAGACCGCGAGCGGATGCCGCCCTGGCTCGCTCGTCGCGAGCCCCTGACCGCCGCCGCCATGCAATGCGACGACGACGGCGCGCGGAGCCGCACTGCCGAGACTCGCCGGGACGTAGACCCGAAACCGTCTGGGACCGCCCCAGTCGAGGCTCACGTCGGTCGCGCCCGACGGGTACGGCGGCCCAACGTCCGTCGCCCCCCTTCCGCCATCGCTGCCGGCGTCCCCACCGCCTGCGCCTGCGGTGCCTGAATCCGCGACGTTGGCACCTCCTGGGGCGTTGCACGCCGTTACAACGACGCTGAGCAGGACCGGAAGCGAGAGCCGTTTTCGAAGTATGGACATGACGACTCCTTTGTAGGCGTGAGGCGCGACGTTGGGTACGACGGCTGTCGCGGAGGCGAATCGGCGATCATTCGTGTCAGTGCCTGCTCGAGCCGTCGACGGCTCGTCTCCGAGGCGGCGAGCCGGGTTCATCTGGAGTCTCCCCAAGCAGGAGTCTGAGCGCACAGCCCGACCACCGCGAAGTCCAGCAGTGCATCCAGCGCTGCGGCGCGCTCGTCGGCCGAGGGAAGGGCGGCCAGCCCGTCGAGCGCGAGCGACGCGAACCCGTGGACCACCGACCAGGCCTTCAATTCGGCGCCGGGCCGCAGCTCCGCTGCGAGGAGCCCATCGGCGACGAGGGCGTCGAGCGACTTGCCGAGCAGCGACCAGGGGTCCTCCGTCGCATCGTCTCCGGGCTCGGCCTTCCGGCACTCCGCGCCGCACGCGCCGAACATCACGCGGAAGAGCTCGGGGTGCGCGACCGCGAACTCGACGTACGCCCGCCCCACGGCCTTGAAGCGCGCGACGGACGCAGGCCCCTTCGCCCGGCCTCCGGCGGCGCTCGCCATCGCGCCGACCATCTGCGTCGCCAGCTGACGGAAGCCGAAGGCCGCGACCGCCGTCATGAGCGCGGACTTGTCGTCGAAGTGCCGGTAGGCCGCGTTGGCCGACACGCCGACTTCGCGCGCCGCCTCACGCAGGCTGAACGACGCCGTCCCGCTCGTCTCGATCAGCCGGACCGCCGACGCCACGAGGGCGTTGCGGAGGTCGCCGTGATGGTAGCCGTCGCGCTGCGGAGTCATGGCTGCATGTTGACATCGTGAACTTCGCATGTCAAAGTGGACGCCGTGAACATGGATGGGCAAGGGGACCGGAAATGAAGCTCGCCATCTTCGGCGCCACCGGCCTCACCGGGGGGCTCGTGCTCTCGCAGGCGCTGGAGCAAGGCCACGAGGTCGTTGCCTTGGTGCGCGATCCCGGCCGCGTGTCGCTCAACCATCCGCGACTGACGGTGCTCGCGGGCCATCCCACCGCACAGGACGACGTCGAGCGCTGCGTCGCGGGTGCCGATGTCGTCATCCACTGCCTCGGAATCGGCGGCAAGGGCGATGGCCAGCCGACCACGCTCGTCTCGGACTCGGTGAAGGTCGTGCTCGCCGCGATGACGAAGCGTGGCGTCGCACGCATCGTGTGCATGTCGAATGTCGGCGCGGGCGGCAGCGGGACGTGGTTCGCGAACCGGGTCGTGATCCCGCTGTTCTTGCGCTGGCTGCTGCCCATTCTCGAAGACAAGGACCGCATGGAGGCGGCGCTCCGCGCGAGCTCCGTCGAGTGGGTCTCGGTACGCCTCCCGAACATCGTCGAAGGGCCGGAGAAGCCCATCCGCGTGAGCGACGACGGCCGCGGGATCGGGCTGTCGATCACCGCGGCCTCGACCGCCCGCTTCCTGCTCGCGCGCGCGACGGGCACCGACTTCCTTCGCGCGACGCCCAGCATCAGCAACTGAGGTCGATCCATGGCAACGCCGTCCCACCTCCGCCGAGTCCCGACCCGCATCGGGGCCATCGCCATCGCCGATGAGGGCTCAGGCACGCCGGTCGTGCTGTGGCCCTCGCTGTTCAGCGATCACCGGCTGTACGCGCCCCTCGTGCCTCTGCTTGGCGCCCGCTGGCGCACGATCCGCATCGACGGCCCCGGCTTCGGTCGGAGCGATGCGCCTCGCGGCGAGGTGCAGCCCGAGGTCTACGCCGACGCGGTCCTTGAGATCCTCGACGCGCTCGGGATCGAGCGAGCGTTCGTCGCGGGGTGTTCCTGGGGCGGGCAGATCGCCGCGCATCTCGGCGCAAAGGCGACGGCACGTGTGCGCGGGGCGTTGATCATGAACGCGCCGCTCGGCCCGAGCCTCGGCGGCCACGCGTTCGAAGTGTGGGGCACGCGGTGGTTCGGCGCGACCGCGTTCTGGGGCAAAGGCGTCGCGCGCTCGATGTTCTCTCCCGCGTCGCAGGAGGCCCATCCGGAGCGGGTCCGCGCCTTCGCGTCCGCGTTCACGAGCTTCGACAAAGCCGCGGCCGCGGTCACCGCGCGGACCGTGTTGACGCGCTTCCCGGGGCTCGGCGACGTCCTGCCACGCCTCGCGGTGCCGACCACGATCCTGATGGGTGCCGAGGACCGGCTCTATCCCGTCGAGCGGACGCGGCCGTTCGCGGCGCTCGCGCCCCAGGCGAAGCTCGTGCTCGTTCCGTCCTGCGGACACCTGGCGCCGCTGGAGGCACCGGAGGCGGTGGCCGCGGCGCTCGAAGGCCTCATGGGAGGCGCGTCGTGAAGGCGCACAGCATGAGAAAGGTAGCGATTGTGACCGGCGCCTCGTCCGGCATCGGCGAGGCCCTGGCGGGGGCGATGGCCGCGCAGGGGACACACGTGGTGCTCGTCGCGCGCTCGGTCGACCGGCTGACGGCGCTCGCCGCGCGCATCGAGGGCGCAGGCGGCGAGGCGACGGTGCTGCCAGCGGACCTCGCTGCCCCCGGAGCCGCCCAGCGACTGTTCGACGAGATCCAGCAGCGCGACCTGCCGGTGGACACGCTGGTCAATAACGCGGGCTTCGGCTTCTACGGCCCCTTCGAGACCGAGGCGCCGGCGCAGCTCGGCGAGATGCTGCAGGTCAACATCGTCGCGCTGACCGAGCTGACGCGGCTCTTCGTGCCGTCGCTCCTCGAGCGTCGCGGCACGATTCTCAACGTCGCCTCGACCGTGGCCTTCCAGCCCTCGCCGTACATGTCCGCGTACGGCGCGACCAAGGCCTTCGTGCTGTCGCTCTCGGAGGCGCTCTGGGCCGAGTACCGCGGGCGCGGGTTGCACGTCGCCGCGGTGTGTCCCGGGCCGGTCGAGACGCCCTTCATCGACGCGATGGGCGCGGGCGTTCGTTCGACGGTGGTGTTTCGGATGGCGCTCTCCGTCGACGACGTGGTGCGCGCCTGCCT
>JBILLV010000507.1:0-5001 GCA_044375895.1 Polyangiales bacterium | reverse complement strand
GTATAGGGCATCCGATGGCCCTGCCCGTCAAGCACCCCCGCAGCGCCCGTCCCACGCCCCGCGGGTGTGCTCGCTCGGGACCGTGTGTGTACAGCCCAGCGGCCCGTCGTGCAGTGTTGCTGTCGTGGGTGCGGGTCGGAACCACTCGCACCGATCACGCGGCGTCAACCCGGTCGGCGCTCCGAGCAGAGCGCATGCGCGGATCATTCCTGCTGGGAAGTGACGGACTCGGGCGGCTCGGCCGCGTGTGCAGGAGCACCTGCGTCGGTGGCAGACGGGGCGGACGCTACGGGCGGGGGCTCAGGAGGCGGTAGCGCGCCAGGCGCAGGCGGCACGCCCAGGCGCAGCACATACGACTCGTGGGGGATCACCGAGATGGACGCATCCGACGCAGGCGCGCGAAAGGCGGGCAGCCTCAGCGCGCCGGCCGTCATCGCCACGCGATGTCCGCCGGTCACCCAGGCGCCGTCGCTGGTGCTCGCTACGGCATGCACGAAGGTCGGCTCGTCGGGCGGCCAGAGCGCATGCGTGAGCCCGCCTGTACCCGAACTGGAGAACACCGTGAGAAGGCCTCCGAAGGCGGGCACGACGTAGAGGTCCCCACCGCGCCCCCGCGTGAGGCGCACCCTCTCGCCCCCTCCATCGAAGCCCCGCACCCAGGCGGCCTGCCCCTCGGAGGAGAGGCTCACCAGAAAGGTGCTCGGGTGCGTGCTACCGCTCGCGCTCGGAAAGACGTTGCCGTCGAGGTGCAACGCACCGAAGTCGGCGGGGCCAGTCGCGCTCCCTGCAACCGCGACCCCGTCGCCGGTCGCGGCGACCGTCGTCGCCGAGAGCTGACAGCGAGACCTGCCCCGGTAGGCCCAGCGAGTCGTGCCGTCGGACCGGAGCGCAGTAAGCAATAGGCGCCGCGACATGAGCAGCGGCGCGGAGGGATCTTCGGGCACGTCCGGCGGACCACCGGCCACGTACACCGAGCCGTCGTCGGACACGGCGAGCACGTTCTCGTCGACGCCAGTGTCCCATGCAAGCCATCGCGCCCACCGCGGCTCGCCCTCGGCCGACAGATCGAGGAGGTACGGGCTCCCTCGTGCCGCGTCGGGTGACGGCGACGCGAGCACGTCGAGCCTGCCGACGGCCTCGGCGCGGAGCACAAGGTTGCCCGCCGCGTCAGCCCTCATCTCATGCACGCGATCGTCGGCCGCGTTGCCGAAGTGCCGCGCCCAGATGGGGTTCCCCTCGGCTGTGAAACACATGACGAAGACGTCGTGCGCGCCCGCGTTGGCGAGCGGCGATGGCCCGACATCGCCGGTGCCTTCGTACGCACCAGCCACACACACGCGCCCGTCCTGCCCCAGGGCGAGCGCCTCCGCGTACGCGCTCTGGCTCCCCGCGAGCCGCCGCACCCAGCGTGGGCTCCCGTCAGCGGCGAGGCGCGCGATGAAGCCCTGCGTCGAGGTACCGGCGGCGAGTCTGGAGCCGAGCTCCAGCGTGCCGCGGAAGGAGCCTGCCACATAGAGGCCACCGTCCGGCGCCGCGGCGACGTCCGCGGTGTAGACCGCTCCCGGCAGCCCGACGCTTCGAAGCAGCGGCACGGTGGGGCAGGCAGGGCCGACGCACGCGTGACTCGGGGCCGACGGAGGAGCGCCCCCGCCCTGACCGGAGGGCGCCACGTTCGGCGCACCGATGATGATGTCCGCGGTCTGCGGCGCGCGCCTACCTCGCCGCCGGGGGCGTTCGATGAGAGTGCTCCCATCCCACTGCAGCGTGCGCGTGCGCCGCCCCTCGCGGATTCGCAGCCCTTCAGGAGCGCCCTGGAACGCCCACGGCGTGATCCCATCGAACGCCGCCACGGGCGCCTGGGGAGCCGCTGCCCCGGCGCGGAAGAAGGCGTAGTGAGGGTAGTCGTCGCAATCGCCGAAGCACCGCACGGTCCACTCGGTCACGATCAGCGGCGCGCCTCGAAGCATCACGAAGCGGACCCAGGTCACTGCGCCTTCTAACTCATCTACCCCCTCGAGCAGCACGCGCGCGACCCACCGTCCGCCTGCGTTGTAGGCCATGACAGGCAGCGGCGCGACCTCCACGCCGGGGCAGTGCCAGGGCTCGACCCAGTAGAGAACGTCCATGCGCCCGTCGGCGTCGGCGTCAACCTCGACGCGACCACGGACCCTTGCCTCGGGGTTGATGAGCGCGTCGGCGGTAGTCGCCTGACTCGCGCGGAGGAGGGCACCGAAATCGTCCTGCCTCGCGCCACCCGCTCCCTGTCGTCGCGCGCTCTCCGCCATGTGACGGCGCCACGCTTCTTCGTCCGTCGCCCCGATCGGGCCGAGCGCGCGCGCCGACCCCTGAGCGAACGCAGGCGCGCGAACGAGCGTGAGCGCCAGCAAGGCGCTGGAGATCGCCACGCGCCGCCAGCATGTTGCGTGACGCGCCCCTGGTGCCCTTCCGTTCCCTTCGATGAGTGTCATGCGATGCTTAGCCTCGTCAGTGCCGAGCGGCCCGCCGAAGGTCGCGCGACGTCGCCTCACGGTTCGGGCGCGCTCGTACGCACGCCCTGCCTCGGTCACTTCGCGGCCGGCGCGTCGGTGTTTGCGGTGCCGGTGCTCGCCGCGGGCAGCACCGTCGCGCGCTTCGTGCCCCACCACCCGACCGCGAACTCGACCAGATCCTTGCTCGACCGCTCGATGTCGGTTCGTGTCCACTCGTCCGCGCCGATACGGTAGCCGAGGTTCTCGGTGCGAGGAAACGCGGTCGCGATCTGGTACACGGCCTTCGCCTTCTGCGCGGGCTGCTTGTTTCCGGCCGCGGCGTTGAGCTTCGACTCAAGCAGCGCGAGGTTACCGAGCCGGTCGATGGCCTCGGCGTACTTGTCGGGTCCGTCGAAGCCGTGTGCGGGAAATGAGATCGTCGGGGACTGGGGCCAGATGTGGTCGAGCTGAGCGTCGGCGAAGCGCGCCGTGTTGCCGTCGTCGAACGTCGGCTTCGACGCCTTCTCGAACTCCCAGAGGACGTACTTCGTGATGCTGACCTGCTTCTTGTACCGGAGCGCTTCGAGCGCGGCGCGGAAGGCGGTGTCGGGGACGTGGTAGTTCGCGTACTCGCGGATGGCGTTTCGCACGGCGTCGGCCACGGCCGTGATCACCCACGAGATCGTGCCGCTGTAGAGACCCGCCCGGTTGCTACGCTCGGCGACCTTGTAGAGCCGCACGTCGAGGCGCTCAAGCTCGTAGAGGGTCGCGTCGTCGAGGAAGCCCCGCGCCTCGAGGCCGATGAGCAGCGGGTAGAGGACCGCGTCGAGCCCCAGCATCACGAGGAGCTTCCGCAGGGGCGCCTCGACCGCCGCCCGCTGCATCACCCTGTGGAGCGCGGCGGTGAAGGCGTCGAAGTGCTTAAGGAACCCCTCGATGAACGCCTTGAGCTTCACGGAGTCGTCGCGCAGCTTCGTGCAGCCCACCCGCAGGAACTCGTCGAAGACCTCCTGGGCGCTGCGGTTCCAGTCATACCCATGCGGGTGCCCGAGGCTCGCGTGCGCGTGCCTGCCGAAGTAGTGGTAGTAGGACTGGAGCAGGGCGTCCTCGTCGAACTTGGCCGACGAGATGTACTGCACGCCGAGCGCCTTGCCGGCCTCCTTCACCACGTCGTAACGCGAGAACACCCTGCCGAACACGTCGTGAATGTCCGCGCGAAGCGCCCCCTGGAGGTACTGCTCCGAGTAGTACATCAGCAGGCTCTTGGCCTTCTCGAGCAGCGTCAGTGGCTTGCCACGGTCGTTCAGGCTCTGGAACGCGCGCATCGCCAGCGACTCGTCGGGAACCGCAAACTCGAGCACGTAGGTTCGCATGCGCAGATGGTCGGAGAGCTCCGCCGCCTTGTTCGACGCGGTGATCTTGCCCTCGAAGTACCGCAGCGCGTCCGCGAGGAGACGGTTCGTGCGGAGGTCAGGCTTCGGCTCCTGGCCGTCGAGGAGCAGCTTCCAGCATCCGCCATTCAGCCCGCCGGGCTCCAGCCGATCGAGACCCCCCGTGCGCAGGTACCTGCCGTAGAGCGGCTTCCGGCCGCAGCGGGAGAGCGCCAGGAGGAACAGCGCGATCGTGGTGATGCGCTGCTGCCCGTCCACCACTTCAAAAACCGTGAACGCCTCGTCGCCCTCGCTCGTGGTGCGCTTCTCGCCGGTCCGGCGCAGCGTCACCGTGCCCCAGTAGTGGTCGCTGCCCGACCCGAGTGCGTCGTGGAGGTCGTTCCAGAAGTCCTCCCAGTTCCGCTGCGTCCACGCATAGCTGCGTTGGTACGTCGGGATCACGAACACCTTGTTTCCGAAGAGATCCTGGATGTCGTTGGTCTGCGCGTTCGCCTTCATGATTCCCTCTCATTCGGTCCCGCGCACTCGTCGCGGCCGTGAGCCTCAGGCTCACGACCAGGATGCTGCGAGCTTCAGGCCGACCTGGAGCGCCTTCAAGGGTATAGGGCATCCGATGGCCCTGCCCGTCAAGCACCCCCGCAGCGCCCGTCCCACGCCCCGCGGGTGTGCTCGCTCGGGACCGTGTGTGTACAGCCCAGCGGCCCGTCGTGCAGTGTTGCTGTCGTGACCGACTCCAACGCGCCGCGGCCGGTGCTCTGGCGGGCAGACGTCGCCCTGACGAGCGCTTCGCTCGTTGCCTCCTGCGCCTCGGTGCCCCCCTCGCGGTTCAGCTGGTGTCGTCCCAGTCGCGGGCCGGCGCGGCGACGACCTCCGCCGCGGGCAGTCCCAGGTGTGTGAGGATGCGCACGATCACCGCCCGGTCCGTGATCGTCGCGATGAACTTCATCGGCCCCTCGCAACGCGGGCACTTCAGCGCGTCGACGTCCCACACCCGATGCAGCAGCGTCGCCCAGTCCATCCGCGAAGGCCCGCGTGCGATCGCGTTCGTCCGCGTCGCCTCCGTCACCGTCGCGGGGCGCCCTCCGTCACCTTCGTTCCAGATCCCGGCGTCGGTCGTCGCGGCCCGCGCCCCCGCTGCGCTG
>JBILLV010000172.1:0-19618 GCA_044375895.1 Polyangiales bacterium | reverse complement strand
ACGTCGTCTTTGTAGCCCGTGAGGGGCGACTCGTGGGTCTCGTCGAAGCCCTGGAAGAAGCCCGCCGTCCGGCCGAAGTAGTTGCCGTTGTTGAACATCACCGTGGCGTAGCCCGCCTCGTGGAGAAGCTCCGCGAGGGTGACGTTGGAAGACTCCAGCGCCGGGTACTGGTGGTCGCTCCCCCACGCGATCTGCGAGGCGTAGCGGCCCGTCCAGATCGACCCGAAGGAGCGCAGCGAGCGCGGCGAGGCGGTGTACGCGTGGGTGAAGCGGGCGGCGTCGGCGGCGAAGCGATCGAGCTCGGGGGTGGTGGCGCGGCGGTAGCCATACGCGCCCATGTGGTCGGGGCGCATCGCGTCGATGGACAGGAGCACGAAGGAGGGCCGCACGCTGCGGTACGGTTCGGGCACCTCGGCGAGCAGGCCGTCGCCGTCTTCGGAGCGGGGGCGCGCGTCCTGGCCCGAGCAGTTCTCGTCGATGCGGTTGTTGGGGATGTCGAAGGCGCCGGGGTGGATGCGCGCGTCGCGGTCGTTGCAGTCGCCGCCGTTGAACACCGCGCTGTACCCGTCGCGGTCGAGGTCGACGACGCGCTGGAGGCCGCGCGCGAGGTAGCGCGACACCACCGTCCGCGAGAACACCGCCGAGGCCACCGTCTGCCGCGCGCCGAAGGTGACCGCCGACAGCGCGAAGCACACCAGGGAGACGGCGGCGAGGGCGCCGATCCAGCGGCGGGCGAGCGCGCGACCGCGGCGGACGCGCCACGCGGAGAGGGCGGCGACGGCGACGAGGTTGCCGACGAGGAGCGCGAGCTCGATGGCCCCCGCGCCCCAGTCGAGCGCGTGCATCCACGACCAGTTGAGCCGACAGAAGCGGACGGCCTGGACGACGAGGGCGACGAGCCCGACGGTGGCGACGGTGCCGAGCGACGCGGCGCGGCCGAGCGCGCGGAAGACACGCGCGAGGAGCGGCGCAAGGAGCGTCACCACGACCGCCGCGAGCCCGAGGCCGGCGACGACGCTGAGCATCGCCGCGAGGGCCATGAGCCCGTGCGCGTGGAAGTGGGTGACGGCGAAGAGGGTGACGGGAAACACCGGCCCGACGACGAGCGCGACGGCGATGAAGGCGCTCAGGAGCGCGTGGGCGGCGGCCGGGTCGGGGGTGAACCAGCGGCGCGGCCCCGCGACCACCCAACCGCCGAAGCGGCGGAGCAGCGCGAGCTGACGGCCCGCGGCGAGGAGGGCCTCGCCGAGGATCCCCCAGGCGAAGCCCACAGTGAGGAGGATGGCGATGCAGTGGAGGACGACCAGCGGGCGGACGAGGCCAGGCATCGCGCCGCGCGGGAGGCGCGCGAGGGCCACGGCGCCGTCGGCGACGCCCACAGCGGCGAAGGCCGCGACGCCCGCGAGGATGCCGACGCCGCGGGTGACCGGGGCAGCGGGAGGTGAGGGCTCGTCCGAGGGGAGGGGCAACGGGGGGGCGGGAAGATAGTGGAAACGGGCGCGGGGCGAAACTCTGGCGCGCCGCTCGCCAGCACGCGGCGGGGGTAACCCGCTGTGAGGCTCGGCGAACGGCGGGGTCGTCGCCCATCGCCCATCGCCCCCCACCCGCCGCCCATCGCCCGCCGCCCACCCGCGTCAGCGCCGCGGACGGTGGTGGTCATGCTCCGCATAGTCGATCGACCGATCGACGTCGCGGAACGCCCCGAGCGTCGTCGTCCACCCGGAGCCCGCCCACAGCTCGCGCCCCTCCAGCGACGGCCATCGTCGGCGGAGCGCGCGCGTCGCCGCGCGCTTCAGCGCCCCTCGCACCTCCGACGCATCCGCGTCGGCCTCGACCACGACATGCACGTGCGCCGTCTGCACAGCCCGCGCGCGGAGCGTCCATCCGCGCCGGGCGCAGGCCTCCTCGAACGCGGCGGCGACCACCGCGCGCTGCTCGCGATCGAGGCGCATGGGGGGCCACCGGAGCTGCGCGGCGGACCACGCCGCGAGGTCTGGCTGCGGAGGGCGGCGCAGCGGGTCGCCGCGCTGCACCCAGCCGCGTTCGTCGCCGGGGAGCCATGTGCCGTAGGTGGGCCAGATGAGGTGGTAGCCGCGGGGATGGTGCGTCATGCAGGGTTATCGCGCGCAGCCAGCGGAGTGGCGCTTCCGCACTGAACACCCGTTGCGGGCGACGGGCGACGGGCGATGGGCGGCCGAGTTGTGGCAGACACGGGTGACGCCAGCCGACGCCCTCGCGGCGCTCAACCTACTGCGCAACCTGGTGGTTGGACCCCTCAGAAGGAGTCCTCCGACGACTCCCGCGGACTCGTCCGACGACTCCTTCCGGGTGGTCCATCGTCGGCCCCCAGCACCCCCATCGTCGGCCCTCCAGTGGTCCGACCACGCGAAGAGACTCGTCCGACGTCCCACCCGGCCTCGTCCCTACCCTCTCCCCCCTCGTCCGACCACCCCCTCCGCGACGTCCGACGACCGGCACCCGCTGGTCACACCACCCGCGCCGAGTGGTCGATGGTCGCGATCCCACCATCGGGTACCCCAGCTCCGCCCTCCGACGACTCCCGTTGACTCGTCTGACGACTCTCTCGCACTCGTCCGATCACCGCTGCGGCGTGGTCGCCGGTCGATTCGACGACCTCGGGTGGATGGCCTCTCAGGGTCGTCGTGCCCCCCGCCGTTGATGCAGGTACCAGCCTCGACGGGACGCATGCGGCGTCACCCCTCGACCGCATGAACACCCCGACGACGGAGACAGACGATGAAGATCGACACTTCGAAGCTCACCGGCAAGACCAGCGCGCAGACCGAGGCCAAGGGCAACACCCCCATGCACGACGCGCCGCTCACGGCGGAGGAGTTCGCCTTCCTGCAAGGCCTCGGCAACCAGGTGGCGCTGGGGGAGACGGTGCGCGTCGACCTCGCCGAGCTGCTGATGGACGACGACACGGTGACCGCCCTGGCGCGCTACCAGGACTTCTTCCGCTACGGTGACGTCGACGTGGGCCCGGCGCTGGAGGCGCTGCCGCACGCGGTGAAGCTCAAGCGCCTGAAGCAGCGCCTCGACCTCGCGTCGGCCATGGTGGGGCGCCAGATGGCCGCCGCGGTGAAGCCCGTCGTCGGCGTCGTGTCCGACGTGCGCCGCATGGTGGCGGCGACGCCCGAAGGGAGCTCGGTGCGCGACGCCTTCGCCACCTTCGACGGCAAGTGGCGCGAGGCCTTCCCCGGCGGCGGCCGCCCTGCCGCCAAGGCCAACGGCGAGGCGAAGGCCCAGGGCGAGGCGAAGGCCGACGCCGCTGCGCCCGCGAAGACCGCCGCGGCCAGCGAGCCGACGAAGTAGCCCACCGCACCGCCCACCCGCTCCTCCCCCACCCACTCCTCCCCCTCCGACTTGACGCTCCAGCACCGCTGCGCGAAGGTCGCGTCATGTCTGCACCGTCGATCGCTCCCGCGCTGGCCTTCACGGTCGACGAGCCGGACGTCGCGTCGGTCGTGACGGAGGACGGCGCTCCCGTGGACAACATCTTCTCGCTGCGGCAGATGGGGCTCCTGACCGACCCCCTCTACGTGAGCTGGCCGGGTCCTCCGCCGGAGGAGGAGGGGGCGCAGCGGCCCTTCGTGGCGCTGGCCAACGTCGGGGTGTTCGGCACCCCCGCGGCGCCGCCGGTGGTGCCCGACGTCCTGCTCGGCGTGGACGTCGCGCTCCACGACGACGTGCACGAGAAGAAGCACCGGACGTGGTTCAACTGGGTGTTCGGCAAGCCGCCCGACCTTGTCATCGAGGTGGTCTCCAACACCGAGGGCAACGAGCTGTCGCTCAAGAAGAAGAAGTACCGCGATCTGCGGGTGCCGACCTACGTCGTGTGGGACCCTGAGGGCCACCTCAGCGACGAGCCGCTGCAGTGCTTCGAGCTCCGCGGGATGCTCTACGTGAAGAAGAAGGACCTCTCCTTCCCCGCGCTGGGCCTCGGGCTGGTGGTCTGGGAGGGCACCTATGAAGGGTGCACCTCACGCTGGATCCGCTGGGTCGACGCGGCGGGCGTGCTGCTGCCCACAGGCGCAGAGGCCGCGGCGCGAGCGACCGAGCGCGCCGTGCAGGCGACCGAGCGCGCCGAGCGGCTCGCGGCGAGGCTCCGCGCGCTCGGGGTCGATCCCGACGCGACGTGAGCGCGATCATCCCGCCGCGGTGTCGCCCAGGGCGACGGCCATTCTACGGTGCGACCCATGTTCGGCGATGCCCCCATGAAGCCCTGTCACCGACGGCGCTCCGCGCGGCGCACGGGCGGGTGAGCGCGTGAGCGACGTGACGCAGGGCGCGGCGACCGTGCTCCTCGACGGCACCGCGACGGCGCGGGTGATGTTTCGCAAGCACGCGCTGTTCACCCCCGACGCGCGTACGCTCTACGTACACGGCCAGTGGGGTCTCGTGGCGTAGGACCTCGTGAGCGGCCGCGAGACGCGCCGCGATCCGCTGCCCGGTAGGGCGGGACGCCACTGGGACGTCCTGGTGTCACCCGACGGCGACCGCCTGCTGATCAGCAGAAATTCCGATACATACGTGGGGTGCGCAGACGACGGCGCCTCGTGGGTGCGCATCCCACACTGGAGCCGCAGGCGCTTCGACGGGAGGGGGCGGTTTTGGGGCTGGACCTACGGTCGAGGGGGAGGAGGGCACGTCATCGCCACGTACGAGATCGAGGGCGGGCGAACGGTCGAGCGCGATCGGGTCTCGGTCGTGATTCCCTGGCAGGCCGAACGGTGGCTGTACGACGCACGCGACCTCGACGTCATGTACCTGCTCGACCGCAACGCCATCGAGCAGCTCTCACTGCCTGACGGTCGGAGGCTCGGGCGGTGGCAGTTCGAGCACCGAGATGGAACCCCCTTCCAGGACGGCGTGAGCGCGGCGGCGGGCGTCGTGGCCGAGATCACAAGCGACTATCGACCCGAACTACCCCTTCACTACGCGAGCGTCGTGCGCGTCGTGGCGCTGGCCGAGGGGCGCCAGCGCGCCTGCATCGAGCGCGAGCGCAAGATCGCCCGTGCGACGTTGGCGAGCGACGGCGCGCACATCGCGCTGGTCTACGCCGACGGCGGCATCGAGGTGCTCGCGCTCGCGTAGCCCCGCCCATGGGGCCTACGCGCCACCCAATACTGCTTCGATGCCTTCATGGCGATCAAAGTAGCCGTGAAGTCCGAGGGCCACGCCAGCGTCGCCGCCAACGCCGAACCGACGCAGCGGCTCACCGCGCCACCGCGCCTACTGCACCACGACGCTCCCCTGATACATGTTCATCCCGCAGGTGAACGCGAGGCTCCCGCTGGCGGGCACCGTGACAGGCACCTCCACGGCCTGGTTCAGCGGCAGGTCGCGCCGCACGTTGGTGGTCGGAAACACCAGCCGCAGGGCAGAGGTGATTTCACCGCGCCCCACCGTTTACACGCGCGGAGCCCCGGGGGTACCGTGGAGGCGCCGTGTGGGTATTGCCGCCGGTGTGGCAGCGATCGAGCACACGACGAGGAGGCCTTGATGCTCTCTCTCTCTCTCGTAAGTCTAGAGTTTTGGGGGTTTGGATCCGCGCGATGGTCGCGGGGATGTGCCTGAGCGCCATGGCCTGCGGCGCACGGACGGGGCTCAACACGCCGCAGGAGGGTCCGCGCACGGGGGTGTGGCAGACGGCGGCGATTCAGTGCGGCTACTGCCTCACCGAGCCGTGGTGCTTTCAGGGGGTCGGTGTCGGCGGGGCGATGCTGTCCTGCCGCTCCGGCACGCCCGGCTGTACCGAGGCGACGTGCGGCGCACCCGCGGTCTGGATCGGTCAGGCGGTGACGACCTACGGCGTGGATGGCGCCGTCCGGGAGCTCTACTGCGTGCAAGAGAACGGCGCCTCGGCCCACCTGGTGGCGGAGAACGTCCAGCGGATGACGCCGCCCCCGCCGAACACGGCGAGCACCAACTGGATCGACCCGTGCCTGCTCTCGGATGACCTGTTCGGCACCTGGCTGGGCAACCCCGCCACGAGTCAGCTCGGCGCCCTGCGCGCGAACCTCTGCGGCATCGCGTCGGCCGACATCGACACGACGGGCAGCTACCGATGCGACCGCATCCAGAGCTGGGCCGCGCCCTCGGCGGTCTACACGGGCTTCGCGCCGATGCAGTGCCCCAAGCGCGCGGCGCTCGGCGAGCAGGCTCGCTTCTGCGTCGCCAACACCACCGCCGGCCTGACCTTCGGCCGTCGACTGCTCGCGACCTACGCCGCTGCCTTCAGCCCGGTCGGGTCCTACGACCAGCCTGACATCACCATCCCGCTGCGCATGTGCTTCGCGCGCGCAGGGACGCCGTTGCCGCCTGGAGAATTTTGCAACCCGTCCAGCGCTCCCGCGGCGAACCTCCCCATCCCGCACGATCCCGGCATCGCGCCCCTGGGCTACCTCTTCCAGACGGGCGTCAACAGCCGCATCGAGGTGGCGTGGAACAGCCAGACCGCGACGATCCCGGTGACCGGGATGGCCTCCGCGGAGATCGCGGAAGGGGCACACGGCTTCCACCTCACGGAGCTACGGCTCACGCAGACCGCCCCCACGACGCTCAGCTCCGGCGTGTCTGTGGTCAACGGGAAGGTCGACCTCGACAACCTCTGGATCGGTGACGTCAACGCGGGCGCCATCCTCGTTGACCCTGCGATGAGCCAGGTGCAGGGCGAGGTCACCGTCGGCGGCGCACCGCAGAACCTCCGCCTCATCGCGCAGACCGGCCCGACGGGGACGTGGGCGGGCGGCGTCCTCGACCTCGACGCCACCTACCAGGACGCGGAGAACAACATCTCCTACCACCTGATTCTCCACCTCACGCAGTCGCAGGCGAGGCCCTGGACGGCGATCACGGGAGTGTCGGAGGTCGAGCCCGAGTGTCGGCGCTACGCGTCGGGCTTCGTCGGTGCTGACGTCACGGTGTACGGCGCGATGAGCGTCCCCGTCGGGCAATGGAGCCTGACCGCGGGCTCCTCCTTCGCCCGGCTGCAGCCCGCCTACACACAAGCCTCCACACCCGACATTGACCCGCAGGTGTTCGACCTGCCGCTGCTCGGCCCCGACGACCCGCCGAGCGGCCTGATGCTCTCCACCTTCGCGGGTCCGCTTGCAGCGGTCGCGACGCGCGCCGATGTGCGGGTGGTCGACCGCACCCCGCCGAGCATCGTGCAGACGCTGCTCCATGTGCCGTGCAACTGGTTCGCGACGGACAACACCAAATGCATCGCGGTGCCGGGCCAGTTCGACGACGTCTGCTCGGCGACGCACGGAGAGACCGTCGGCGGCTGGGCCTACAACGCGTCCAGTGAACTGATCTACACCTCTGACCCGAAGTGCTTCCTCGCGCCGCCTGCGGCCGTCCTACCCGACGTGGTGTACTACCTCCTCGCGTATCGGGCGCGGGACGCCTGGCACAACGTCAGCGCCACGCGCTGGGTGCTCTTCACCATCACGCGCGACCCGCCCGTGGCTTCGGGGTGTCTGGACGATCCGCATCCCGTGATCCTCTGGGAAGGCTGACCTGCGATGATCCGTCTTCGGCCTCTCGTGCAGGCGCTGCTCGCAGCGCTGATCTTCGTCGCGTGCGGCGCGCGCACGGGCCTGGAGCAGCCCTGCGTCGCCGACCTCGTGCGCACGCGCCCGACGATCATCCTGCTCACCGCGCGAAACAGCCACCTCGTGAGTGATCTCTACGAGGGCCGATACACCGGGGAACATCTCCGCGATCACCTCAGCGAGCTCGTTCCGTTTCTCGCCGAGGCATCGAATTTCGGCTTGCAGGTGCATCCACGAGCGCCTCGTCCCGGAGACGCCTGGAACGTCTGTCCGGCCACAGACACCCTCCACCTTCCCGTCGGTGTGCACAGCCCCCAGAGCGTGGTGGATACATGGTTGCGAGTCTGGATGTACGCGGGTCCCGCCGTCCGCGACTGGGGCTTCGCCGGCCTCAACGCACTCCAACCTACGCTGCCCCACTCCGGCCGCCTTCTGCTCGCGGCGACTCCGCGCGGCAGCGCCAGCTTCCTCGTCATGATCGTCACCGGGACCGCGACCTGCTCCACGGATGGCCCGAAGGTGAGCCCACCTGTGGCCAGCCGTCAGGCGGTCGCGTCTGTTCGGGCGCTCCGCGCCATGGGCATCAAGACGCTCGTGGTGCTCTACAACCCCAACCTGCGTCGTGAGTCCGGCTACATGCAGGACCTGAACGACATGGCCTGGGAGGGCGGGCTCGCCGATCGCCCCATCGACGTCACCGAGACGACCCCGTACACCGAGCTCGCGCTGACCTACGGCCTCTACCCCGGCGCGATGCGCGAGCAGGTGCGCCGCCGCATCCTCACCTCCTACTGGTGTCGCGGCACCGTCGCGATGGACTGGGATCGCGCCGACGAAGTCGTCGTGACGCGCAGCGACGGTCGCGAGATCCCGCACGACGCGACCCGTCGCAACGGCTGGGATCGCGTGGATGAAGCCAGCAACACCGTTGAGCTCTTCGGCGACGCCTGCCGCTCCGTGCAGGACGACCGTCAGAGCGTCCGCTTCTACAAGCCGAGCGTCCGCTGCCGATAGCCGCGCTCCACCGCCGCCCTACTGCACCACCACCGCGCCCTGGTACATGTTCATCCCGCAGGTGAACGCGAGGCTCCCGCTGGCGGGCACGGTCACGGGCACCTCCACGGCCTGGTTCAGCGGCAGGTCGCGCCGCACGTTGGTGGTCGGAAACACCAGCTGCTGCCCGCAGCTCTCGTCCGTCGTCCGCGTGAACACCAGCGTGAGCGCGCGCCCCGCCGCCGCGCGAATGGTCGCCGGGTGGTACCCCTCGCCGTCCACCGTCACGGCCACGCGGCCGCTCGCCGGGGCGACCACCTCCGCGGGCGCGGCGGGCCTCGGCGCGGGCGCCGCCTCCTTCTTGCACGCGACCGCCGTCAGCGCCGCCGCCATCGCCATCGTCACCAGCGTCTTCTTCACTGTCATCTCCTCTCGTCTCTCACAAACCATCGGGTTCACGGCGCGTTCCCGGCGGCCGGGCGCGTGTCTTTGGTGCTCTCGCCGGGCTCGTCGGTGACGGGGGCGGACTCGGCCGGGGGCTCGTCGAGGTCGCGCGGCACCGCGAGGGCCTCGTGCTCGCCGCGCACGGGGTTGCGCGACTGGTCGACGAAGCGCCCCATCGCCTGCACCGAGCGCGCGAAATCCCCGTTGCGGAAGCGCGCGCGGCCGATGAGGTAGTTGACCTCCGGGTGGCGCTCGCACCACGCGGGCTCGTCACGCTGGAGCGCCTCCAGCGCCTCCGCGGCCTCCGCGAAGCGCGGCTCGGCGTGCTCGGCCAGCGACGCGCGGTACAGCAGGAAGCCGAACATCATGCGGATGCCCGGCCCCGACTGCTCCCGGATGTTGCCCGGCAGCGCGAGGAGCGTCTCCAGCGCGGTGTTGTACGAGCCGTTGTCGATGGCCTGACGGGCGCGGTCGAAGGTCTCCTGCAGCGCGCGCGCTCCTTCCGGGGAGAGCGCGGCGCTGGGGGTCGGGGCCTCCAGGCGCACCGTGGGCTCGCGCGGGGCGGTGATGGCGTTCCAGAGGGCGGCGGCGCGGAGCATCTCGGGGACGCGGAGCTCGACGCCGCCGGGGCCACGCATCGCGGCGGTCTCGTCGAGCACCTCGCCCGCGCGGCGCGGTCGGCCCGCGGCGAGGAGGGAGATGCCGAGGCGGGCGCGCATGCGGACGCGCTCTTCGAGGGCGTCGGGCAGCACGATGGACTGCTCGACGCGGCCGTAGCGCCACTCGTCGGAGTACATCGTCTCGACGTAGCCCGTGAAGGCGTCGAAGCCGATGAGGTCGCGCGGCGCGGCGAACTCGATGAGCGCGTTGTCGTCGGTGTTGATGGGCGCCGGGCGGCGGCGGCACGCGGGGGCGGCGCACTCGCCGAGGCCCGTCGCGCGGAGGTCGGAGCGCCACTCACCGCGCTCCAGGCGCTCCTCCAGCGTGGCGAAGCGCATCACCTCCTCGCGGGTGGCGAAGAGCATGCGGGCGAGGAGGTCGGTGCCGTTGGCGGCGTGGGAGGGCTCGACGGCCGCGCGGACGCCGGGCTCGGCGAGACGTCGGTCGAGCTCGGCGGGGTCGAGCGCGAGGGGGCGGAAGCTCCCGAGCATCACCGTGTCCGAGCTGTACGCGTCGGCCGCGAACACCCGCACGTACGGGAACACCGACGCGAAGGTGCGGTAGATCGACTTGATGTTGTCGGGCGACATCTCGTAGAGCTGCACCCACTGGACGTACACGCCGTCGGGCGCGAGGGCCTGCGTCGCCGCGCGGAAGTGATCCGCCGTGAACATGTTGGAGACGCCCGTGATCCACGGGTTGGAGGGCTCGGAGATCACCACGTCGTAGCGCCGGTCGGTGGCGGCGAGGTAGTTGCGCCCGTCGTTGTTGAGGATGGTGAGCCGCGGCATCGCCACGTACGGAAAGGCCCGCTCGGGGGTGTACGTGAGGTGGTTCACGTCGGCGAAGAAGCGTGAGGCGTCGGGGATCCAGCGCTCGAGCTCGATCACGTCGACGCGGCGCACCGGAAACTGGAGCACCGTGCCGATGGTGACGCCGGAGCCGAAGCCCACCACGGCGACGTCGAGGTTCTGCGCGCCGCGCGGGTGGAGCAGCAGGGGGTAGGCCCCGACGAGCACCTGCGTGGGCATGTCGTCGCCGTTCGAAGCGTCGACCTTGCCGTTGTTCTTGAGGGCAAAGTGGACGGCGTCGCCGACGTTCCACCGCTCGACGGTGACGGTGGTGGTGACGCCGTCGCGGTAGTAGATGGGGTTGTCGCCGTTCATGGCCTGGCGGCGCTCGCCGGGCTGGTCTTCCACGCAGCGACCGCCGCGGCGGCGCACCATCCCATCCGCGAGCGAGAGGCGAAACACGCCCGTCGTCATCTCGGCCTGATCCCACGCGCGCGGGAAGAGGCGCACGGTGCCGTGGGAGCGCGCGATGCGTCCCTCGCGGCCGAGCGCGGCGCCGGTGCCCGTGATCGCGAGGAGGATCGCCGCGAGCGGGACGAGCACGTACTTCACGGGCTCCTCACCGGGCGAGGCGAGGAAGAGCATGAGGGCGAGGCCGAGGTTCACCGCGACGGCGACGTACATCGCCGTCTCCATGCCCACCGCGGGCATGATGAGGAAGCCCATGAGAAACGAGCCCGCGATGGAGCCCACGGTGTTGACCGAGTAGACCGACCCGGTGTCCGAGCCCACCTTCGAGAGCCCGCGTGCGAAGGCCCGCACGCCGAGGGGGAAGGCCGCGCCCATCCCCACCGCCGCCGGCAGCGCGCAGAGCAGCGCCACCAGGAACGACAGCAGCTGGATCGTCCCGATGTGCTGCGAAAAATGGATGGTCTCGGTCGCGTCGCAGTTGGTCGTCGACGTGAGGGCCAGGTACACGAACATCCGGGGGATGCGGTCCTGGAAGAAGTACGTGACGATGGCGCCCGCGGCGATGAGGAGCTGCGTGACGCCGAGCGCGAGCACGGGTCTACGCCACGTCGCCGCGATGGCCGTGCCGAGCAGCACCACGATGGTGGTGATGGCCCAGATGAGCCGCGAGAGGTTGGTCTGGTAGACCACAAACTGAAGCAGCGCCATCGCCTCGATGGCCCCGGCCACGGCGACGGTCATCCCCGGCGTCGGACGCGCGCGGAGGATGGCCGACGCGAGCGCGCTCCCCCCGCCGATGCCGATGAGGAAGCCCATGAGGATGATGGTGAACGAGTAGATCGACGACCCGATCACCATGTCGAGCGCGCGCGAGAGGATCACCTCGTAGGCGAGCGCGGCGAAGCCCGAGCCCGCGGCGGCCGCGAGCGTGGCGTAGCGCACCCACTGGGAGTCCTTCTCCTCCGGGGCCTCGTCGACCTCCTCCTCCTCCGCGTCGGCCTTCGCGTCGGCCTCCGCCGCGGCGGCGCTCTCCTCCACCGTGGCCGCCTTCGAGGGCAAGAGGTCGCGCCACGAGGTGGGCCACGCGTCGCCGAGCAGGGGCTTGCGGAAGATGACGATCAGCGCCGCGAGGGTGAGGTTGGTGCAGGCGGCGAGGGCGTTGGTCCACGCGAGGCCGATGCCCGGGAGGAGGAAGAAGCCCGCGAGGAAGGTGCCCGCGACCGCGCCGAAGGTGTTGACGGAGTAGAGCGCCCCGACGCGCTGACCGAGCCGCCCCCCCTGCTTCACGAAGTGCTTCGCGAGCAGCGGCAGCGTCGCGCCCATGAGGGTCGTCGGCGGCAAGAGCACCAGAGCCACCACGACGAAGCGCAGGAGGGTGAAGACGTCGAAGCGGTTGCCGCCGTGGTTGGTGATCCAGTGGGAGACGGGGGGGTAGACGCCGCGCACGATCACGGGGATGAGCAGCGAGAACACCCCGACGCCCGCCTCCATCGCGGCGTACGTAAGAATCGGGAACTTCAGCCGATCGGCGAAGCGCCCGAAGATGAACGACCCGAGCGCGAGGCCGCCCATGAAGGCGCTGAGCACCGTGCTGATGGCCGGCGTCGACGCGCCGAACACGAGCGTCAGCATGCGCGTCCAGATGACCTCGAACACGAGCCCGGAGGCGCCGGAGAGGAAGAAGCAGAGGAAGGGTACGAGGAGGGCCTGGAGGGCGCTGCGCGATTGCGGTTCGGCGTCGGCGGGTTTCGTCACGGGGCGCGGACTCTACCAGACCCGACGCCGCGCGAAACGACGCTCCGTCGGGCGGCGCTACGGGGCCGCCGGGGCCGCGGGCGGGTCGTTGGAGGGGTTGGGGCCGGGCGCGTTGGAGCCCGGGCGGACGGCGGGCGCGTCGGCGCGCAGGAGCTCCGCGAGGCGAGCGCGGCGCTCGGCCTCGGGCATCGAGAGGATCTGCGCCGTGTCCATCGTGAGCATCGGGAGCTGGCCGCTGTTGACCACCGGGAGGTGGCCGTCCCAGCGCTCCAGCGTGCGGTACTGGATGACGGCGGGCGTCATGGAGAGCCGGATGATCTCGTTGGCCTGCGCCTCGGCGCGTGCGCGAATGAGGAGCGCGTCGGCCTCGCCGCTGGCGCGCTGGCGGGCGGCCTCGGCCTGACCGCGGGCGGCTGCGACCTGCTGCTCGGCCTCGGCGCGAATCTGCCGGACGCGGTTCTCGGCCTGGATGGAGTTCTGCGTGGCCTCCATGGCGCGGTTGATGGCGCCGACGACGTTGTCGGGCAGGCGGAGCGCGGAGTTGAAGGTGAGCTGGTCGATCACGAAGCCGTCGGCTGTGAGGCGCTCGGTGACCTTGCGCAGGCTCTCGTTGAGCAGGTGCGTCTTGCCGACGCCGTAGATCTGCTGGACGGGCATCTCCGCGGCCGTCTCGTTGATGGCCTCGCGGACGACGTTGCGCATGTACCCGTGGGCCAGAATCGACACGTCGCGCTGGCGAAAGCGCGCGTAGAGCCGCGGGGCCTTGGTGGCCTCGATGTGAAACGCGAGGCCGACGTCGGCGTTGACGGTGACGCCCTCGTTGGACGCGAAGGTGATCGACTCGTCGTTGGGCGAGCCCTCGTGGGCGTCCTTGGTCCACACGATGTTCTGCACGCTGGTGGGAAACTCCACCACAAGCTCGGTGATGGGGTTGTAGAACACCCAGCCCGAGACGATCGGCGCGTCCTGCACGCCGCGCGCACTACCGGCGAGCTTGACGCGGATGCCCACGTGCCCCGGGTCGACGCGCGTACAGCTCGCCGACCCCACCACGCAGGCCATCACGAGGACGGCGAGGGTGATGATCGAGCTGCGCAGAAAGGACTTCGCGCCTGGACTCATGGACTGCGAGGCGTAGGGATTTTGCGGTGTGGCCATGTGGGCTCCTCCGAGCGACGGCGCCACCATAGGTCCGCCCCCGCAAGCGCGCCATCCCGAAAACGCGGCGTCGAATCCGCGCCGCCTCCCCGTTCCGGCCCGGGGCGCTTGCTGCTAGGTTCGCGCCGCCTTCGGGCGCACCACCCCATGAATCACCGCATCTCGTGTCTCTCCGCCGCCCTCGCCGCGACCGTCACACTGCAGGCCACCACGTCCGAGGCGATCGTCGTCGCGCGCGTCACGCGCCGCGGGTACATCGTCGTCGACGACGTGGGCGACTGGGGCAACGCCGTCCCGCAGGAGAGCTCACAGGAGCGGGCGCGCTTCATCGGCTCCACCACCGCCGCGCTCTCCGAGCTGCCGGATTTTACGCCGGGGAAGTTCCTCGCGGTGATGCAGATCCCGTCGACGCAGAACCCGCTGGCCTACTACCTCCCGATCCGCAACGACGTGCGGGGCATCGGCCAGCGCAGCCCCCTCGACGCGCGGAGCGAGGTGTTCGACACCAACTCGTTCTACAACACCACCTTCCCCCTCGACGGCTTCGTCTACCTCAACTCGTACCGCTTCTACACCGACCCGCGCGCGCTCATCTACGGGCGCTTCCTCATCTGCACGCAGGAGTTCGGGCACCGCTTCTCCACGCAGGTGAGCATCCTCCCCAACCCGCAGGGGACGGGCGACTCGGGGGTCGTTCCGGTGGACGCGGCCGCCGACGCGAGCACGGACGTCGCGGTGAGCGACGTCGCGGGTGACGTCGCGGGTGACGTCGCGGACGTGCCCGTCGGCCCGCCCCCCCTCGCGCGCGACGCGCTCCTCGGGCGCGGCAACGTCAACTCCGCGGGCGTCGTCGTCAACCGCGCCCACTGGAGCTATTTCTTCAACTCCGGCGGGTCGCCCATGGAGGGCAACCTCTGGACGGAGTTTTCGCCGGGGATGTTTCGCACGGAGCGGCCCACCTTCCGCTTCTCGCCCTTCGACCTCTACCTCATGGGGCTCATCCCCGCGTCGCAGGTGCCGCCGACCTTCGTCATCGCCGAGCCCACCAACCTCCCGCGCGGCGTCTCGCGCGACAGCCCGCCCGAGTACTACAGCCGGCAGGTGACCATCCGCGGCCGCCGGGTGGACGTCTCCATCGAAGACCTCCAGCGCGCCAACGGGCCGCGCAACCCGGCGTACTCCTCCGTCAACCACGACCTCGACGTGATGTGGGTGCTGCTCGCCGAGGAAGCCGACGTCAACGACCAGCTCGCGGCCGAGTTCGACGAGGCGATCGACTCGTGCGCGATGGGCTACACCTTCGCCACGGGGGAGCGCGGTCGGTTGCGCGCCATCGTGCCCCCGCAGCCCGACGCCGACGTGCCCGCCGACGCCTCCGCCGACGCGGCGCTCGAGGATGCAGCCCCGGCCCGCGACGCCGACCCATTGCCCGACGTCCCGACGATTCCCGCCCCCGACGGGATGGTCAACCCCGATGGCGGCGCCGTGGCCCCGCCGCCCGTCCCCCTGCACGCCGAGGGCGGCTGCCAGTGCGACGTCCCCGCGGCCCCTACGCCCCGTGTCGGCCCCTGGGCGGCCCTGGCGCTGGGTCTGGTCGCGTTCTCCCGCCGCAAAAAACGCGCGCGGTGATAGTGTCCTCGCCCGTGAGCGAGGCCGACGCCACCCCTACCCCCCGTCACGTCTTCCGCTGGGACCTCGACAAGACCTACCTCCACACGGACTTCGACACGTGGATCGACCTCGTTCGAACCGCCGTGGAGAAGCCTGAGGGGAAGCGAACCGTCGCGGGCGCAGGCGCGCTCCTCCGCGAGCTCCGCGCGGCCGTCCCCTCGCGGCTCACCATCCTGTCGGGGAGCCCCGAGCAGATGCGCAACACGCTGGAGTCGAAGCTCCGGCTCGACGGCATCCAGTGGGACGAGTTCGTCCTCAAGCCCTCCCTGCGCAACATCATGCGGCTGCGCTTCCGGGCGCTGCGCGATCAGGTGGGTTACAAGCTCCCGGCCCTGTTGTCTGCGCGAACGCGCACCCCGGCCGACCTCCCGGAGACCCTCTTCGGCGACGACGCCGAGGCCGACGCGCTGGTGTACACCCTCTACGCCGACATCCTCGGCGGGCGCATCGACGACAAGCAGCTCACCGCCGTGATGGAGCACGCCAACGCGTACCCCGACACCGTCGGCGAGGCCATCCGCCTGTCGCACCTCGTCGAGAAGACCGACCCTGTCCGACGGATCTTCATCCACCTGGAGCGCAAGAGCGACCCGGGCTTCTTCCTGCGCTACGGCCCCCGCGTGGTGCCCGTGTTCAGCTACTTCCAGGCGGCGCTGGTGCTGGTGCACGACGGCGTGCTCCCGGCGGTCTCGGCGGTGCGGGTCGCCGAGGTGCTCGTCCGCGACGCCGGGGTGAGCCCCGACGACCTCGCCCAGTTTGCCGCCGACCTCGTCGCCCGCCGTCACCTCACGCCGGCCGACCTCGCGCCCGTGATCGACGCGCTCCGCTCGACGCCCGCCACCGCCACCCTCGGGGAGCCCGCCCGCGCGGCCCTCGCGGACGCGATGCGCGACCTCCCGACGCCCGTCGCCGAGGTGACCCCCGCCGTGCCCATCGACCATCTCGCCGCGCTCTTCGAAGACCGGGCGCGCTGGGAGGGGGCGAGCCGCGACGCCAAGGCCGCGAAGAAGGCGAAGCGGAAGGCGAAGCGCGGCGGCACCGAGGGCGGTTGATGGACGCTCGGCCCCGCCGTCCCTACACTGGGGGCATGCGGTCCATGACGTTGCGGTCTCTGCCTTCGGTGCTCTGCCTCGGCGCGCTCGTCGCGGCCTGCGGCGCCAAGACCGGGCTGCTGGTGCCCGACGTGCCCGACGACCGTCGTGACGTGATGGACGTCCCGACCCCGCCGCCGGAGTTCTGCTTCGAACCCACGCCGATGGGCGGCACCTACCGCGTCAACCTGGAGACGCGCGCCCAGCTCACCGTGGCGGACGTCTTCTTCCTCATCGACCGCACCGGCTCGATGGACGGCGAGATCGACAACATCAAGCGCAACCTCCAGAACACCATCGTCCCCCAGGTGGTGTCGGCCATCAACGACGTGCAGTTTGGCGTCGCGTCGTACGCCGACTTCCCCATCGGCGGCTACGGCGACCGGATGGACATCCCCTTCACCCTCGTCGCGCCCGTCGACCGCAGCATCTCCAACGTCCAGGGGGCGCTCAACAGCGTCGTCGCGGGCGGCGGCGGCGACAACCCGGAGGCGATGGTCGAGGCGCTCTACCAGGTGGCCACCGGCGAGGGCTACGCCCCTTGGATCTCCCCGCGCTCTCCCTGCGCGGGGCCGGGTCGTACGGGCTACGCGTGCTTCCGCCGCGAGGCCCAGCCCATCATCGTGCTCATCGCCGACGCGCCCTCGCACAACGGCCCGTCCATCAGCCCGCGCGAGACGGCCTACAACGACGCGACCTTCCTCAACCCGCCGGCCTGCCCCACCACGCTGCCCGTGTGCCGCGCGACGCGGGGGCCGCACAGCTACGCCGAGACGCGGGCCGCCCTCCTCCGCGCCAACGCCCGCGTCATCGGGATCAGCTCGGGGTCGGCGGGCCTGTCGGGCGCGATGGACATGCAGCTCATCGCGCGCGACACCGCCACCGTCACCGCGTCGGGCGCGCCGCTGGTGATCAACATCAACTCCGACGGCTCCGACCTCGACTCGCGGGTGGTGTCGGCGATCCAGACCTTCACCCAGCAGGTGCGCTTCAACGCGTCGGCGCGGGTGATCGACCTCGACCCGATGCGCCCCGCCAGCAGCATCGTCGCCGCCATCCGACCGGCCTCGGCCAACCCCACGGGCAACGTGCAGCGCAGCGACGCGACGACCTTCTACGGCGTCGTGCCGGGGACGCGGCTCACCTTCACCCTGGAGCTCATCTCGCCGCTGCCGCGCACGAACGTGGAGCAGCGCTTCCCGGCGCGGGTGCAGTTTCTCGGGGATGGACGGGCGAGCCTGGGGTGGCGTGACATCGAGATCGTGATCCCCGCGGTGGACCGTACCTGCGCGGGGGGCGACGCCGGCGTCCCGCTGGACGCCGACGCCGCGATCTGAGGGTCACTCGGCGTCGAAGCCCTCGATCCAGCGGGGGAGCGAGTGGTTCATGCGGGTGCGCTTGGCCTCGAGGTAGCCGCGCGAGTGGGTGTTGGGGCGGATGAGCACGGGGAGCCGCTCGGCCACCTCGACGCCGAGGGCGCGGAGGCCGTCGACCTTGTCGGGGTTGTTGGTCATCAGCCGAACCGAGCGGACGCCGAGGTGCGCGAGCATCGCCGCCGCGCCGTCGTAGCGGCGCGAGTCGTCGGGGAGCCCGAGCTGGCGGTTGGCGTCGACCGTGTCGACCCCGAGGGACTGCAGGGCGTACGCGCGGATCTTGTTGGCGAGCCCGATGCCGCGGCCTTCCTGACGGAGGTAGAGCACCACGCCGACGCCCTCCTCGGCGATGTAGTCGAGGGCGTGATCGAGCTGCTCCTTGCAGTCGCACTTGAGCGACCCGAGCACCTCGCTCGTGAGGCACTCGGAGTGGAGACGGACGGGCACTCCCTCCTTGCCGAACACGTCGCCAGCGACCACCGCAACATGTTCTTTCTCGATGTCGTCCGCGTGGCGGAAGACCATCACCGTGAACGTCCCGTGGCGCGTAGGGAGCGGCGACTGGGACTCCACGATGAGGGATGCGGTCTCGGGGTTCTTCATTCTCGTCTCCTCGCGACGCTGCACCATAGCCGCGTCGCCGTTGTGTCTTCTGTCGGTGTGTCTTTGTGATGCCCGGCGCGCCCCACCGGGTGCGCTCTCCGGGCGGAACATGCGCACGAAGCGCCCTGGAAGCAATGCCCGCGCAACTTCTACGCCCCGCGGCGGCCCTTCGTTTCAGCGCTGGAACCCTTCGCCGCCCTCGCGGTATGGTGCGCCGCCTCGACGGAGAACCTCCCGTGACCGCACGAACCTCACGCGTCGTCCTGGTGGGCGGCGGACTCATGGGCGCCCTCAGCGCGCTCCGCCTCGCCGACGCCGGGATCGACGTCCTCGTCATCGACCGCGCCTCGCCCGGCGCCGAAGCGTCGAGCGCCGCCGCGGGGATCCTCGCCGCGCAGGCCGAGGCGACGTCCCCGTCGCCCCTCTTCGACCTCACACTGGAGAGCCGCCAGATGCACGCTCCCCTCGCGGAGGAGATCCGCGGGCGCACGGGCGTCGACGTGGGCTTCGAGCGCCGCGGCGTGCTGGAGGTGGCGCGCACCGAGGCGGAGGCCCGCGCGCTCGTCGCCAAGTGCGCCTGGCAGCGCGCGCGCTCGCTCGCCGTCGATGTCCTCGACGCGAAGACGCTCCGCCAACGCGAACCCGCGCTCGCCGCGGGCTTCGTGCAGGGGGTTCTCTTTCCCGAGGACGGCGCGCTCGAACCCGCGCGCCTCACCGCGGGCGTGGTGCAGGCCGCGGCGCGCGCGGGGGTGCGCTTCCGCAGCGGCGTCACCGCCCGCCGCGTCGTCATCGAGCGGAGCCGCGCCACCGGGGTCGAGACCGACGACGGGCTGCTGGAGGGCGACGCGGTGGTGCTCTGCGCGGGCGCGTGGTCGGGCATGGTGGGCCACGGCCTCGGCGACCCGACGAGCGTGCGGCCCGCGCGCGGTCAGCTCATCGAGCTGGAGACCTGCCCGTCACCGATTCGAAGCGTGGTGTACGCCCACGGGGGCTACCTCGTCCCGCGCGGCGACGGGCGCGTCGTT
>JBILLV010000193.1:0-18005 GCA_044375895.1 Polyangiales bacterium | reverse complement strand
AGGAAACTGTGCGAATCTTTGCTGTGTCGTGAGCGCGAGGAAACTCTGCAAGGCACCTACTCGCGTGCTGATGACTGCGAACATGACTCACCTCAGAATAGAAAGCTTACGAAGTCCGCGCCCCCCCGTGGGCGTGGAGACGTTGATGCGATACTGCTCTTCAGGCGCTACATCGTGTCCTCGTCCCGAGTAGATGAGCAAGCCTTCCCGCGTGGTGTCGAGGATCGCACACTCCGATCGGCCGTCCCCATTCACATCGTTGGCTGTCTCTCGACTCGACCGGTCTTGTTCAGAACCTACGACGACGACCCCTGTTCCAAACCTCACAGGAAGCCCTGGTCCGCTGTTGCTGCCGAAGAGGACGTAGTTAAGTGGAGCCAGTCCGGCCGACAGGATGAGGTCGTTGAAGCCGTCCCCATCGAGGTCCGGCGCGCAATTGTAGTCAAAATCAACTCCGATGAGTTCGAGAAAGAAGGAGCCGCCCATTGAATAGGTTGACGAAGGCATGAGGCTCATTGCGCCTTCTCGGTGAGTGTAGATGTTGAGCGGCGTCATCCGCATCCCATCCCAGGTGCGCATGTAGATCTCCGACCGTCCGTCCCCGTTAAGGTCACAATAGCGAAGCCGATTGCTCATGGTAGGATGATTAAACCACTGCGTAGGAGGTGGTTGAAGCCTCACCCCAAGCCGATTCGGATCTCGCAGCTGCGCGGCATTGACCACGTAGTATCGCCGGGAGCTCGGCATGAACGAATCAGGCCAGCTCTGTATGCCTTCGACCATGAAGTCCGGTTGACTGTCGCCATTAAAATCTCCGATAGGGAACACTCGCTTGAAGTACAGTGGAATCGCCGTCTCAGGCACCACGTCGAAGGAGTTCGCGTGTTCGTACCCGTTGGGCGAGCCGAGGTAGATCCGCGCCGACTCGAGCATTCTCGTCGAGTAGGGGGTATGACTCAGGTCGGCGTACCCGTCTCCGTTGACATCGCCGAGGGAGGAGACCACGATCGAACTCCCGACCTCCGCGGGCATCTGGCGTGGGAACAACGTGCGGGTCGCGCGGAGCCCAGAGGGGGATCCGAGGTGCACTTCGAGCAGTTGGATCGCGGGTTGGGCGCGGTCGTCGACTCTCACGGCGAGAACATCGGAGAAGCCGTCACCGTTGAGGTCCCCCGTTTCTCTTACACCGCCGCTCGCCTCGATCCGCTGGTCGTATCGCGGCCCCGGCCCCTGTGGCCCCCCGAAGAAGACGTGCACGGGATTCGTGGGTCCCGGCGTAATCCCGACAACATCCCCGTACCCGTCGCCGTTGACGTCCACGTAGGTCCCCAATGCGAGATCATTCGGCGCGCTGCGAAACGGCGCCCGAAACCCCCACGTAAACGACCCCGCCCCTCTCCGCCCATCCACAAGCGCGAAGGCCCGCCAGAAGTGCGCTCCGGGCCGCAACTCTTCGGGCACCCGCACGCTGTCGCCGCTCACCTCCAGTGTGTGCTCGACGCGTTGGCAGGGCCGGTCGGCGCACACCTCCACCACGACGCGCTCCACTCCGGGGGGCAGCGCCCAGCGGAGCGTCGGGCGTCGCGACGAGTGCCAGGTGCAGGACAACGGGGCGATGAGCCGCGGCGCTGCTGGGTCAGGCTGTGGCCACAACGCCGGCGGCGGCGCGTCGACGCCCGCATCGATGACCGCTCCCTCGCTCGCGGCATCCACGGCGCCCCCGTCGGTGCCCGCGGTGGTGTTCGCGCAGGCGGCGAGGCACCACAAGGCGCAACACACGAGAACTGGGCGTGGTGGTCGTTGGTTCATTGTGAGGGGCGTCCCACGTACGCTATCAATCTGCGCCAACTCGCGCAGCCCATCCCAACCGGCATCAACCGTCTTATGCGCGAACGTACCCGCGCCCTTCTGGCGATGCAAGCGCCGCATCTGGCTCTGAGAACACTCGTCGGAAAAAAGCCGAATATTCGTAGTGTGCCGCCTTGGTGCACTTCCTCTCTGATCTCTGGCGATAATGTCACCCGGCGGCTGCGTTGAACCATCGAATGGATGTTTCATTTTTCTGCGCTGCGTCGTGGAAATCGTGGCGGCGTGCTCCAGACCGTCGCTCGGACCTCGCGTCGTCTGCTACGGCGCGGCCCAGCACCGCCTCCTCGCTGCCGTCTGCTGGTCGCTCGTCGCGCTCGTCATCGCGGCTGACCCCGCGAGGGCAGTGACCGCGAGCGATGGGCGGCGAGCGATGAGCGACGACCCCGCCGTTCCCCGAGCGTCACGGCGGGTTACTCACCAGCGCGCTGGAGAGCGTAGGCTGCTTCCAGCGGGCGGCGCATGGCGGGCGGCGGGTGGCGGGTGGCGCGCGGCGGGCGTCGCGCAGTCCAGCAGCGACCCCGCAGCGCGCGGGTGGCGACGCCCCGCACGCCGCCGGAGGCATCGCGCCGTCCGGCGGTGGCACCGCTGTGCCCACCTGCCGTGGGTCTCGCGCGCGGCGTCGGGGCCTCCGCGCTCGCCTGCCTGGGGTCGCGTGTCCGACGTCGCCATCGCCGCGTCCGGCGTCGGCGCTGCTGCGCAGGGGGGACGGGGGGCGCGTGTATAGGGGAGGGCGCTGCGGTGTCCGGCGGTGGCGCTCCCATGTCCGGCGTCGCTTTCCGCGCGCGGGGCATGTCCAAACACCGGGCTCACGCGCGCGGCGAAACGTCGTGCATGCTGCTTCGTGCGCGGGGCGGTGGGTCGCCCGAGGCGCAGACGAGGAGCGAGGCGATGACGACGACGATGGTGTTCTGGACGGCGGTTCCTGCGCGGCAGAAGGACGTGGTGGCGGGCGCGGTGAAGACCACCCCGACGGCCTCGACGCCCCCGCCGCCGCTCCTCGCGCGGGCGCCGGCCGAGGCGGCGCAGCCCTTCGCGCGGCTCGATGATCTCGTGGCCTGCGCCGGGAGCGCGACGGAGGCCGAGTGCGCCTCGCTCTGCACGGCCGTCGCGCGGGAGAAGCTCATCGCGCGCGGCGCCGAGGTGGCGACGCCCCGCGTGGCCGACGACGCGCTGCGCATCTTCGGGCGGGCGTTCCTCTTCTACCAGGGGGCGCCGAAGGAGGTCGTCGCGATCGTCCGGCTGAGCCCCGACGTGGTGCGCGTCGGCGCGTGGGCGGCGCGGGAGGCCGAGCGGCGCGACGAGGCCAGCCGCTCGCAGCGCGCGGACAAGCGGGCGCACCGCACGGCGAGCGCGGGCGTGGCGAAGGCGGCGGAGAAGGCCGCCGGGGCGCAGGCCGAGCAGCTCGCCGCCACCCTGCTGCACGTGGTGGGCGGCGACGTCCACGCGGCGACGCGCATCAAGAAGGCGTCGCAGCCCGCCGCCGAGGGTCACACGGAGACGAGCCGCGGGCGGGTGCTCGCGACGCTGGTCGAGGAGGGGCGCGCGCTGCTGGCGAGCGACGATGCGGGGGTGGCGGCGCGGCGGGGGATGTTCCTGCTGGATGAGGGGTATCTGGCGGGGTGCGCGGCGGTGGCGGAGCGGGCCCGCGCCGCCTCGCGCGCCGCGGACGCGCCCGCGGTGGCGCAGGGGAGCTCGCACGCCGACGTCGACCTCTGGGACGGGATGGCGCTCACGATCGCCGACGTGGTGGTCGCCGCCTTCGCGACGGCCCACGCGATCGACGCGCGGGTGCCGAAGCTGGCCTACGTCACCCTCCGCGCACGCAGCGGGTCGAAGGGCAACGGCGCGAAGGCGAAGGCCGAGGCGCGCAAGGACGCCGCCGCGAAGAAGGACCCGACGAAGCCCGACGCGTAGCCGCGGGCCGGTCGCTACTCGCTCTCGCCCGCCAGTTCGCGCTGGAGGCACAGACAAGGAGGAGGGGCCCATCCTGCTCCACAGCCTGTGATGCGCATCCGCTCGCCGCGCGTCAGACCTTCCCGGGGAACGCCTTCCGCCGCGCCTCGAGGAGCTTCTCGATCATGTCTTGCGGGAGCGGGTGCGGGCCGCCCCAGCGCTCGGCCTGCGCGGCGATGGTGGCGAGGTGCTCGACGAGCTCGAGGCGGAGAAACGCCTGCTCGACGTCGTCTCCCCACGCGAAGACGCCATTGCCCGCGACGAGGACGGCGTCAAACTTCGCGACGAAGGGCGCCATCGCGGCCACCGCCGCCGCCCCCGGGAGGCTCAAGGGGCACAGCGGGATGCGCGTGCCGAGCGAGACGACGGCCTCGGGGAGGAAGCTCACCAGCTCGCGCCCGCTGACCCCGAGCGCGGTGGCGAAGGGCGGGTGCGCGTGGACGACCGCGCCGACGTCAGGGCGGGCCTTGTACACCGCGAGGTGGAGCGCGTACTCGGAGAAGGGTTTGCCGCGGCCGCCGAGCTGCTTGCCCGAGGCGTCGGTGATGACGAGCCCGTCGGCCTTCACGTCGCGCTTGTGCGTCGCGGTGGGCGTGCAGACGAAGCGCGTCGGGGCCACGCGGGCCGAGAGGTTGCCGTCGTGATTGGCGACCCACCCGCGGTCGGCCATGCGGTCGGCGTAGCGGGCGATGTCGTCGCGGAGGCGGGACTCGCTCACGGGGCGCTCTCCACCGCGTCGACGACCCCGACGATCACGTCTTGAATGGCGAGCTTGTCGGTGGGCTTCAGGCCGAACACCTGACGCGCGCCGCCACCCTCGGCGTTGATGAGCACGAGGTCGCCAGTGCCGGCCTGCGCGCGGTCGACCGCGACGAAGACCTCGCCCGTGCGCTTGCCTGCGGCGTCGACGGGCTCGCAGAGGAGCAGCGTCTGGCCGTCATAGGAGGGGTGGTGGACGGTGGCGGTGAGCGTCCCGACGACGCGGGCGAGCTTCACGGGGCCCTCGTGTCGTCGCGGCCGCGGAGAAAGCCGCGGCCCTGGTCGTCGCGCCAGGTCTCATCGACGAGCCCCACGATGGCCGAGTCGACGGGCACGAAGCTCTCCTCCATCGCGAGGGCGGCCTCGCGCGCCCCGACCAGGAACACCACCTCGCCGGGGCCTGCACTCACGGTGTCGGCCGCGACGATGGGGGTGCCAGTGGCCTTGCCGAAGACGTCCACGGGCTCGACCAGGAGGAGCCTGACCCCCTCGAGGCCCTGGTATTTCTGCGTGGCCACGCAGGTGCCGATGACTCTCGCGAGCTGCATGTTCGCGGCGGAGGTTCGCCCGGGGGGCGGCGCCGTGTCAATCCGCGTCGCGCGCGCGGAGGCCATTGACGCGAGGCCGACGCCTCGTAGAGGCTCCCGCGCCGCCATGAGCACCGAAGCCCGAGGACACCTGCTCGACCACACCCCCGCCGAGATCGAGGCTGGCGCCTTCGCGCGCGCCCACGCACTGGAATGCGTGGAGAAGGGCGACGGGGCGCCCGACCCGAAGCTCCAGGGGCTGCGGCGGCGGCTCTACCGCGCGCGGCTGCTCCAGGGCGCGGAGCTCGAGCTGCTGCTCAACGACAAGGGGAGCACGGAGGTGGCGGGGCTCTGGTTCGACCGGCGGGTGCTGGCCGACCGGGCGCTGGTGGGGTCGAGCGTGCAGGGGTACGCGAGCTTCCTCGCCGAGGCGATGGGCAAGGTGTCGCCGCGCGACCACGAGACGCTCGGCAACCTGCTCGCGGTGTCGTACGAGATGATGCGCGAGGGGACGTTCAACGCGGTGTACGCGGCCTTCCCCTTCCTGCCGAAGGACGGCGTCGGGGCGGCGACGGAGGTGTTCCTCGGGCGTCGGGAGGAGGCGTCGCAGCCGGTGATGAACCGCGGCGCCACGCTCGTCGTGCGCAACGACAAGTCGGGCCGCCTCTTCGTCGGCATCGCCACGCAGGCCGCGGCCTTCGACCTCTCCGCGATGCTCTTCTCCCAGGTCACCTTCCGCAAGGGCGACCGCGGCGGCATCGTCGGGTGGAAGACCGTCGAGGTCGAGACCACCCCCTTCGGCCGTCGCTACGGCATCGAGCTCGACCGCGCGGCGCCTCCGCAGGGCCGCATCGCGCGGCGCTACTACGGCTTCGCGCGCATCCCGCGGGCCGCTCGCCTGGAGGTTCTCCTCGAGCCGACGCGCGGCTTCGTGGGCGTGCTCCTGCGCATCGAGCAGGGGTGGATCGAGGAGTCCGACCGCAACTACTTCGCCGCGCTGGAGCTCCTCGCGTCCTTCGTGGCCGAGGGCCTGGGCGACGTGCCCGACGCCCGCACGAAGATGGAGGTGGCCCACCTCTTCTCGTGCGCCAAGGACGACGAAGACCTCTTCAAGATCATCCACGCGTCGCTCCCCTTCGTGCTCAAGGGCGAGACGGGCGGCGCGACGGGGGTGTTCCTCGGCGAGGACGAGAGCGCGGTGGCGTGGCTGGATGAGGGGCGCTGCGGGCTCGTCGTTCACGACGACGCGGAGGGCTGGATCGACTGCATCTTCTATCTGGCCGACGCGGCCGAGGCGATCGGCGCCCCCGCCGTCACGAAGACCTCGTAGACGGCGGAGCGCGTCGCGGCGATCAGTTGCCGAACACCTGGACGCCGTACTCGCCGGTGCCCGCGTACATCACCACCTCGAGGCGGTACTGACCGGGGACGGTGGGGCACAGCGGGCGCTGGAGGCCGATGACCGGGAAGTTGTCGGTCGCGACGTCGGCGTCCACCTGGTTGTTGGTCGGATCGAAGAGCTTGAGGTCGAGGTCGGTCACGCCGACGCCGCCCACGCCGATGATCTTGTAACAGTGGCCCGCCTGGAGGGGCACCGAGTAGTTCTGCGTCGCGCTCGTCGCGAGCGTGCCGCGAGCCATCGGCATCACGGGGTTCATCCCCGCCGCGAACTGCTGCTGCCGCATGTTGAGCTGCGTCGTGATGAAGTCACCGCCCGGCTGCATGCCCGGCTGCATCCCAGGCGCCATGCCCGGCTGCGTCGGCTGCATCCCAGGCTGCATGCCCGGCTGCATCCCAGGCTGCATCCCAGGCTGCATCCCAGGCTGCATGCCCGGCTGCATCCCAGGCTGCATCCCCGGCTGCGGCGGCATCTGCGGCGGGGGCTGCACCACCGGCGCGTTGTTGTTGCCGTTGCTGCTGTTGTCGCCGTCGTTGTTGTTGCGACGCTTGCAGTTGTACGACACGAGGATGCTCGCGATCGCCACGCCACGCAGGATCCACTTCGCCATCATAGAAACCTCCTCACGAATGTTCGTGCGCGCGGACGGTACGCCCCGTCGGCCCTGGCCGTCCAGTGCTTCCCGGCGCGGTGACTCAGCGCGCGACGCCGTCTCGAATCGCGGCGCGCAGGGCCGCGTCGCTGACTCGGACAGCGCCCCCTTCGTCTGACACCATGCCCGCCTTGCGCAGCGTCGCGAGCGCGGCGTCGAGCGCGCCGTGGTCGAGCCCCGCGGTCGCGCCGAGCGCCGCGCGGGCGATCGACTCGTGCGCCGCCGCCGCGCGGAGCACGCGCCGGGCGTCGTCGTCGAGCGAGGCCACGCTGCTCGCCGCGACGTCGCGCACGGTGCGCGGGAGCTCAACCGCCGCGGGCAGCGTGAAGCGAACGTCGTCCCCCTCGATCTCCACCGCTTCGGAGAGCACGTACGACTTGAGCTGCTCCTCGATGAAGAAGGGGTTGCCGCCGCAGCGCGCGAGGAGGTCGTCGACGAGCTCGCGCGGCGGCGCCCGGTTGCCGAGGCGGAGCGCGACGAGGGTCGCGACGTCGTCGGGCGTGAGGGGATCGAGGCGCACGTGGTGGCGCTCCGCCGGCCCGTCCCACGCGCCCGGACGTCCGCTCACGACGTACAGAATCGGCAGCGCCGCGGTGTCGGTCAGCAGGTCGCGGAGCTGCGCGCGCGACGCCGCGTCCATGTGCTCGACGCCGTCCCACGCGAACACCGACACCTGACCGGAGACCGCGCCCTGGAAGATCTTCCGCAGCGCGCCGCGGAGGCCCTTCGACCCCGCGTGCGAGGGCGACGAGGGGGCGGCGTTCACCACCCCGAGGACGGCGCCCGCGGCGAGCATCTCCTCGGGGGTGAGGCCGAAATCGCGGAGGCGGCGAGCCTTCTCGCGCACGGTCGCATCGCTGTCGGTGTCGTCGATCGTGAGCAGCGTCCGGAGCATCGCCCGCATCGCCGCCAGCGGAGTCTCGCGCTCGTGGTAGAGGCACTCCGCGGCGTGCCACGTGACCGGGTGCCCCATCTTGCGCAGGCGGTAGATCACCTCGTCGAGGAAGCGCGTCTTCCCCGCGCCTGCGACCGCGGAGATCTCCAGCACCTGCGACCCTTCGTTGGCCGCCTTCGCCAGCAGCTCGCCGAACTGGCGGAACAGATCCTTCCGACCCGCCACGCGTCGCCGCGCCGGGGCCACCGTCCCCTTGAGCGCGACGGCCCCCTCGGCCACCGCGACGCTTTCGAAATGATCGCCGCCCGCGGCGGCCACGAGGTCGCTCGCGAGCACCCGGTTGCGCGCCGCGCCGGCCAGCGTCTTCACGAGCGCCAGGGCCTCCTGGAGCGTCGCGTCGTCCTCGATCGAGCCGTCATCGCGCAGGGACACGCGGGCCGGATGCACGCCCGCCCCCACCGTCGCGATGGGCTCGCGCGCCGTCGCCGCCCGCAGCGCCGCCGCGTGGAAGCGGAGCGCGAGCGCGGTCGCCCGCTGCATGTCGCGCCCGTCGGGGTGGGCCACGCCGAATGCGAGCGCGAGCGTGGTCGGCTGCTGCTCCAGCACCGTCGCGCCGTGGCGCCGCGCGGCCTGCACGAGCGGACGCAGCGCCTCTTCGGCCACCGGCGCCTCGGCCTTCACCGACAGCGCGACGAGCGTCGCGTCGCGGCGTGTGTCCGGCGACGTCGGCGGCTCCGCGCGGGGCGGGTCGACCGGCGTGACCGAGAGCGCGAGGTCGACGTCCGTCTCGCCCAGCGGCGCGACCTCGGGCTCCACCTCGCTCACACTGTCCGCGTCCACCTCGCTGACGGCGTCGGCGTCCACCTCGGGGAGCGCCTCCTCGTCGACGGCGGGGACGGCCTCGGGCGGCGGATCGGCGCGGAAGGGACGGAGCGTCTGGAGCCAGTCGCCGAGGTCGTGCGGCCCCACGCGGCGACCGAGCTTCTGCTGCACCGCGGCGAGCTCTTCGTACATCTGCGCGGCGGAGGCGAGGCGGCCCGCGGGGTCGCGCGCGAGCATCCGCTCGACGAGCGCGTGGAGCCCGTCGGGCACGTCGGGCCGCGCCTCGCGGAGGGGGCGGTGCGCGCCGGCGAGGGCGTTGCGTCGGGTCGCGTCGACCGAGTCGCCGCGGAAGGGGGTGTGCCCGGCGAGGGCTTCATACAGCGTGACGGCGAGCGCGTAGAGGTCGGCCCGCGCGTCGACGTCGCGGCCCTCGAGCTGCTCCGGCGCGGCGTAGGCCACCTTGCCGTGGGACGCGCTCGGCGCTTCGAACAGCGCGCGACAGCGGGCGATGCCGAAGTCCGTGACCTTCACCTCCCCCTCGTACGAGAGGAGGATGTTCTGCGGGGAGATGTCGCGGTGCACGAGGCCGAGGGGGCGGCCCGCGGTGTCCTTGCGGCGGTGGGCGTAGTCGAGGGCGCGCGCCACCTCGCAGGCGACGTACACGACGAGCGCGATCGGCATGGGCGACCCCGCACGTTGGCTGGCGCGCAGGGCGAGGGAGAGGTCCATCCCGGCGACGTGCTCCATCGCGAGGAAGTACGCGTCGTCTTCGCGCCCGAGGTCGAACACCTGCACGATGTTGGCGTGCGACAGCGACACCGTCAGCCGCGCCTCGCTCAAGAACATCTCCACGAAGCGCTGGTCGTCGGCGAGCTCGGGCAGCACCCGCTTGACCACGACCACCTTCTCGAAGCCCTCCACCCCGTGGCTCTTGGCCTTGAAGACCTCCGCCATCCCCCCTCGGGCGATGCGCTCCACGAGCTGGTAGCGCCCGAACCTCCGCGGCGCGTCGTCGGTCACGAGCGTTCGTCCTCCATGGGGATTGCCTTCTGCACGGCGCGAGGATACAGCGCCTCTGCGCGGAGCGCGCTGGAGATGTGCACCGTCCGCGTCCCCGAAGGAGACGACGCCGTTGGCCCCATCCCCGAACCGCCCCTCCCTCCCGATGATCGCCTTCTCGGCGGCGACCATCGCGCTCGCCGTGACCGTGGCCGTCGCCGCCGTCCGCCAGGGAGGCGCGTCCCGGAAGGCGGAAGCCGGTCGCTGTGAGGTGGTCGCGACGGTCTCGGTCACCGCTGACCCGGCCGACCGACCGCTGTCCGTGGTCCGCGGCGCGTCCCTCGCTTGGGCCCTGGTGCTCGCTCCTGCCCCCGGAAAGACCGATGGTTCGGTGCGCGTGAGCGCCGTCCGGGTGCCTGATGAGGGCACGGCGGACGTCGCCTGGTCGGGGGAGGCGCCTTCGGCCGGGGCGGTGTCGGCGCTCGTTCGCACCCGCGAAGGAGCGGCCTTCGCCATCGCGCGGGGTCGATCGCTCACGGCCTACGCGCTCGGTCCTTCGGGCAACGCGCAGGAGCGGGTGTTTCCGCGGGGAGAGTCCCCCCCGGGTCGAGACGCCGTCACACCGACGGTCGCGCTCGCCGCGGACGAAGATGGCGTGTTTTCGGCCCTGGCCCGCTGGCCTGCCCCCTGGGGGACGCGTCGCCTCTCCACCCGTGACGTCCGCGAGGGGGGGCCCTACACCCCGCGGCGCCGGGACGCCTTCGTGCGCCCCGACCTGACCCTCGTCGGCGACGTCGTCCTGGTCGCGCAGGAGCACCGCGCGGGACCTTTTGTCGGCGACGCCCCCGCGGTTCCGCACGCTGAGCTGGTGGTGATGGACGCGGCCCCCTCGCACCCCGACCTCCTGGCCACCGTCTCCCTCCCGCGTGACGGATCCGCTTCGTCGATGCCGCGGGTGGCGCGGGTCGACGAGTCATCGCCCGCCTCCGGCGCCCTCGTGACGTGGCGTGACGCGCAGGGCCTCGTGGCCGCGCGGGTCGCCCGAGACGCGCGCGGCGCCTGGGGCATCGCCCAGACGATGCGCGTCTCCGACGAGCCCCGTGACGGCGCGCCGCACGATGTCACCTCCGCCCATGGACTGTGCGGCGCCGTGAGCGCGTGGCGCAGCGGCGACGCGGTGGTGGTGCGCGCCTTCGACCTCGCCCAGGGGCGGGGCGGCGCACCCGCGCGCGTGAACGCTCCCGTCGCGGCGCGCGTCGCGGGCGTCGATGCGCGCGTCCGCGTCGAGCGCACCGGCGACCGGGTGGTGCTCGCGCTGGACACCGACGAGGGCGTTCGCGCGTTCGAGGTCACGGCGGCTGACGACTGCGCGGTGACGCTCGCTCCCGTCACGCTGCCTCCCAGCTTCGCCCAGACGCGTCTCGCGGGGACGGCGGCCTCCCCGACGCGCGCCGTGCTGGTGGCGACGCGCGCGGCCCCTGACGCCGCGGAGACGCCGGCGCTGTTCGTCTCCCTCCCGGCGACGGGCGGTGTGCGGATGGAGCCCGCGGCGCAGACGCTGACCCAGGGGGTGACGGAGGTCGGGATCTTCGAGCGCGACATTCCCGTGGTGGCGGGGCGCGCGCGCGGGTCGGTGATGCTCTTCCGCGTGGGTGATCCCGGTGACGACGGCGAGCCGGGGGAAGACCTCCTCCTCCGCGCGATGCGGGGCGAAGACCTCGCGGTCGAGGCGAGCGCCGCGCGTCACCGCGTGTGGGTGGCGGACGTGTCGGGCGACGAGGAGACGCCCTTCGGCCCGGCCCGATCGGTGGTGGTCCACTCGGCCATCGACACGCTCGAAGACGGCCCCCGCACCGAAGTGCGCACCGCCACCGTGCCCGAGGCCGACTTCTCCCAGACGACGCTCTCACCCCGCGGCGCCGACGGCCTCCGCGGCGCGACGTGGTCGGCGTCGGCGGGCGACGGCTGCGTGCCGGGCGCATGGGCCTCGCGCCACGACCGCGAAGACCGTGGCGTGAGCACGGGCTGGCGCTGGATGGTTCCGCTCGTCCCCGAGGCGGCGCGCGCCTGCGGCGATCGGGTGCACGCGGCGGTGTGGCGCGGCGCGTGGATCGCGGCGGCCGTGACGGGCGAGCACCTCGGCGCCCGGCTCGTTCACGGGACGCTCGGCGAGGGTGAGGTGCAGGCCACGGCCTTCGATGAGCGCGCCGACGCGCATGTGCGCCTGCCCTCCGTGGATGCCATGGGCGAGGGGCTCTTCGCGGCGTGGCTCGACGGCGACCCGCGCGCCCCATCCGTGCGGTGCCGGATGTTCTCGCGCGCGGGCCGGCCGACGACGGAGGTGATCACGCTCGGTGAGGTGGCCGAGGCGCCCGTCGACGAGCTGCCCACCGACACGCTGCCGGTGTCGGCGGGAGAGCAGGGGCGCGTCGCGATGCTGCTGCGCACGACGCACGGGCCGCGCCTGGCGCGCGTGTCGTGCGGGGTGCCGACGGGGCGCTGACGAACGATCAGCGGCGGATGACGACCTGCCCCTGCGCGCCGACGACGACGGCGCCGGGCTGGTTGGGCTGCTGCACGATCACGGTCTGCGGCTGCTGCCCCGTCTGAACGGGCTGGGCGAGCGGGACGCCCGGCTGCTGCATGGGATAACCCGGCTGTCCGACCGGATACCCCGGCTGCGCGACGACCACACCGGGCTGCTGTACGGGATAGCCGGGCTGCTGCACCACGATCTGACGGCCGCGGCGGCCATACATCGGGCGACCCACGACCACGGCCTGACCGGGCTGCCCGACGACCATCGGGGGCTGCCCGACGACCATCGGGGGCTGCTGCTGCGTGACCACCACCGTCGGCGGCGGCGGCGCCATCACCATCGTGGGCTGCTGCTGCACGATGACGGTCTGCGGCTGCATCCCCGGCTGCATCCCAGGCTGCATCCCCGGTCCCCCCAGGATCATTCCGCGACGCCCGCGCCAGCGGCCCGGCGCGTACATCCACATGCGCCCACGGCGAATCCAGCGGGCCGGCATCCACCGGGCGTCCATGGCGGGCGGACGATCCCAGCGGCCCTGCTGCCAGACGTACTGGTTGCCGTTCCAGATCCAGTTGCCCGGGATCCAGGTGCCGCCGGGGACGCCCATCGGCGCGGGCGCCTCCTGCATGGGCGGCGGCGGGGCCATGGGGACCAGGACCATCGGCTGGGCCTGCACGACGAGGGGCGCGGCCACCACGAGCGCGAACATCGAACCGACGAGGGACTGCTTCATCATCACTTCACCTTCTTGGGCGCTCAGCACGGAGCGAACCGCGAGACGTATGCCGTGCGACCGGTATTCTCACCGCGCCACCACGAGGGCGGCCCAGAGCCCGAGCGCGAACATCACCCCCACAGCCGACGCGAGCAGCCGCGCCCGGCGAGGCCCACCTTCCCCGCCAAACGCGTGCCCCGCGAGGGCGCCCGCCATGAAGCCGCCGCCCACGATCACGCTCGACGCGCCCGCCGCGGTGGCGTTGGCGTCGGCCACGCGCCCCCGGAGCACGAAGGCTTCGAGGGCCCAGGTGAGGAAGAAGCCCACGACCACGCCGGCGCCCCCGCCGACGAGCCAGCCGAGGCGGGCGCCCCAGGGTTCGGGGACGGCGGGGGCGGACTCTGTGGAAGGTGTGTCGGCCATGACGCGCGGAGGATAGAGCCGTTGTGCCGCGGCGCGCCATGACGGAAGCGGTCGACGGGCGAGCGGCGGCGGGTGTATACGCGCCGCCCAACGCGCTTCCCCCCTCCAACGGGCGCGCATGGAAGGAAAGAGAAGAGAGATGACCGCACGAGTGTTTCCGAAGCCGACGCACGGCGAGGCCATCACCCGCGGCGCGGACGGCAAGCTGAGCGTCCCCGACCAGCCGATCCTGCCCTTCATCGAGGGTGACGGCACGGGGCCTGACATCTGGCGCGCGAGCGTGCGCGTGTTCGACGCCGCGGTGGCGAAGGCCTACGGCGGCAAGAAGAAGATCTCGTGGCACGAGGTCTACGCCGGTGAGAAGAGCAAGCGCCAGTTCGACTCGTGGCTCCCCGACGAGACGGTCGAGGACTTCAAGACCTACCTCGTGGGCATCAAGGGGCCCCTCACCACGCCGGTGGGCAAGGGCATCCGCTCGCTCAACGTGGCGCTGCGCCAGCTCCTCGACCTGTACGTGTGCCTCCGCCCGGTGCGGTGGTTCAAGGGCGTGCCCTCGCCGGTGCGCGGCCCCGAGAAGGTCGACATGGTGATCTTCCGCGAGAACACCGAGGACATCTACGCGGGCATCGAGTACCTCGCCGGCACCGCCGAGTCGCAGAAGGTGCTCGACTTCATCGCCAAGGAGTTCCCGAAGGATTTCAAGAAGATCCGCTTCGGGACGCAGGGCGCCTCGGACGACTGGCGCAAGGAGATCGGCGAGGCGGCGGGCGGCGTCGAGGTGGGCCTCGGCATCAAGGCCGTGAGCCGCCTGGGCACCGAGCGCCTCGTGCGCAGCGCCATCGCCTACGCGCTCGGGCAGAAGCGCAAGAGCGTCACGCTCGTGCACAAGGGCAACATCATGAAGTTCACGGAGGGCGCCTTCCGTGACTGGGGCTACGCCGTGGCGGCCTCGGGCTTCCGCAACGACGTGGTGACGCAGCGCGAGAGCTGGATCCTCGGCAACAAGGAGAAGAACCCCAACCTCAGCGCGCTGGACAACGCGAAGGAGGTCGAGCCGGGCTTCGACATGGCCCCCGCGGAGATGCAGGCCGAGCTCGTCGCCGAGGTGGAGACCGCGCTGGCGCTCTGGGAGACGCACGGCGGCGGCAAGTGGAAGTCCAAGCTGATGGTGAAGGACTCCATCGCCGACATCACGCTCCAGCAGGTGCTCACGCGCCCCGAGGAGTTTGACGTCATCGCGACGCTCAACCTCAACGGCGACTACCTGTCCGACGCGCTCGCGGCGCAGGTGGGCGGCATCGGCATCGCCCCCGGCGGCAACATCAACTACGTGTCGGGCCACGCCATCTTCGAGGCGACCCACGGCACCGCGCCCAAGTACGCCAACCTCGACCAGGTGAACCCCGGCTCGGTGATCCTCTCGGGCGAGATGATGCTCCGCCACCTGGGGTGGAACGAGGCCGCCGACCTCATCATCAAGGGCATGGACGGCGCCATCGGCGCGAAGACCGTGACCTACGACTTCGCCCGCATGATGGAAGGCGCGAAGAAGGTGAAGTGCTCGGAGTTCGCGGGCGCCATCATCGAGCACATGGGCTGATCGACACGTTGGGGGCTCCCACCGTGGAGCCCCCCGCGGATCAGGTCGCTCTCTCCAACACCACTCTCCCCAACATCCTTTCGAGCTCCGTCACGTCGACCGGCTTGGTCATGTGCAGGTCGAAGCCCGCGGCGAGCGACAGCAAACGCGCGGCCTCCTGGCTGTATCCGGTCACCGCGACGAGGAGCACCGAGCGCCCGAGCGCCGCCCGCACCTGCCGCGCGACCTCATAGCCATCGATCCCCGGCATGGTGATGTCGACGATCGCGATGTGGGGTCGCTCCGCGACGATGCGCGCCACCCCTTCGGCCCCGTCCCTCGCCTCCGTCACGCTGTGACCGCTCTCCTCGATGATCACGCGGAAGAGCACGCGCATGTCCTCGTCGTCCTCGACCAGGACGACGCGGCGCACCTCCCGCATCCTCGGCGTGTCGGGGGAGCTCCCCTTGCGCGGGAGCTCGACGCGCCCCTCGACGCCTTCGCCTCGCGCGACCTCCACCCGGTCGAGGTACGCGGACAGCTCGCGCACCCAGCGGTGCGCCGCGGCGACGTTCGCGTTCCCAGACTCCCATTCGAGGGCGGCGCCGATGTCCGTGATCGTCTGGAACCCGAAGCTGGCCCCCGCGCCCTTCATGCTGTGCCCCAGCCGGGCCACGGTGTCGAAGTCTTCACGGGTCAGGGCCTCGCGCAGCGCCGCGACGTCCTGCCTGCGGTTCTTCAGAAACGTCGGGATCCGAGCCGCCAGCTTGGGGTACGCGAGCACCGCGACGGGCGCGCTCGGGGCGCGCTCCTCCGCGGACCCGCCCGGCGCGGACGGGGAGTGATCCTTGATGGCCTGCAGCAGCACCTCCTGCTTGATCGGCTTCGTCAGAAACGCCGTGCACCCCGCGGCCATGCACTTCTCCCGGTCGCCCATCAGCGCCGAGGCCGTCAGCGCGATGATCGGTGTGGGGCCCCGGTGATTCGCGATCTCCCACGCCCGGATCTGCCGGGTGGCGGTCAGCCCGTCCATCACGGGCATCTGACGGTCCATCAAGACGAGGTCGTAGCGCCCGGCGGCGAACATCTCGCACGCGATGGCGCCCGTCTCGGCGATGTCGACCTGATACGGCGTGTCCTCCAGGTAGGCCAGCGCGATGGTGCGATTGTCCGGGGAGTCCTCTGCCAGGAGGATGCGCAGCGCGCGCAGGGGCGCCTCGGGGCCCGCGCCGACGGGGGCGGCGGCCCGCAGCGTCGCCTCGTACCAGACGTCGAGCGGCACGGAGAACGAGAACACGCTGCCCTTGTCGACCGCGCTCTCGACCCAGATGCGCCCGCCCATCAGCTCCACCAGGCGCTTCGAGATCGTGAGGCCCAGGCCCGAGCCCCCAAACCGGCGCGTGGTGGAGGAGTCGGCCTGCGTGAAGCGTTCGAACACCCGGCCCAGCTTCTCGCGCGGGATGCCGATGCCAGTGTCCGTGACGGTGAAGCGCAGCGCGCCCGGGGCGGGAGACTCCGCGTCTGGCGTCACCCGCAACGCCACGGTGCCAGACTCCGTGAACTTGATCGCGTTGCCCAGCAGGTTGAGCAGCACCTGCCGCAGCCGCGTCGGGTCGCCGACGAGGTTGGTCGAGACCCCCGGCGCCACCTCGCACTCCAGGGCGAGGCCCTTCTCCTGCGCCCGCCCCGCCACCATCTCCGTCACCTTCTCCAGCAGGTCGCGCAGCGAGAACCCCGTCCGTTCGAGCTCGAGCTGCGAGGCCTCGACCTTGGAGAGATCGAGGATGTCGTTGATGAGGTTGAGCAGGTTGTCGCCCGCGCGGCGGAAGATCTGGACGTACTTGTCCTGCTCGGGGGTGAGCACGGTCTTCGCGAGCAGGTCGGCGATGCCCATGATCGCGTTCATGGGCGTGCGGATCTCGTGGCTCATGCTCGCGAGGAAGTCGGACTTGGTCTGGCTCGCGCTCTCGGCCGCGCTCTTGGCCTGCTGCAGCTCCGCCTCGACCCGCTTGCGCTCGGTGACGTCGCGCGCGGCGGCGAAGACCCCTTGGAGCGTGCGATCCCGGTCGTAGAAGGTGGTGGCGTTGTACGACACCACGGTCTTCTTGCCGTCGCGGGCGCGCGCCGTGAGCTCGTAGTCGGTGACCTTCTTCTCGCTCAGCACGCGCCGGATGCCCGCCTCGGCACGCTCGGGGTCGGTGAAGTAGCTCTTGAAGGGCGCGCCGATGAGCTCGTCGCGGGTGCAGCCGGTGAGCGCCTCCATCTGCTTGTTGACGTCGGTGATGATGCCCGACGGGTCGGTGGTCATGATCGCGTCGATGTTCGCCTCGATGAGCGAGCGCGTATAAAACTGCTGGTCGCGGAGGCGCTGATCGAGCTTCTTCTGCTCGGCCTCGACGAGCTTGCGCGCGGTGTTGTCGGTGCCGATGAGCAGGTACCCGATGATGGCGTCCTGCGCGTCACGCAGCGCCGTGACCGACACCACCGCGGGGAAGCGGCTCCCGTCCTTGCGGAAGTACGTCAGCTCGTAGATGTCCTCGATGCCGCGCGAGGCCTTGAACACCAGCGCCTCGAAGCCCGGCGTGATGGGGGTCCCGAGCTCGGCGCTCAGCGCCTTGGCGCGCGCGATCACCTCGAGCGGATCGGAGATGTCCGCGGGCGTGATCTTGTTGGTCACCTCCGCGGCCGTGTAGCCGAGCATCCGCTCCGCGCCGACGTTGAAGATCTGGATGACCCCCTTCGCGTCGGTGGCGATGCTCGAGAAGTTGGCGCTGTTGAAGATCGCGCTCTGCAGCGCCCCCGCCTGGAGCAGCACCTCCTCCGACTGCCGGGGCGCGGCAGGTTCGCTGACCGCGTCGTCGGCGCCGGCGCCGG
>JBILLV010000505.1:0-5026 GCA_044375895.1 Polyangiales bacterium | reverse complement strand
GCCTGCGGCAACGTCTGCGCGGTGGGGACGACGTGCATGGCCGGTCGCTGCGTGGCGCCGGGCTGCGGCGCGGGTCCGGCGTGCGAGTCGGGCCAGACCTGCTGCAACAACACCTGCGTCGACGTGACCTCCGACCCGCGCAACTGCGGCCGCTGCGGCGCGCTCTGCCGCCCGGGGACGATGTGCGCGGGCGGCGTCTGCACCATCGGCCCGGTGGGCTGCGGCGGCGGCCCGCCCTGCGGCGCGGGGCAGTCGTGCTGCGGCGACGCCTGCGTCACCGTCGGCACCGACATCAACCACTGCGGCATGTGCGGCCGCGCCTGCCCGACGCCGCCCAACACCAACGTGGTGTGCGCCGCGGGGACGTGCGGCGTGCGCGGCTGCGTCGCGGGGACGGCGGACTGCAACGGGACGGCGGCGGATGGGTGCGAGGTGTTCCTCGCGACGGACACCAACCACTGCGGGCGCTGCGGCAACCGCTGCGCGGCGGGATCGTCGTGTGAGATGGGCACCTGCCGCGCGGGCCCCAGCACCGGCATGGAAGGCCCCTTCAACCCGGTGGTGAACCCCACCTTCCTCCGGCCGGGCGTGCACAACTTCACCACCATCAACGTCCCCGCGGGCGTCGTGGTGTACGTCGCGGGCTCGGGCGGCACCGCCGAGTCGGGCACCCTCGACCTCCGCGCCACGGGCGACGTCACCATCGACGGAACCATCGACGTCTCGGGCGGCCCTGGCAGCCAGTCGACCATCACCTCGCGGAGCACCCGGCAGGGTCGCGCGGGCGCTGGTGGCTTCACGGGCGACCCCCGCACGGCGACGCCTGGCCCGGCCTGCGAGTGGGTGGGTGGCGTGTCGGGCGGCAACGGCCGCGGCGTCGCGGGGACGACGGGCTCGTGCCGCGTCGGGTCGAGCTCGGTGTGCATCACCGACAACGCGACGCAGCTCATCTTCGCGTCGCCGATCGCGCAGTTTGGCGGCGGCGGCGGGGTGTTCACGGGCTACCGCGCGTACGGGGCGGGCGGCGGCGGCTTCGCGGGCGGCGCGCCCGGCGCGCTCGGCGCCCTCTTCATGGGCCAGGAGGACTGCACCGGCGCGACGGGCGGCGGCGGCGCGACGGCCGGCCGCGGCGGCTCGGCGGGCGCCGGGCGCGGCGCGTACGACGGGCGCAACGGCGCGCTCGGGCAGACGCAGTGCGACGGCGCGTCCATCGGCCGGCCGGGCATCCCCGCGGCGTGGGTTGGCGGCGGCGGCGGCGGCTCCATCGGCTCGGCGGCGGCGAGCGACCTCGCGGTCGACACCACCTTCTACCCGGGCTCCGGCGGCGGCGGCGGCAGCGCCGACTACCTCAACCGCCCGGCCTTCGGCGGAACCTCCGGCGGCGGCGGCGGCGGCGGCGCGCTGCGCGTCTGGTCGCAGACGCGCATCACCATCAACGGCCGCGTCCTCGCCAACGGCGGCGACGGCGGCGACTCGTACATCGGCACCAACCGCGCGGCGGGCTGCGATCCGCAGCCGGGCGCGGCGGGCGGCGGCGGATCGGGCGGCGTGATCTTCCTCCGCGCACCCGCGATCACCACCGGCGTGCGCGCGCGGGTCAGCGCGGCGGGCGGCGCCGGCGGCGTCGGCAGCCTCTACGCCACCGGCGGCGCGGGCGGCGACGGCGGCCCCGGCCGCATCCGCCTCTCGGTGAACAGCGCCACCTGCACGCTCGGCGGGACCTTCGTCCCTGCACTCGCGTCGGGCTGCGCGGCGACGGCGGCGCCGGGCACCCTCGGCCGCGCGTACGTCGCGACGTACCCCAACTGATCTCCGACGGGCCGCGGGCAGTGTCGCCCGCGGCCGCGGTTCATCGCCCCATCGTCTGACGCCCCCACCTGACCGCGCCCGGCGGCCGCAAGAAGACCGACGGCACGCCCAACGTCGCCGCTCGCACACTCCGATGAGCCCTGCCCCGCCCGACCCCCGCTACGAGCTCCGCCACCTCCTGCTCGTCCCCTCGCTGCTCTCGCTCGCGCGGCTGCCGCTGGCGGCGCTGTTCCCCTTCGTCGCGCACCGACTCTCGTGGGCCCTCGCGGTGCTCGTTGCCTCGGCCTTCAGCGACCTCCTCGACGGCTGGCTCGCCCGCCGTTGGAACCAGTGCACCCCCCTCGGCGCCGCGCTCGATGGCGCCACCGACAAGGTCTTCGTCCTCGTCGTGGCCGTGACCCTCGCGGTGACCCACCGCCTCTCCGTCGTCGAGCTCCTCCTGCTCGGCGCGCGCGACCTCGGCGAGCTCACGCTCCTGGCCTTCATCGCGCTGCGCGGCGACGCGAAGGCCCTTCACGAGGAGCAGCGCGCGGCGGTGTGGGGGAAGGCCGCGACGGTGGTTCAGTTTGTCACCGTGGTGCTCGCGCTCGCGGGGCGCCCCGAGCGGCTCTGGGCCGCCGCGCTCGCGGGCGCGCTGGGCGCGGCGGCGGTGGCCTTCTACGCGCGGCGCGGGCTGTAGACGCCGCACAGAGCAGCCGCGTTCGCGCGCGCGGTGCGCCGGTGGGAGCTCCACCGACGGCGGCGCCTGTTTTACGGGTGGGCACGCGAGGTGCTGTTGCGCCAGGCTGATGGAAGAGAGCTCTCGTCGCGCCGTGGGCGTGGTCGGCACCGGCAACTCCGCGCGCGCCCTCGCGTGCTACCTCGCCTCGCGCGGCCACGAGGTCCACCTCCTGGTGCGGCACATCGATCGCTTCCCGTGGCTCACCGAGCGCCTCTCGCTCACGGCCACGGGCAAGGTGGAGGGGACCTTCGCGCTCGGCGGCGTCACCGACCGCGCCGACCGCTTCGCCGCCGCCGTGGGGACGATCTTCGTGGCGACGGTCGCGACGGCCTACCGCGACGTCGCCGCGCGCCTCGCCCCGCACCTCGACGGAGACCACCGGGTGGTGCTCTTCTCGAGCAAGCTGTGCGGCTCGGTGGAGGTCGAGCACGCGCTGCGCGAGCACGGCGTCCGCAGGGTGCCGGTGCTCGAGACCGACGCGCTCTTCGCCTGCCGCATCCAGGAGGATCACTCCATCTGGGTGCGCGGCTTCAAGGGCTGGACGCTCTTCTCCGCCCCGCGCCACACCATGACGCGCGCGTGGGCGCCCCTGATGCGCCACTACTTCCCGGGCCTGGAGGCCGCGCGCAACGTCATCCAGCGGGGCCTGACCGACTTCGGCGCCCTCGCCCACCCCACCACCATGGTGGCCAACATGAACCGCGTCGACCGCCAGGAGCCCTTCCTCTTCTACCACGAGGGCTTCACCGAGAAGACCGTCGCGGTGCTCGAGGAGGTGGAGAAGGAGTTCCGCGCGGTGGCCCACGCCTACGAGGCCCCGCTCATCGCGATGAAGGACCTCCTCGACCGCTACTACGGCTGCGACGCGAGCAGCCTCCTCACCGCGATGCGCACCGTGCCCAACTACCGCCTCTCGTGGGCGCCCAACACCCTCGATCACCGGTACCTCAAGGAGGACGTGTCGTGCACCCTCGTGCCGATGCAGCAGCTCGCGCGCAAGGCCCGCATCGAGCTCCCGGTGGTGAGCTCCATCGTCCAGATGGCCTGCGACCTCACGGGCGAAGACCTCGTCGCCCACGGCCGCACGCTCGCGCGCCTCGGCTGGGAGAGCTGGTCCCACGCGGAGATCGTCCGCTGGATCGAGGGCTGAGTGGGCGAGCGAGCCGCCGCCGCGTGGGTGCTCGCCGCGCTCCTCGGCGCCTCCCTCGAGCCCATCCTCGTGAAGCTCGGGTACCGCGCCGCCGCCACCCCGTGGCAGCTCCTCGCGCTCAAGAACCTCGTCGCCGCGGCCGTCATCGTCCCCCTCGCGCGCGCCCCCCGCTGGCCCGGCCTCGCGGGCGTCGCGCGCATCGGCCGCGTGAGCGTCCTCCTCATCGTCACCAACGCCCTCTCGCTCCTCGCCCTCACGCGCCTCCCCGCCGTCACGCAGATGACCGTCGTCGCCACCACGCCCGCCGCCGTCGCCCTCGTGGCCCGCGCCCGCGGGCGCGTCCGCCCCGGGTGGCGCTTCTGGGCCGCCCTCGCCGCGGCCCTCGTCGGGATGCTCCTCACGCTCGACGTCCTGCGCCCCGGCGCCCTCGCCTTCGACGCGCTCGGCCTCGCCCTCGCCTTCGGCGCCGTCGGCAGCTCGACGCTCTACCGCAGCGCCATGGAAGACCTCACCGCCGCCTTCGGCCCCCCCGTCGTCTCGACCTGGGTCTTCCTCATCAACGCCGCCGTGACCTCCGCGCTCGTCCTCCCGTGGAGCGGGCTCCCCCCGCGCGCGGCGCTCCCCATGGCCCTCTGGATCGGCCTCGCCGCCGCCGTCGCCAACGCGGCCTTCCTCGTCGCCCTGCACCGCGTCGGCGCGACGCGGCTCTCCGTGTTCACCCTGCTCCAGCGGCCCTTCGTGATGCTCGCGGCGGCGCTCGTCCTCGCCGAGCCCCTGCGCGCGTCGCAGGGGGTCGGCGTCGCCGTCGTGCTCGTGTCCGTCCACGTCGCGCAGCGCGCCAGCAAGAAGGAAGACCCGCGATGAACTTCGAAGACGCGATGCGCTGGGTCGAGGACGACCGCGCCTTCCCCAGCCCCGAGCACCTGCACGCCCGCCGGCTCGCGTGGCTCCTCCAGCGCGCCGGCCTCACCGACCGCGCCGCGCGCACCCACTGGGCCCTGGTCGCGGGCTCCTGCGGCAAGGCGAGCACCGCGCGCTTCCTGGCCTTCATCGCCCGTCGCCTCCTCGACCGCGCCGGCGTCGACGCGCCCGTCGTCCTCGGCACCAAGCCCCCCCTCGCCGAGACGCCCGACGGCCAGCGCGAGCGCTACCAGCGCTTCGACCGCGGCGCCGCCGCCCCCGCGTGGATCGACCGCGCCGTGTTCGCCCGCCACGTCACCGCCCTCCGCCCGGCCGCCGAGGCCCTCTCGCGCGAGGCCCCCGCCCTCGGCCCCGTGGCCCCCTACGACCTCCGCTACGCCGTCCTCCTGCGCCACGCGCTCGACGCCGGGGCCGCGCTCTCCGTC
>JBILLV010000171.1:0-19846 GCA_044375895.1 Polyangiales bacterium | reverse complement strand
CGATCCTCACGTCCTTCCTGCTGGAGTCGGTCGCGCTGTCCCTCTTCGGCGGCGTGGTCGGCGCCACGGCCGCGCTCGGGATGCAGTTTGCCCACTTCAGCATCGTGAACTTCGCGACCTTCTCGGAGGTGGTGTTCGAGTTCGCGCCCACCCCGGGCATCCTCGTCGCGTCGCTCGTGTTCGCGGGCGTGATGGGCCTCGTCGGCGGAATGTTCCCCGCCGTCCGCGCCGCCCGAATGAACATCCTCGAAGCCCTCCGGGGCTAAACCGCGCGACCCCACCGCGCGGCCTCACCCCCACGGACGCTCACCACATGACGGTGTAGCCGATGTTGAGCCCGTACGTGGCCGACACGGCGAGCAGCGTGCCCTGCGTCGTCTGCACCGTGTCGTTGGTGGAGTAGCCGAACTGGAGCGCCGGGGTCAGCACGCCCGAGCGACCCACCAGCAGATTCACGCCGAGGCGCGGCGCGAGCGCGAAGCCCGCGCCGGGCCCGGTGACGTACGAGAGCCCCAGGCCGAGCCCCACGAAGCCGAAGAGCGTGCGGCTGAAGGGGATGTGCACCGACGGCTCAACGAGGAGCTGGAGGGAGTGCGCGTCGATGTCGGTCCCGTTGACGGTGGTGTTGGTGTAGCGGTACCCGACGATGCCGGAGATCTGGAAGTTGTCAGCGAAGAACCACCCGATCGTGGGCGCGATGGTGAGGGCCGTCTGCGCGGTGTTGATGTTGAGCCCGATGTGCCCGCCGAGCTCGAGGACGCCGGCGCGCCCGTAGGCGGTGGTGCCGCCGACGCCGCCCTGCTGCACGATGCCCCCGGCGGGGAGGAGCGGCGCCGACACCTGCGGCTGCGCGTCGTTGTCCGAGCGCGGCGGCGGGAGCGCAGCGGTGGTGGCGCCAGCGCCCACCTGCACGGGCTCGACGCGGCCCGTCTGCGCGAGCGCGTTCGACGACAAGGTCGCGAACGAAAGAGCCGCGGCGATGGAAGCGGCGATGACGGAATGGGCGTGGGAATTCATGGCGGGTGTGCTCCGTGGTCGATGGGTTGGGGCGCGTCGTTCGCTGCGAGCGAGACGCCTTGCGGTCGAAGGACAGTGCGAGCGGCGTGCCGCGCGAAAGCCGCTCCGTCGCAGCGGAAATCGCGGCGAACTGCCACGCGTTGAGGCAGCGCGGCATGAGCGTTCGAGGCGTGTGCAAGGAGTGAGGGAGAGGGGGAGGAGGCGGTGTGAAGACGACGTGGCGCGTGGCGCCGCGGTGGCGCTCAGGCGTGCTGGTTCAAGCGCACCGCGTCCCAGCCGTGGCGCACGAAGGGACGCGCGTCCTCCCAGGTGCCGCCGGTCTTGAGCTCGGCCCACCCCGAGCGGAGCCGCCCCTCGACGGCGTCGCCCCACGCGTGGCCGTCGGCGTACTCGAAGCGCGCGCCGTAGCCGTAGCGCACCGCGGGCTCCACCTGCGCCCACGCCTTGCGGGCCTCGACGATCTTCTCGCGCTGGACGGCGATCTTCTCGTCGGTCCGCTCGCGCACCTTCGCGACCTTGTCGCTCACCTCGGCGCGCACCTCGTCGATCTTCGCCTGCTGCTTCGCGAGGCGCGACTGCCCGTCACGCTCGGCGACGGCGATGGCCTCGCGCGACTCGACCGCGATCTCGCCGATCTTCTTCTGGATCCGCTCGATCTTCTCCTGCGCGTCGTGCCGCTCCTGCGCGATCTTGCCGTCGGCCTTCATCTGCGCGGCGGCCACCTCGATCTGGGCGGCGACCACCTTCTCCTGCGCGTGGGCGTGGTCTTCGAGCTCGCGCCGGGCGCGGCGCGCGACGTCCTCCGGCTGGTCGGGGTGCGTCTTCGTCGTGCGCGACGGGACCACCTGGTTGCCCGTAGCCTGCAGCAGCGTGTCGCCCACGCTCTGGTTGAGCTGCGCGCCGCCGTTCGGCGTGAGGTCGGACACGGTCTGCTCCCAGTCGCGTCGCAGCGCCTCCTTCGCCCCCTCCCACGCGGTCGCGTGCTTCGTCGTCCACCACGGGGGGCTCGAGCCGTTGGGATCGCTGTGGTTGCCGCCCTGAGTCGCCTGCTTGTTCATCGCGCGTCGTCCTTCTGCCACGGCGGCGACTCGCTGGAGAGCGACGCGCCGGGCGAGCCCGTGACGGAGCAATCCCCGAGCCACGGTGACGCGCGTCCGGCACGGGAGGTGCGTTGGTCGACACCCGTCGAGGCCCGATGTGGTGCCTCACAGGAGAAGTCTCACCATGCTGATGATCATCTTGGTCGTGTTGCTCGTGCTCGCGATCGGCGGGGGCGGCCTATGGGTACTCGCGCTACGGCGCGGCGGGCCTGTCGCCGGTGGCGGTGGTGCTGCTGCTGCTCGCGGTGTTCTACTTCACCGGCCACCTGCGCTGAGCGGCGGCCCCGGGGGGGGCGCGCGCGTCAGGGGACGATGGAGCTGCACTGCACGCCGCACGTGAACGCCGCACCGGTGCAGGAGAGGCCATTGATGCACGCCGCGCAGGTGTCGACGACGCGCCGGTCTTCGGCGTTGGAGGTTCCGCGCGCCTGGCAGCGGCTGTAGCAGGCGGACGTGCTGTACGAGCGGTCGAAGCAGTCGCGGTACCGATCGCAGATCGCGTTGCAGTCGATGGAGTTGTCGACGTCGCTGCACGCGACGGACAGTGAAGCGAGCACGAGGAGGGAGAGGCCGGTGCGAATGGGGTTCATGGGGACTTCGCGATGCGAGCGCGATGCCACCACCGCGCGAGCCTCCCGGCGGGGGTGGCGGCGAGGCGCGCTGACACAGCCGTGGCAGCGAGACGCGGGCGGGGCGAGCGGCGCCCCCCACCGGCGCCGCGCCGCAGCGATGCGGCACCCTCCCTGCAACCAGAGACCCTCGCCGTGATCGTCACGGCCGACGCGCCGCGCGCGTGATCCAACGAATGGAGCCTCACCCCCGATGAACATCCAACACCTCCCGACCCAGCTCGCCGACGCCGCCCGCCACACCGCCGAGGGCCTCGGCCACGCGCTCGAAGAGGGCCGTGACGTCAGCGTCGCCTCCGCCTCCTCCGCGCTCGACGCCACCTCCGCCCGCCTCCGCACGCTCGCCACCGTCGTCGCCTCCTACGCGTCGCTGCGCACGCTCGCGGGCGCCGTCGAGACGCTCGCGCCGGGCCGCCACCTGCTCGACCTCGTGGGCCTCCAGCGCCGCCCCAGCATGGTGTCGCGCGTCGCGGTCGGCGCCGGGCTCGTCGCCGCGGGCGTCGCGGTGGGCGCCGGCGTCGCGCTGCTCGTGGCCCCGCGCTCGGGGGCGCAGCTCCGTGAGCGCATGAAGCGCGCGCTGTGGACGCTGCGGCACGACGCCGAGGGCGTGGCCCACGACGTCGAGGGCGCGGTGGAGCGCGCCGCCCACAGCGTGAAGGTCGCGGTCGCCCACACCGACCACCAGCCCACGATGAAGACCGAGCCCGGCAAGAGTGACGGCGCGTCGCACACGTCGACGGACGCCACCCGCAGCGCGCACTGACCTCCCGCCGTCGGCCCCACGGACCCGCGCCGGGTCCCCGGGGGCCGAGGACGACGCGCACCTCGCGGACGCCGGGCGCGCCGGTGAGCGCCACCACCTGCCCCTCGATCCGCTTCCCATCGACCGCGATGGAACGGACCCCGCGCTCGACGTGGTCGGGGTTCTCCACCGTGATGTGAAGGTGCCCTTCGCCATCGCGCCAGGTCACTTCGAAGCCTGGGAAGCCCGGCGGGACGCAGGGGTCGATGGCGAGGGTCGCGCCGCGTCGCCGCAGCCCCAGCAGATCTTCGATGACGATGCGGTACATCAGCGAGGCCGAGCCGGTGTACCAGCTCCACCCGCCGCGCCCCTGGTGACCGCTCGCCGCGTACACGTCCGCGGCGACGACGTAGGGCTCGACGTGGTAGCGCGCGACGGCCTGCGGGGTGTCGCTGCGCTGGGCGGGGTTCATGAGCGACAGGAGCCGCCACGCGCGCTCGCCGTGACCTGAGAGGGCGAGGGCCTGGACGGTCCAGAGCACGCCGTGGGTGTACTGCCCGCCGTTCTCGCGCACGCCGGGGTAGTAGGCCTGGATGTAGCCCGGGTTGTTGCCCGCCCCGTTGAAGGGCGGCCAGAGCAGGGCCATCAGCGCGCCGTCGTCGCGCACCAGCCGCGCCTCGGACTCGCGCAGCGCCTGGGCCGCGCGCGCCGGGTCGCCGATGCCCGCGATGACCGACCACGACTGGGCGATCGCGTCGATGCGGCACTCCTCGTTGGCCGCGGACCCGAGCGGCGTCCCGTCGTCGAAGTACGCCCGGCGGTACCACGCGCCATCCCACGCGCGCTCGTCCACGGCCGCCCGCAGGCGCTCGACCTGCGCCGCGCACCAGCCGACGCGCGTCACGTCACCGCGCGCCTCCGCGATCGGTGCGAAGTCCTTCGCCGTGCGCGCCAGAAACCACGCGAGCCACACGCTCTCCCCGCGGCCGTCGTGCCCGACGAGGTTCATGCCGTCGTTCCAGTCGCCCCCGCGCATCGTCGGGAGCCCGTTGGGTCCGCTGGTGGCGCCGGCGTCGAGGGCCCGCGCGCAGTGGTCGTAGAGCGTCGCGGACGCGTCGGCCACGTTCGGGGTGGTGAAGAGGTCGGTCTCCTCCGGCGTCAGCGCGCGCTCGTGGAGAAACGGGACCATCTCGTCGAGCACGCCCGCGTCGCCCGTCGACCGCACGTAGGCCGCGACCGCGAAGGGGAGCCATAGGAGGTCGTCGGCGCAGCGCGTCCGCACGCCGTCGCCGGTGCCCGGGTGCCACCAGTGCTGCACGTCGCCCTCCAGAAACTGCCGGGCCGCCGCCCGCAGCAGGTGCTCGCGCGTGAGCTCGGGGCGCGCGTGCACCAGCGCGAGCACGTCTTGCAACTGGTCGCGAAAGCCATACGCCCCGCCCGACTGGTAGAAGCCCGAGCGACCCCAGAGGCGGCAGCTCATCACCTGGTACACCAGCCAGCGGTTGACGAGGAGGTCGAGCGCGGGCACCGGGGTCTTCACCTGCACCGCCGCGAGGGTCTGATCCCAGGCGCCGGTGGCTTCGAGGAAGCACCGTTCGATGGCTGCCGCGTTGAGGTACGTGGCGCACAGCGAGCGGGCGTGCGCGACCCCGTCGGCCTCGCCGAGCACAAACGACACGACGACCCGCTGACCGGGCTCGACGCGCGCCGCGACCTGGAGCGCCGCGCACGGGTCGAGGCCCGCGCCGACGCGCCCCGAGAGGGCCACCGCGCGCGTCGCCGCGGGCCGCTCGCGCGAGCCCACCGCGCCGAAGAACTCCTCCCGATCGCCCGTGCAGCTCGCGTCCCCCGTCACCGCGAAGAAGGCCGCTCGCTCGGGGGTGCTCGCGAGCAGGTTGGTGGCGAGCACGGCCCGCGCGACCGGGTCCCACTCCGTCACGACCGTGAGGCGAGACGTCTCCCGAGACTCGCCCAGCACCCACTCCACGACGCCGAAGAGCGAGAGGCGCCGGGGCTTCGAACCGCGGTTCTCGATGGCGAGGCGCGAGACCTTCACCGCGTCGACGGGGCTCACGAAGACGGTGAGCGTCACCACGAGCTCGCCGCGCGTGTGTTCGAAGCGGGTGTACCCCTGGCCGTGAGACACCGTGTAGCGCGCGCCGTCCCCCGCGGGCGCGGGCGTCGGCGACCAGACCGCGCCCACCTCGTCGTCGCGCACGTAGAGGGCCTCGCCCGAGGGGTCGCAGATGGGGTCGTTGCTCCACGGCGTAAGGCGGTGCCGCTGGCTGTTGCGCGCCCAGGTGAAGCTCGCGCCGCGCTCGGAGATCAGCGTCCCGAAGGCGCGGTTGGCGATCACGTTGCACCAGGGCGTCGGGGTGTGCGCGCCGGGCGCCGCCGCGATGACGTACTCCCGCCCGTCGACGCCAAACCCGCCGACGCCGTTGTCGAGGAGGAGCGTGGGCCGCCGCGTCGCCTTCACCTCCACGGGCGGCGCGTTCGGGTGGAGCGGGCGGAACGGCACGCGCGCGACGACCACTTCGTCGTGCACGCGCCGGAGCTGCCGGGCGAGCGATCCGCGCGAGGCGCAGAGCACCACCCGGGAGGCGCTCAGGATGGTCGCCCGGTCGTCGTCGCTCATCTCCCCGGTCGGGCGGAGGTACACCCCGCCGCGCTGGTCGATCTGACGCTCGCCGGGGCTCGCCCGCAGCAGCGCGATCACGGCCTCCTGCTGGGCCTGCAGGTACCCGCTCGGCTCCTCGTTGAGCACGACGAGGTCGACCGAGACGCCGTTGAGCCGCCAGAACTCGTGGGCCAGCACCACCTCGCGCAGCAGCTCGGAGAAGTCGGGGTCGTCGATGCGCACCACGACGATCGGGAGGTCGCCCGAGATGCCGTGCGTCCAGAGCGCCCCGCGGCCGCGCCCCGAGAGGGCCCCGCGCTCCAAGGGCGCGCGCAGGCGTTGGCGGGGGAAGATCACCGCGGAGAGCAGGCGCTGGAAGCGATGCGACTGCGCGGCCGTGACGCCGAGGTAGCGCAGCTCGACGCGGGCGTCGGCCCAGCCGAGTTCGAAGGTGCGCGGGACGGTGTGGGCCGAGGTGAAGGTGTCGATGAGGGTGAGGCACTGGGCGCGCGAGGTCGCGAGGCCTGTCGCCAGGGTGACCCGCGCGTGGGCGCCGGGCGCGAGGCGCACGGCGCGGCGCAGCGCGAGCACCGGGTCGAGCACCGCGCCGACGGCCCCGGCGAGGGCGGCGCCGGGGCGGAGCGCGCGGGGGTGCGCAGGCGTCCCCTCACGGCCGATGAAGGACGCCCGCGCCGTGTCGAAGCTGAGCGGCCCCCACGCGTCCCCCTCGGGCACCAGCACCTGGACGAGCCACACGTCGGGCTCTTCCCGCGTGCGGGGGCGGCGATGCGCGATCAGGGCGCCGCGCTCGGGGATGACCTCGGTCTCGATGAACAGCCCGCCGAAGGCCCGGTGGGCGATGTCCGCCCGGCGCGGCGCGAGCACCACCTCGGTGCACGTGGTGATGTCGAGGTCGCGCGGCCCCGCGCCGTGGTTGGTGAGCGTGACGCGACGGAGCTCGGCGGGGTGCTCGGGCGACACCACCAGCTCGGTCACCGTCTCCACATCGCCGTCACGGCGGTTGAACTGCACCTTGTCGATGGAGAACGCGACGTCGTAGAAGTCGGGCTCGGCCCGCGTCGGCTCATACCCCGCCGACCACAGCCGCGCGCGGGTGAGGTCGCGCACGTAGACGCTCAACGCGCCGCTCCCGAGGAGGGGGTCTTCGCGGAAGCGCCCCACGTCCATCCCCCGCCACGTGGTGAAGCCCTCGCCGGTGGCGGTGACGAGCGTCGAGAGCTCGCCCTGCCCGAGCAGGTGCACCCGCGGGATGGCGCTCTCGCTCAACCCGACGTGCTCGACGACGTCCCGCTCGGTGTCGTCGTGGAAGCTCGCGGGCATCTCCGCGGGGCGGGCGCTGACGATGGGGGCGCGCGCGGGGACGCGCTCTTCGAGGAGGAGCTCGGTGGCCTTCACCCGCGGATCGGCGTGGAAGCGTCGCGGCATCGGCGCGCCGTGCAGCACGTTGTCGAGGGCGACGAGCGACATGCCCTGGTGGTGGGCCATGAAGGTCTTCACGACGACGCGGCGGCCGCCGGGCGGGATGTGGGCCGGGGTGTAGTCGACGGCTTCGTAGTACCCGTAGGCGCCGTCGACCCCGTCCTCCGAGAGGGCGCGGAGGTTCTGCAGGGCCAGGTCGGGGCGCACGAGGGCGGCGAGGACGGTGGCGTAGGGAGCGACCACGAGGTCGTCGGAGAGGCCCGCCTTGAGCCCGAGACCTGGCACACCGAACGCGCGGTACTGGTAGGTCATGGCGAGGTCCATGATGTTGTAGGCCGACTCGGAGATGCCCCACGGGACGCCGCGCTCGACGCCGTACGCGCGCTGGCGCCGCACCACCGCGCCGTAGGTCTCGTGCAGCAGCGTCCCCGGCAGGTCGCGCGTCACCAGCAGCGGCATCAAAAACTCGAACATCGACCCGCTCCACGCGAGCAGGGCGCGGCGCCCCTCGACGGCGGCGCGCGGTCGTCCGAGGCGAAACCAGTGCTTCTGCGGAACATCCCCCTTCGCGATGGCGACGAGGCTCCCGAGGCGAGCCTCCGACGCGAGGAGGTCGTAGTGGGCGGTGTCGAGCCGCGCGTTGCCGACGTTGTACCCGATGGCGAAGAGCTCCCGGTCGCGGTCGTAGAGGAAGCGGAAGTTCATCCCGTCGGCGAGCGCGACGCTCCGCACGCCCACGTCGGAGAGGGCCTCCGTGAGCGCCGCGCAGGCCGCCGCCGCCCGCGTGAGGTCGCCCTGGAGCGCTTCGAGAAACAGCGTGGCCCCCTGGTCGGTGGCGAGGTCGGCGGCCAGCGCCGCGCAGGCGACGGTGGCCCCGGAGCACGCCGCGACGATCGCCGCGGGGGAGTCCGCGGCCGCGAGCCGGGTTCGAAGGTCGAGCCAGCGCGCGCGGTGGGGCGCTCGCGTGAGCCCCTCGGGTGCCTCCTCGAGTCGTGCGAGAAAGGGCGCGAGGGAGCGGACCTCGTCGAGCGCGTCCGTCAACCCCGCGGCGCAGCGATCGAGCCAGTAGCTCGCCTCCTCGCCGCTCGCGCGACCCCACGCGGAGTCACGGAGCGCTCGCGCCGCCTCGGCCCCTGCTTGAAACCGCGCCACGTCGGGCGCACCGACCAGCAAGGCGTCGAGCGCCGCGAGCCCCGCCACCGCCGACTCCGCGCCGATGGAGGCGAGGCGAAGGGCGTCGCGGGCGGCCTGGAGCGACGCGCCATCAAGGACCGGGCGCTCGGCGAGCTCCACGCAGGCCCCACGGATCGTCCACAGGTAGCCCGCGAGGTTGCCGCTGTCGACCGTCGAGATGTACTGCGGGTCGAGCGGGCGCAGCGTGGTGGTGTCGTACCAGTTGAGGATGTGCCCCTCCCGGCGCTCCATGCGCTCCATCGTGGTGAGCGTCGCGCGCAGGCGAGCCGCCACCTGGCCGAGCGTGAGGAAGCCGAAGTCGCGCGCGGCGACCACCGACAGGAGGTAGAGGCCGATGTTGGTGGGCGACGTGCGGTGCGCGATCACGCCGCGCGGCTCCTCCTGGTAGTTGTCGGGCGGGAGCGCGTGGTCGGCGTCGGTGACGAAGGTCTCGAAGAAGCGCCACGTCTTGCGCGCGAGCTCGCGGAGGAAGGCCCGGTCGGCGTCGTCGATGCCGCGGAGGGGATCGCTCACCGGCGTCGGGCGGCTCGTCCAGGCCGCGAAGGCAGGGGCCGCTGCCCACAGGAGCAGCAGCGGGACGGCGAAGGGGAGCGACGCCGGGGTGACGACGGCGACGAGGACGCCCGCGCCCATCGCGAGCGCGGCGCCGAACCACAGCCGCACGCTGCTGCCGGCGATGCGGGCGTGCTGGTCGGCCTGACGCATCGTCTGCCACTCGAGCAGGCGGCGATGGGAGACGACGAGGCGATGGAGCGCCCGCCCGATGGCGTCGAGCGACACGAGCGCACGATCGAGCAGAAACACCCCGTGCACGAGCGCCTGTCGGCCGCCGTCGCGGAGGTCGCCCCCGACGCCGCCCCCGAAGGCCCGGTCCGCGGGCGTGCGCAGCAGCGTGAGGAGCAGCCCGATGCCGGCCGGGAGCACGAAGACCGCGAGGATCACCGCGCTCGCCCAGGCGGCCGCGTGCGCTCCGGCCAGCCAGGCCGCGAGCGCGAACGCGACGAGGGCCGGCGCGAGGAGGCTGCGTCGCAGGTTGTCGAGCATCTTCCAGCGACCGAGGGCGCCCGCCCCGACGTCGCGCACGATCCAGGGGAGGAGCTGCCAGTCGCCGCGGGTCCAGCGGTGCTGCCGGCTCGTCGCGACGGCGTACGACGCGGGGAGCTCGTCGAGGAGCTCGATGTCGCTCACCAGCGCCGAGCGCGCGAAGGTGCCCTCGAAGAGGTCGTGGCTGAGCATGGCGTTCTCCGGGACGCGCCCGGCCAGCGCGGCCTCGAAGGCGTCGACGTCGTAGATCCCCTTGCCGACGAAGGAGCCCTGGCCGAAGAGGTCCTGGTACACGTCGGAGACCGCCGTGGTGTAGGGGTCGATCCCGGGCGCGCCGGAGAGCATCCGGGCGAAGCGCGACCGCCGTGAGCTGGACGGGAGCGCGCCGACGCGCGGCTGCAGCACCCCGTGGCCGCTGACGACGCGGCGCCCGCTGGGGTCGAGGCGCGGCCGGTTGAGCGGGTGCGAAATCGTCGCGACGAGCCGACGGGCGGCGTCGCGCGGCAGCTCGGTGTCGGCGTCGAGCGTGATGACGTAGCGGACGGCGGCGAGCAGCTCAGGGGGCGCAGTGACCACCGTGAAGCTCGTGTCCGTGGCGCCGCGGAGGAGGCGGTTGAGCTCATGCAGCTTGCCGCGCTTGCGCTCCCAGCCCATCCAGCACCCTTCGGCGGCGTTGGCCTGGCGGCGACGGTGCAGGAGGAAGAAGCGCGCCTCGCCGTCGCCGTGGTGGCGCCCGTTGAGCCCCTCGACGCCCGCGCGGGTGAGCTCCAGGAGGGCCGCGTCGTCGTCGCGCTCGGCCACGTCGGCGTCGACAAAATCCGTGAGGAGCGCGAAGGACACGTTCGCGTCGGGCGTGGCCAGCGCGCGCACCTCCAGGTCGTCGAGCAGGCGGCGGATGGTGTCGGGGCCGTCGAGCAGCGCGGGGACCACCACCAGCGTGCGATCCTCGACCGGGACGCCCTGCTCCAGCGCCATCTTCGGCAACAGCCGCGGCGGCAGCAGCGTGACCACCGCGCCGCTCACCAGCGTCGCCGCCACCTCGCTCGCGGGGAGCAGCAGGAGCGCGAGCAACGCCCGGGCCACGGGCGCGGACAGCCCCCACGGACCCACCGACGCGGCGGCGACGTAGACGCCCGCGGTGACCGCCGCGAGGCCCCCGAGGTACGTGGTGAGGGGCCACGCGAGGATCGCCCGACGCACCCGGGCACCGATCCGCGGGGACGACCCGACGCGGGCCTCGAGCGCCACCCGGCCGCCGTCGATGAGGTAGAAGCCGACGTGGGCGCGCGCCGGATCGCCGCCCGCATCACGAGCGGCCTCGGCGAGCGCGAGGGCCGCCTCGGCGACGCGGGTCTCGTCGCCCGGAGCCCGCCGCGCCACCTCCTCGACGGCGTGGCGGTAGCGGTCGCGCGAGGCGTCGTCCATCCACGCGTACGCGCCCGACGGGTCGCGCCGGAGCACGGCCTCGACGGCGCTGGTCTGTTCGAAGAAGCGGTTCCAGTCGAAGGCGCCGATGGCGCGCATGGAGGTGATGGCGTTGCCCACCGACACCTGGTCGGCGGCCTGGCGCAGGTGCTGGCGGCGCGTGAGCTCCTCCAGCGTGGTGTGCATCCGGGCGCTCTGCGCGCGCAGCCACGGGCCCGCGGCCCCCAGCGGCGCGTCGTGCTCGCGCAGGTGCCGCAGCAACTGAACCACCAGCGCCGCCGTCACCGGCTCGCCGCCGCGCTCGAGCTCCGCCAGCAGCGCGCTCGCCTCGGCGACGGTGCGCCCCTCCGCGATGAGCCGTTGGGCCCACGCGTCGCCGCGCGCCCGGTCGCGGGCGCTCGCCTCCGACGCCGCGAGGGCGCCGACGCAGAGCACCAGGCCCATTCGAAGCATGATGGGCACGGCCCACAGCTCGCCGATGGTGAGCGGCCCCACGCTCTGGTACGCGAGGACGTAGCGAGACAACGTGTCGAGGTCGACGCGGCCGTCGGTGTGGCGCAGGTAGTCCAGGCAGAGGCCGTACACGCGCGGGTGGCCGCGCATCGCGCCCGCGGCGATGCGAGGGAGCTGGATGAGGTAGGCCCACGGGAGGTCTTCCTGAATCTCCCGGAGCTGGTCTTCGACGACGTGCGAGTTGTCGAGGAGCCACTCCTCCGCCGGCGTCGGCTCCCGGCGCTCGCGGGCGGCGCGCGACAGCACGCGGTAGGCCTCGCGGATGCGCGTCCGGGCCGCGGCGAAGCGCGCCCGCAGCGGCCCCGGCGAGCCCTGCGACGACGGCTTCCCGTGGGCGCGGGCCACCTCCACCGCGTGCTCGGCGAGCTGATCGGCGGTGTGCATCTCGCCGCGGAGCGAGCCGACGTCGTCCCAGGTCTGCGTGGGATCGAGCCCCGGGCAGCCCGTGACGGCGGGCGCCGCGGCGATCACTTCGGGCTCGTGCGGAAAGATGGCCGCCGTCACGAAGCGATCTCGACGAGCCCCTGCACGCGGTGGAGCCAGGCGCCGCTGGTGAGCGGCCAGTCCGAGGGCTCGCGCGTGCACGCCGCGAACGCGTCGCCGGTGTGCCGACGGCACCGCGACGCCGATTTGCAGATCGGGCAGGGGTTCCGCTCGGACACGTGGGTCCAGTCGCCTTCGAGGGATGCCGATGGGGTCGTGCGCATGATGCCTCCTCGCGCCAACGATCAGGGCGCGCTCGCCCGTGTGCAGCCCGCGTGCCGCGCGCAGACGCCGAAGCGCGCTCCCTCCATCACGCGCTGCGGTCTCAGTGAGGCGTTTCGCCACGCACATCACCGCGGACGCGCGCCTTGACGGCCGCGCCCATCGCGGAGACGATGCGCTCGATGGGGACGCAGGTTGCCACTCCGGCGCATCACGCGCGCACCGTTCGCCACGCGCCGTCCCCCACCCCCAAGACGATGACCCCTCAGAAGAGCCTCCCGCCTGATTTCCACCGCGCGCTGCGGATCCTGCTCGTGGACGACGACGGCGCGGCGCGCGCCGCGGTGCTCCGCGCCCTGGTGGAAGGCGGCCTGCTGGTCGACGCGGTGGAGGCGCACGACCTCGCCAGCGCGCGCGCCGCCCTCGCGACGGGCCCCTACGACTGCGTGCTGGTCGACGCCGCGCTGCCCGACGACGACGGCCAGCGCGTGATCGACGACGCCGCGCGCCGCGGGGACACGCCGACCATCGCGCTCACGCCCGACCCGCGCGAACGGCCGACCGGTGAGCTCCTGACGCGCGGCGCCGCCGACCGCGTCCCGAAGGAGCGCCTCTCACCCGAGTGGCTGGTCAACAGCGTGATCCACGTGCTCCGCGCCCAGGCGCTGCGGCGCGCGGAGGGGGAGGCGCGCCGGGCGCTCGCGCGTCAGTCGCAGCAGCTCCACGCCCTGGTCGAGGCGAGCGCGCGCATCCACGCCGCCCACACCGCGGAGGCCGTGGTGGAGGCGACGGCGGCCGAGGCCCGCGCGCTGTTCGCCGCGCGGGAGGCGCGCGTCGAGATCGCCGCGCGCGGTCACGAGCCGCCGATCGAGCGTCACGTCGCGGGCGACGGCCCGGCGGCGAGCGACGGCCCGGCGGTCGTGCACCCGCTGGTCGACCGCGCGGGGGTGCGGCGAGGCCAGCTCTCGCTCCTGGGCGCCGCGCTCACCGACGCCGACGACGCCCTGCTCGCGCAGCTCGCGCGCGTGGCGGTGACGGCCCTCGACAACGTCTGGCTGCTGCACGTCGCGACCGCGGCGTCGTCGGCGCGCGACGAGGTGCTCGCGGTGGTGTCGCACGACCTGCGCAGCCCGCTCTCCACCCTGACCCTCGGCGCGCGGATGCTGCGCGCCAGCCTCGCGGCGCGCGGCGAAGACCACGGCGACGACCTCACCGTCGTGCGCCGGATGGAGCGCGCCTGCGTCCGCATGTCGCGCCTCGTGGACAACCTCCTCGACGCCGCGCAGCTCGAGGAGGGGAGCCTCCAGGTGAGCCCGCGCCCCAACCCCGCGGCCGAGCTCGTGCTCGAGGCCGTCGACGCGGCGGCGGTGGCGGCCGAGGCGGCGCGGGTCACGGTCCACGCCGAGACGCTCGCGTCGGTGGAGGTGCTGGCCGACCGCGAGCGGGTGCTCCAGCTCTTCTCCAACCTGGTGGGCAACGCGCTCAAGGTGACGCCGAAGGGCGGCGCGATCACCCTCTCGGTGGAGCGCGATGGCCCCGACGCCCGCTTCACGGTCGCCGACACGGGTCCGGGCATCCCCTCGACGCAGCTCCCCGATCTGTTCGAACGCTTCACGCGGGGCGAGGCGCCCAACGCGCACGGCCTCGGGCTCTACATCGCCCGGCACATCGTCGAGGCCCACGGCGGCCACCTCCGGGTGGCGCCCAACCCGGGCGCGGGGAGCGTGTTCAGCTTCACGCTACCGCTCGCCTCCTGAGGGGCGGTCACTCGACGGGTTCGGCGGGTTCGCTGGGCGAGCGCTCGCGGTCGAAGATGCGGTACAGCGTGCGGCGGTCGAGGCCGAGGATGCGCGCGGCGCGGGACTTGTTGCCGCCGACGAGGGCGAGCACCTGGTGGATGTAGCGCCGGTCGAGCTCGGCGAGGGAGATGAGCCCCTCGGCCAGCTCGGGGAGGCACTGCGCCGGCTCGGCCCGATGGGCGCGGACGCGCGCGGGCAGGTCGTCGACGGTGATGTGATCGAAGCGGGTCAGCGCGACGGCCCGCTCCATGGAGTTCTCGAGCTCGCGGACGTTGCCGGGCCAACTGTAGGAGAGCAGGCGCTGGAGGGCGCTGGGGTCGAGGCCGATCACCCGCTTCGAAAAGCGCTCGGAGAAGCGCCCGACGAAGTGCTGCGCGAGCGCCGGGATGTCCTGCGGCCGCTCGCGCAGCGCGGGGACGTGGACGTCCACGACGGCGATGCGATAGTAGAGGTCTTCGCGGAAGCGCCGGGTGCGCACGTCCTCTTCGAGGTCGCGGTTGGTGGCGGCCACGATGCGCGCGTCGAAGGGAACCTCCTGCGTCCCCCCCACCGGGCGCACCGTGCGCTCCTGCAGCGCGCGCAGCAGCTTGGCCTGCATCTCCAGGGGCATCTCGCCGATCTCATCGAGGAGCAGCGTGCCGCCGTGCGCCTCGACGAACAGCCCCGCCCGCGCCACCCGCGCGTCGGTGAAGGCCCCGCGCGTGTGCCCGAACAGCTCGCTCTCCAGGAGCTGCGGCGGCACCGCGGCGCAGTTGATCGCGACGAAGGGGCCCTCGCGGTGGCCGCTCGCGGCGTGGATCGCGCGGGCGACGAGCTCCTTGCCCGTCCCGCTCTCGCCCTGGATGAGCACCGTCGCGTCGGTGGCCGCCACGCGCCCGATGAGGTCGAGCACCGCGCGCATCGCCGCGCTCGACCCGAGGAGCGTGCGCGCGGGCTGCGTGCGGCCCACCTCGCCGCGCAGCCGCCGCACCTCGATGCGAAGCCGCCGGTGCTCGAGGGCGCGCTCGATGGACAGGCCGAGCAGGTCGGGCTCGAGCGGGCGGGCGTGAAAGTCGTAGGCCCCGGCGCGGAGGGCCCGCAACACGACGTCCATACTCCCGTGGCCCGTGATGACGATCACCGGCGCGTCGGGGATCACCTCGTGCAGCAGGCCGCAGAGGGCGATCCCGTCCATGCCGAACATCTGGAAGTCCGTGAGCACCAACGCGATGTCGTCGTTGGCGCGCGCGAGCTGGAGCGCCTCGGCGCCGCCGCGCGCGACGACGCTCGTGCGGCCCTGGCGGCGGATGAGGTCGGCGAGCATGTCGCCCGCGTCCGCGTCGTCGTCGACGATCAGGATTCGGTCGCTGCGGACGGCGAGCGGCTTCGCAACCTCTTGGAGCACGGGGGCATCCATCGTAGGGGGACGGGCTCCGTTGTCGCAAGGATGCTCGGCAAGGCGAAACGGCGCGCTGTTCATCCGCGGGGGGTTCGCAACGAGCGTGCCGCGCGGAAATCGGCGCAGTTCGCGGGCGAGGTGAGGCGCAGCGCCACACCCGCCGCTAGGGGATCCCCAGCAGCTTGTGCGTCTGCAAGCTCACGCGCCACTGCGGGTGGGCGAGGCAGTAATCCACCACGCGGCGGGTGTTCTCCGCGCGCAGGAGCCCGTCCATCGGCTGCAGGAAGCGATGCGCCGCCGCGAGTCCGTCGAATCGCTCGGGCTCGGCGCCCTCCTGCGGAAACACCAGCTTCAGCTCCTGGGCCGCGGTGAGCGCGAGCGCGCCGCCCGCCTTCGGGCTCACGCACACCCAGTCCACGCCCGGCGGCGGCGCGAGCGTCCCGTTGGTCTCGACGGCCACTTCGAAGCCGCGGGCATGCAGCGCGTCGACGAGCGGAGCGTCGAGCTGGAGCAGCGGCTCGCCCCCGGTGCACACCACGAAGGGTCGTCCCTCGCGCATCGTCCAGCGCGCGGCGACGGCGTCGGCGAGCGCGTCGGCCGTCGGGAAGCGCCCGCCCCCTTCGCCGTCGGTGCCGACGAAATCCGTGTCGCACCAGCGCGAACACCCGCCCGCGCCCTTCGCCCGATCGGCCTCTCGCCCCGACCAGAGGTTGCAGCCCGTGAAGCGCAGGAACACCGCCGCCCGCCCCGTGTGGTACCCCTCGCCCTGGAGCGTCAGGAAGATCTCCTTCACCGCGTACGTCATCGCGACGGAGTCGTATCACGGCGGCGACGTCGTCGCGCGAGCAGCGCGAGCCACCACGGGCTCCCTGCGCCCCGCGGCGGCGCCGCGCACCCACAGCCCCCGCTCGGCGCGCCGGGCTTGCCGACGGCGGCATCCATCGGCCGGTCGACCGTGGCGTCCTTGGGGGCTGACGCATCCGCCGCGTCCGCGCCCCCCGCGTCGCGCACCTGACGCAGCAGGAGCGCACGCTGCTCGCGCCAGAGGGGAGCGCACGCCGCGAACACGGGCGCGCTCCCGGGGCAGTCGGGGACGCCCTCGGCGTCTCGGTAGCGGAGCAGAGGCTCGAAGCCCTTGGCCCCGTCGCGCAGGCGCACGAGCGCGACCCCCTCGCGCGTGTGGTCGGTGCACACGTAGAGGGCCCCGGCGTGGTGGCGGAGGCAGAGCACTGGCGCGTCGTCGACCGCTTCGAAGCGTCCGCCGTCGGACGAGCGCCAGAGTCCGGCGGCCGATCCGCCCGCCCACACCCGCCCGTCCGCCGCGAGGGCGAAGCCCTCCATCGCCCCGCGGACCGTGAGCGCGCTCCGCCACGACCGGCCGCCGTCTTCGGTGCGAAGGAGCTCGGTCGTCGCGCCGCGCGGGACGCGCACCCACAGCCGCTCGGGGTCGCGCGCGTCGACGGCGGAGAGGTATGCGGTCTCCGCGCCGGCGAGGTCGTCCGACGCCACTTCGAAGCGCGCGCCGTCGTCGTCCGAGCGCAGCAGCACCGCGCGCGAGGGGGTGCCGCGCGCCCCGACGGCCCAGAGGCGCCCCGCCCGCGAGGGGGCGACGTCGAGCGTGGTGAGCGTCACCCCGTCGAGGGCGAGCGGGAGCGTGGCGTACGCGCCCCCGCGGTCGGTGGAGCGGAGCAGCAGCGCGGCGCCGTCGTCGCGGTGGGCCGCGCCGTAGACGCGCTCCCCGTCAGGGCTCGCAGCGAGGTCGATCACCGGCGCCCCGGCGAACGAGCGGGCGAAGTCGCAGTCGTCCGCGCCGCGGCGCGCGCCGTCGGGGAGGCCGAGGGAGAGTGATCCGTCGGCGCCGAGCGCGAGGGCGAGGTCCCACCGGCCGCCCGCGCTCAGCGCCTCCTCGCACACCCACGCGAAGCTCGCGCCGCCGTCCCGGCTGACGAAGATCCCGAAGGTGGTGGCGACCGCCAGCGCCGTCGCCGACGCGCCCGGGCCGACGACCACCTGCTGCGCGCTGGGGAAGCGCCCATTGGCAGCGGCGAACCGTGGCGCCAACGCCACGAGCGTAACGGCGATGCAATGGCGCTTCACCCGCGCGGAGCATGCGCGCGGCGCGCCGCGGCCGTCAATCCGCACGGGGCATGAATTCTGCTGTACGAGCGCCCGACGCGTGGCCCGAAGACAGCGGTCGCCGCGTCGCACCTGCACTGGAGGGTGATGTTCATGAGGTCTCTTCGAAGTCTGGCGGCTGGGGTGCTCCTCGCCGCGTGTGATCCGACCCCGACCCCGGCGACGTTGGATGCGGCGGCGGACGGCGCCCTCGACACGACGCCGGATCGGGGCGCGGACGTCGTCCCCGACACGGCGCCCGATGTCCGCCCCGACGCGGCGCCCGATGGCTCCCCCGACGCCGCGATGGACGCCGCGATGGACGCGCGCGTCGACGCCGGGCCCCCGGTGGAGATCCAGGTGCTCCACTTCTCCGACTGGCACGGGCAGATCGACCCGCTCTCGGCCTCCCGAGCGGGGCCCGACGGCGGCACGGTGAACGCGCCCATCGCGGGCGCCGCGGCGCTCGCGGCGTGGTTCCAGCGCGACCGGATGATGAACCCCAACACGCTCACGGTGACGGCGGGCGACGAGTTCGGGGCGTCGCCGCCGATCGCGTCGTTCTTCGAGGAGGAGCCCGCGGCGGTGGCCCTCAACGCGATGGGGCTCCAGGTGTCGACCTTCGGCAACCACAACTTCGACCGCGGCATCCCGCACCTCCAGACGATGATCGGCCGCGCCCGCTGGCAGTACGTCTCGTCCAACCTCGACGCGCTCGCCACCAACCTCATGAACGTCCGCGGCCCCTACCACATCGAGACCGTGGGCGGCGTCCGGGTGGGCCTCGTCGGCATCACCAACCCCGACGCGCCGATGCTCTCCGCGCCGGGGCGCCTCGGCACGCTCACCGTCCGCGACCCCGTGACGGCCGCGATGGACGCGCAGCGGATGGCGCGCGCGGCGGGCGCGCAGGTGGTCATCGCCCTCTGCCACCTCGGCGCCACCGGCACCGACGCGATGATGAACCCCACCGGCCCCCTCATCGATTTCGCGCGCGGCGTGTCGGGCTTCGACGCCATCCTCGGCGACCACACCGACGTGCGCGTCAACACCACCATCAACGGCCAGACCGTGGTGGAGAACCGCAGCAAGGGCCTCACCTACGCCCGCCTCCGCATGACGGTCGACCGCAACACCGGCGCGGTCTCCGGGCGCCGCGTCGAGCTCGTCGACCCGTGGGTGGGTGACGTGACCCCCGACCCCGCGGTCACCGCGGCCATCGAGCCCTTCCGCACGCGCCTCGCCGCCCAGCTCGACGGGACCATCGGCGTCGCGAGCAACACCCTCCCCCGGGGCTCCAACGTCGAGCGCCTCGGCGAGGTGGCGATCGGCGACCTCATCTCCGACTGCATGCGCGAGCGCTACGGCACCCAGATCGCGTTCGTGAACGGCGGCGGCATCCGCGCCGCCCTCCCCAGCACCTACGCCCCGATGAACCGCATGCTCCGCCGCCCCGCCATGGGCTACGCGATGGGCCCCCCCTTCGACCTCGTCGCGGGCGACATCTACGAGGTGCTCCCCTTCGGCAACGTGGTGGTCACCCGCACCATCACGGGCCGCCTGCTCTACGACGTCCTCGAGCGGAGCGTCTCGATGCTCCCGGCGGCCTTCGGGGGCTTCCTCCAGGTGTCGGGCATCCGCTTCACCTACAGCCCGATGATGCCCGCGGGGATGCGCGTCCGCGCGGTGACGCTCGCCGGCGGCGCCGCCATCGCGCGCGACAACACGTCGTACACGCTCGCCACCAGCGACTTCACCAACACGGGCGGCGACGGGTACACCATGCTCGCCGACGGCACCGGCGCCTCCCGCGAGCTCATGGCCGCGGTGGTGCTGGAGTGCGTGCGCACCCGCGGCGGGGCCATGCCCACCACCGACGGCCGCATCGCCGCGGCGCCCTGACGCGCTGAATCGCGTCCCCTCCACACGCTCGCCGCGTGGTATTCCTCGGGTCATGCCGACTCTCTCTGTGGGCCAGAAGGCCCCCGACCTCCTCGCGACCGCGCACACCGGCGAGCCCGTGCGCCTCGCCGACGCCGCGGGCTCCCGCGTCCTCCTGTGGTTCTATCCGAAGGCCGACACCCCTGGTTGAACGATCCAGGGAAGCGGGCTCCGTGACCGAGCC
>JBILLV010000504.1:0-5058 GCA_044375895.1 Polyangiales bacterium | reverse complement strand
CCCCCCCCCCCCCCCCCCCCCCCCCCCTCCCCGCGAGGCGGTGGGCGGCGTGCGGTGTGCGGCGTGCGGCGGGCGGTGTGTCGACAGCGCCGCCGTAGCGCGCGTATCGTCGCCGTCAATGGTCCCCCACGCGCCTCGGGTCGCTCTCGTCGCAGCACTCTTCGTGGCGTGCGCCGAGAACCAGTCCGCCACCTCGGGCGGCGACGCCAGCGTCGACGTGCGCGGGGACGTCGCCTCCGACGCGCAGAAGCCCGAGGCTTCGCTCGACGGCGCCTCGCCGGACGCTCCGCCTGACGTCGCCTCCGACGCGCAGAAGCCCGAGGCTTCGCTCGACGCGCCCACGCCCGACGCTCCTTCGCTCGACACGCCCGCGCTCGACGCGCCCACGCCCGACGCTCCTTCGCTCGACGCTCCTTCGCTCGACGTCGCCCCCGACGCTCCTTCACTCGACGCGCCCACGCCCGACGCTCCTTCGCTCGACGCGCCCGCGCCCGACACCCTGGCGCCTGACGCTCCGCTGCCCGACGCCCCGGCGCCTGACGCTCCGCTGCCCGACGCTGACACCAGCTGCATCGCCGTCGGTCCGCTCGCCTGTGCGGCGCCGCAGGTGTGCGACTTCCTCACCGGCCGTTGCGCCGACCCTGCAACGGCATGCCGCGTGGCAGGCGCGCCGGTGGTGTGCGGCTCGGGCCCCAACCTCTCCCGCTGCGGCGCCGGGAGCGCGTGCGACGCCACCGCGGGGCGCTGCGTCGTCGCCTCGGGCTGCGCGCGCCTGGTCTGCAACGCCGAGAACGTCTGCCACGGCGTCGCCTGCCCCAGCGCGGGTGGCCCCGTGAGCGGCGTGACGCTCGACCCTGTCGTCGTCGGCGCGGCGGGCGCGGCGCGGGGGTTGCGCGTGGCGGCCAACGTCTCCGCGGCCTCGCTCTGCGGGCTCAGCGTGACGGTTCAGGTGCGCGGTGACCGCGACGTGTACCTCACCGCGGGCGACGACGCGGCGCTGTGGCGCGTCCCGCTCGGCGGCGTCCCGAGCGTGTACGTGCGCGACACGAGCGAGCTCAGCGGCATCGTCGCCGACAACGACGGCGTCATCTACTACGGCCTCCTGCGCGAAGGCACCATCAAGCGTGTGCGGCCCGGCGCCGTGACGCCCACCGTCGAGACGCTCGCGGCGGCGGTCGGCACCACCGGGCTCCTCTCGCGGCTCACCCTCGGCCCCGACGGCGCCATCTACGCCGTGCGGGGGCGCGACGCCTTCCGGGTCGCGCTCGACGGCACGGTGACCCGCGTCGCCCACGCCACGCACGTGCCGAGCCCGCTCCGCGCCGACAACACCTACCGCTGGGACCTCGCCACGGGCATCGACCAGTACTCGGTGCTCACGGGGGTCACCTTCGACCGCACTGGCGCGCTCCTCGTCACCGAGCCGTGGCCCTGGGTGTACCGCGTCGCGGGTGGCGTCACCGAGGCGACGCCGTACCTCGACGGCACGCCCCTCAACCTCCCAGGGACGCTCTACAACCCGTGGACCGAGGACATCGAATTTGGCCCCGACGGCGCGCTCTACGCGGCCTTCTTCCCGGGCGACGAGAGCGCGGGCTTCGTCTACCGCTTCCCGGCTCCCGTCAGCGCGACGTCGCGCCCCGAGCGACTCTTCGGGCTGACGGAACTCCGGGCGGCCGTCCCCTCGACGCGCTTCGCGGGCATCCACGGCCTCGGCTTCGGTGCCGACGGCACGCTGTACTTCACCAACCAGAACACCGACTTCGTCACCCTCGGGCCGACGGGGCAGCTCCTCGCGCGGCGGCCGTCGGGCGTCGTGGAGCAGGTGGCGACGGGCTTCCGCTTCGACATCGACTACGGCTACGACGGCGACGTGGTGGTGGCGCAGGACGTCTTCGCCGACGCCACCGCCGCGGTCGATGGGAGCGGCCGCGCGCGCTTCGACCTCGACGTCCCGACGCGGGCGGGTGTGTACCAGGTGCGGGTGCTGGTGACCGACCCGCGCGACGGCACCATCCACGACACGCGACAGAGCGTGACGGTGCGGTAGGAGGGCCTACGGCTCGCCGAGGAACTCCGCGCGTTGGGCGGCGGTGAGCGTGCAGGCAGTGGCGGCGCGGAGGCGCGCGAGGATGCCGGGGATCGTCACGGGCCATAGGCGCGCCACGCCGCTGCCGGACACCGTCACCACCTGCGCCCCGTCGTCGGAGAAGCGCACCTTCGCGACGCCGGCCTCGTGGCCGCGCAGGGCGACCCGCTCGCGCCCCGCGGGGAGCTCCCACACCCGCGCGGCGCCGTCGTCCGAAGCGGTCACCAGGAGCGTCCCGTCGGGGGAGAAGGCGATCGGCCCGACGCGGTCGGTGTGCGGCAGGACGACGTCCGTGGCGGGCGGCTCGACGCGCCACACGTGGACCGCACGGAGCGCCGCGGACGCGCCCCGTTGGCCGTCGTCGGTGAGCGCGACGTGGCGCACGTCGAACTGCGGCGTGTAGCTCGTGATGGTCTGCGCTGGCCTGTCCGTGGCCCAGAGCCGCGCGGCGTTGAACTCCCCCGTCACCGCGTGCGCGCCCTCCCGGGAGAGCGCGGCGGTGTAGAGCTCGCTGTCGGCAACACGGCACGCGACCTCGCGCCCGTCGGCGGTCGACCACACCCGCGCCGTTCCGTCGTACGAGGCGGTGACCAGATGGTGGGCGTCAGCGGAGAAGGCCACGGTCCGCGCCGCGCCTTCGTGACCCTGCAACGCGATGGGACGCGTGGGATCGGCGAGGCGCCAGAGGAGCATCGTTCGCATGAAGCACGCTGCCAGGAGCGATCCGTCCGCCGAGAGGCACAGGGTCTGGAGGGGCTCCGGTGGGCACTCCAACACGACGGGGGCGCGCCGCCGGGGGCTCCAGACGCGCAGCCGGGCGTCGGGAACACGATCCACGGTCCCAGTGAATCCCTGCGTCACGACGGCGAGCCCGTCGCCGCTCGGCAGGGCGTCGAGGACGTGTTCGTCGCGCGCGCGCCACGTCGCGAGATCACCGCGCCCGCTGGCGCGCCACACCCGGAGCGTTCCGTTGTGAGAGACGGTGATGACGCGCGCGCCGTCGCGGGTGAACGCGGCCTCCAGCACACGGGACACGCCGAGCGTGGCCGGGTGGGTCTCGCTGCGCGGGTCGTGGAGGCGCGCACCGCCATCGTGGGAGAGCGCGACGATGGCCCCTCCGCGGGAGCGAGCGGCCAGGCGAACCAGTCCCCGGACGGCACCCGCGACGACCGACTCGAAGGGGCCGTCGGGTGAGGTGATCCGCGCGTGGTCGTCGGGCGGGAGCGCCAGGACACGCTGCCCGTCGGGGGAGATCGCGGCACACAAGAGCCGGATACCCTCCGCGTCCGACAGGGAGGTCGGGGTGCCGCCGTCGAGGCCCCAGAGGCGCACGGGACCGCCAACGCTGGTGGTCAGGATCCGCGCGCCATCAGACGACCACGCGACGCAGTAGAAGGAGTGGTCGCCCGCCCGCATCACGGAGATCGCAGACCCGTCCACGGAGGACCACACCCGCACGGAGCCGTCCTGCGAGGCAGTGGCGACGCGCGTCCCGTCGGCGGAGAAGGCGGCCCGCTCCACGCGCTCCGTGTGGCCGCGCAGCACGACGGGGTCGTCGTCGAAGTCCACCGACCACAGCCGCGCGGTGCCGTCGACGGAGGCGGTGGCCACCTGTGTCCCGTCGGGCGAGAAGGTCACGTCCGTGACGGGTCTCGTGTGCTGCCCACGGAGCGCGCGGAGGACCTTCCCCTCTGTCGACCACACCGTGGCGGTCCCGTCGGCCCAACCCGTGACCAGGCGCGCGCCGTCGGGCGAGAAGCTCGCGCAGGTGAGGGCTGCGAATCCGTTGTAACGGGGCCGGTCGGCCTCCGCCCAGGCCTCGTAGTCCCCCGTGTGCGAGAGCGTGACGGGCTCCCCCGCGACGTCCGTGCGCCAGAGCCGGACGCGCTCGTCCTCGGAGCGGGTGACCAGCCGTGTCGCGTCCGGCGAGAACGCCGCGAACTCCACCGCGCCTCCGTGTGGGTGCAGGTCGAATCCGCGCTCGGCGATGGGCTTCGTGAGGGCCTCCAGCGCGAGCTCGGCCCAGCGCGGCGCCTCCTCCGGGCGCTCGACGCCGCGGAGGAGGATCACCTGCGTCGTCGGGTCGTCGCTCGCCGCGCGGGCCGACGCGACGAGGCTCAGGTCCTTCGCGCGCGTGAGGGCGTCGCGCAGGCGCTGCGTCTCGCGCTCCACCGCCGCGCGGCTCTCGCCGATGAGCGTACGGGCGTCGTCGCCCACGTCGTCGGGGTGGCGCTCGGCCAGCTCCGTCGCGTGGCCGAGCCGCGAGCCCGTGAGGAGCGCGTCGGGGCTTCGGCGCCACTCGCGCACCCACCCTTCGAGCCGGTCGAGCGCCGCGAGGCGCGCCCGGTCGTCGTCGATCCACGCGCGGAGGCTCCGCCACGCGCGCACGAGCGCCTCGTGGGCGATCTCCGCCGTGGCGCCGCCCTCCGCCTCGCCTGCCACCACGAGGCGCGCGGCCACCAGCGCGTCGAGCGCGCGTCGGGCGTGCTCTCGCGCGCCACCTTCCGGGAGCAGCTCCGTCACGTTGCGCCGCCGTCGGGTGTCGGGCGCCCCGTCGGCGCCGGCCTGGACGAGGCGCACGAGCAGCCTCCGCGCGGCCGCCCGCTGCGCCGGGTCGAGCGCGTCGAAGGCCGTCTGCGCGTGGCGGTCGAGGGCGCCCTGGACGGCGCCGAGGGACTCGTACGCGGCGCGCGTGAGCGTGTCGCCGTGCCGCGAGCGCCAGAGCTGATCGAGCGCGTGCGCCATGAGCGGGAGCGCGCCGGGCTCGGCGCCGACGTCCCGCACGATGAGGGCCGCGAGGTTGGGCTCGAGCGACACGCCCACGGCGGCGGCGGGTCCTTCGATGGCGGCGAGGAGCTGCGCGGGGTCCATCTGACTCAGGTTTGGCCGTTGACGCATCGCGGACCGTGTGACGGTGCCGCTCGTCACGGCCCCCTCTCCGCGCTGCCGCGCGCCCTCACCCCCGCGGA
>JBILLV010000170.1:0-19867 GCA_044375895.1 Polyangiales bacterium | reverse complement strand
ATTGGAGCGCCATCCCAGGCTTTTGGCCTGATTGAGCTCATATAGTAACTTGCACTCCGTCTCGTGACCGAAGCCACGGGGCGGGTGCGTTTCCGCTTCCTCTACCGACGATCACCGATTGCTCGGTACTCGTCAGCGCGTCTGGCTCGGCTGAGCCAGACATCCTGCAACCAGGTTTTCAAAGATCGGAGATGATCGGGTAGATCATCCACCGCTCAGGGTCTTTCGGGATCTGCTAGAGTCCGGCGCCTTCGCCGCTTCTCTCTCAGTCCCTCCTCCGTCTTGCGAGGGAGGTGAGTTCTACTCGCCTTGTTTTGCCCTGTCAACAACCTTCGTCTTTTTTCTTCGAGGGCGTCGCCGGGCGGGCGACCCTTTCGACCGGTTCGTCGAAGGGGAGGCGCTTCTACGCCCACCCCCCGGGACGGTCAATCATTTGCCGTCACCTGCCTGTCGAATTTCGAGAAACACTTCTTTTTGCGGTGAATTTCGTGACGCGGTGGCACCCTTTGCCCCGCCCTGATGCGTTCGCTCGCCCCGCTCATCGTCTGCGCCCTCGCCTGCGGCTCCAACCGGGGCGCGGGTGGACCTCGCTCGATCGCAGCGCGCGCGCGGATGGCGCTCGTCGCGGCCGGCCCTGCCCGACTGGGGGAGACGATCGACCGCGAGCATCCATCGCCAGAGCTCCTACCGCTCGCGGGAGAATCGCGCGACGTGGCCGCCTTCGTCATCGACCGCGTCCCCGTGACCGAGCGGGAGTACGCGCAGTTTCTCGCGGAGACGCGGCGCGCCCCGGCCGCGGCGGTGGAGTTCGAAAGCGCGATCGCGGCCGACCTGCTCGCACGACACGACCGCGCGCGCGCCGGCCACCTCGACGCGTACCTCGCGCATCCCGCCGTCCTGGTGTCGTGGGACGATGCCGCGGCCTACTGCGCGTGGCGCGGCCTCCGCCTGCCCGACGAGGCCGAGTGGGAGAAGGCCGCCCGCGGCACCGACGGACGCTCCTTCCCCTGGGGTGATGTCGCCGACGCGACGCGCATCAACGGGCTCGAAGCGGGCCTCGGTGATACCGTCCCCGTGCTCACGCATGCGCGCGCGCAGAGCCCGTTCGAGGTGCACGACCTCGGCGGCAACGCGGCGGAGTGGACCTCCACCCCGGGCCCCACCGCCGATCACTTCATCGTCCGCGGCAGCTCCTTCCTCGACCCCGTCGCCCTCGCGCGATCGTCCCGCCGACGCGAACGCCCCCGGGGCGCGCGCTCGGTCACCCTCACCTTCCGTTGCGCGGCCACACCGTGAAGATCCTCGCTTTCGACACCAGCACCTTCACCGCCTCCGCCGCGGTCCTCGACGGCCGCGACGTGCTCGCCGAGTCGAGCGCCACGCTGCGAGCGGCCCACTCCGAGCGCCTGCTCCCGCTCGTCGACGAGGTGCTCGCCCGCTCGGGCGTCGCCCTCTCGGCCATCGAACGCATCGCCGTGGGCGTCGGCCCCGGGTCGTTTACGGGTGTTCGCCTCGGGCTCGCGACGGCGAAGGGCCTCGCGCTCGCCACGAACATCCCCCTCGTGGGCGTCACCTCCCTGGCCGCGATCGCCGCCTCCGCCTGGGCGCACGAAGGCCCCCTGCTCGCGACCCTCGACGCGCGTCGCGACGAGGTCTACGCGGCCTTCTACGCATGTCGCGCCGGGGATCGCGCCACGCTCCGCGACGCCGTGCACGACCGCCCGGAGGCCCTCGGCGCGCTCGCCCTCGCCGCCTTCCCCGAGGGGACCATCGCCGTCGTCGGCGACCTCGGCGACGCCCCCTATCAGCGCCTCACCAGCGCGGCCCCGTCACGCTTCGCGCGCGCCCCCGGCGCGGTCGCCACGCCCCTCGCCCGCTTCGTCGCCTGGGAGGCGCGCGAAGGCCGCGCTCGCCTCGACGAGGGCCAGCTCGAGCCCGAGTACCTCCGCGGCAGCGACGCGAAGCTCCCGCAGGCCCGCGCGGTGACGCCGTGAGGGCCGTCGTTCAGCGCGTCGCGCGCGGGCGCGTCACCGTGGGCGAGCGCGTCACCGGGGAGGTCGCCCGCGGGCTGCTCGTGTACCTCGGCGTGGGCGCGGGCGACGACGAGGCGGCCGCGCGCTACCTCGTGGAGAAGGTGGCGACGCTGCGCGTGTTCGAGGACGACCGCGGCCGCATGAGCCTCGACGTGACGGCCGTGGGCGGCGCTTTGCTCGTGGTGCCGCAGTTCACACTCTTTGGCGACGTGCGGAGCGGGCGTCGGCCCGATTTCACGGGAGCGATGGAGCCGGTGCGCGCCAACGCGCTCTACGAGGACTTCGTGGCGGGCCTCCGGGCGCGCGGGCTCACCGTCGCCACCGGGGAGTTTCGTGCGGAGATGCAGGTGGAGAGCGTCAACGACGGGCCCGTGACCCTGCTCGTCGACAGCGCCCGGCAGTTTTGAGAGGAGCAACGACGATGAGTCGCTATGTCATCCGCGGCGCCACGATGGAAGATGAGGCCAACCTCCTCGGGCTGGCGAAGCACCTCAACACCATCAACCTCCCCTATGACCCCGTGGCCGTGCGCGAGATCGTCGACCTGGCGAGCCGGTCGTTCTCCGGGGCGCTCAAGGACGCGCGGCGGCGGGAGTACGTCTTCGTGCTCGAAGACCTCGTCGAGCGGCGCGTCATCGGGACGAGCAAGATCATCGCGCAGCTCGGGCGGCGCGACGCGCCCTACATCTACTTCGACGTCATCGTCGAGGAGAAGTACAGCCCCACCCTCGACCGGCACTTCGTCCACACCGTGCTCCGACTCGGGCACAGCTATGAAGGCCCCACGGAGATCGGCGGGCTCATCGTGCTCCCAGAGTGCCGCCGCGTGCCCGACCGCGTGGGGCTCATGATCTCGTACGTGCGCTTCCTCTACATGGCGATGCACCGCGGGCTCTTCCGCAATGAGGTGGTGGCCGAGCTGCTGCCCCCGCTGCTCCCCGACGGGCGGAGCCATCTGTGGGAGGCGCTGGGGCGGAAGTTCACCGACCTCTCGTACCTGGAGGCGGACATCCTCTCGAAGAAGAACAAGGAGTTCATCAAGTCGCTCTTCCCCGGGGGCGACATCTACACGTCGCTCCTCGCCACGGACGCGCAGGAGGTGATCGGCAAGGTGGGGCGCGAGACCCGCGGCGTCGAGAAGATGCTCCGGCGCATCGGCTTCCAGTATTGCAACCGCATCGACCCCTTCGACGGCGGTCCCCACTTCCGCGCCGCCACCGATGAGATCGCCCTCGTGCGGCGCACCGTGCGCGGGCGCTGCCGGCGGGTCGACGCCCTCCCCGAAGGGACGGCCCGCTGCCTCGTGGCCGTCGATGTGCGCGAGCCCCCGTGGTTTCGCGCCGTCCCCTCCCCCGCCCGCGTCGCCAGCGACGGCGCCATCGAGATCCCCAGCGCGGCCGCCGAGAGCCTTCACCTCCCGAACGAGGGCGAGGTCTCCATCCTGGCGCTCGATTGACGGCGACGGGCGCTCGCACGCGGCGGTTTGTCTGTTTCTGGCGACCGGTGCCCCGACGCCTCTATACCTCCCCCAAGCGATGACCCCGCTCAAGGAACGCTTCATCCTCGGCGTACCCCTCGCCGTGCTCTCGCTCACGCTGGTGGCGGTGCCGGTGATGGTGTTCGGCGACGACGGCCTCGCGCGCCATCGCCGACTGCGCGCGCAGCTCGACGCCCAGCGCCAGGAGAACGTCCGCCTCGCCCGTCAGCTCATCCACCTGCGGGCGGAGTTTGACGCCTTCACGCGCGACCCGCGCGCCCGGGAGCGCGCGGTGCGGGAGAGCATCGGGTGGGTGCGGCCTGACGAGGTGATCGTGGAGGTGCCGACGAGCGCGCTGCCTTCGCGCGCGCTCCGGTAGCGGCGGCTCAGGGGGCGCTGATCTGCGTCTCGAGCGTGTAGGCGCCGGCGTTGTTGTTGCCGTAGCCGTCGACGAACACGGTGTACGTGCCCGCGGGGAGCGTCGTCTCGATGAGCGAGTGCTGCGGGTCGGTCGAGTCGTCGTTGCAGGCGCGCTCGCTCGACTGGAGCATGCAGCTCTGCCGGATGAACAGCGCCCCGTCGTACTGGGCGGTGAGCGACAGACGCACGCGCGAGGGCCGCGCGAGCACGAGGCGGTAGAGGTTCTCCGCGTTGTGGGCGCCGCCCGCGCAGGTGGCCTGGAAGCGGTCGGTGCCGCCAGACGTGGTGCCCGACACCGTGCGGCCCGACACCAGCACCGGCGCCGTGCGGCACGCGCGCTCGGCCGCGGCCGGATCCTCCACCCGCGCCTGGAGGCGGAAGCGCCCGAAGCGCCGCGGCGCCGCGCTGTCGACGATCACGAAGTACTGCCCCGGCGCGAGCGTCTCGTCGTAGGCGGTCGCCTCGCTGATCGCCCCCGGCCGACACGTCGCCTGCGCCACCTGCGCGCAGTTGCGGGTCACGGTGATGGTGCCCTGGTTGCCGAGGTCGCTGGCTTCGAGCCAGAGCTTCACCCGCGAGCGCGTCGTGAGGTTGAGCCGGTAGACCACGTCGTAGCCGTCGGTGGCCGAGCCGCACGGCGACTGCACGTCGTCGTGGGCCTGGAAGGTGTTGCCCTCGGCGGGCGTCCCCGGCGTGAGGGCCACCGCGTCGGCGCACGTGTCGCCGGGCGTGCTGCCGCCGCCGACGGGCGCGAGGTCGGCCTCGATGGTGTAGTTGCCCCCGGTGCCCGGGCGGTACGAGTCGCTGTACACGTAGTAGGTGCCCGCGGGCACGACGGCGTTGATGCGCGCGTGCTGCGTGTCCTCCGCGTCGTCGTTGCACTCCACCTCGGTGCCAGGGTCGCCGCACGCGCGACGGAAGTAGATCACCCCGTCGTAGTCGCTCTCCTCGTGGAGCTGGAGCCGCGACTCCTGCGGCACCTCCAGGCGATACACCCGCTCGCCGCCGCGCGCGTTGTTGCCGCAGCGGGCCGTGAACACGTTGAAGTCCTGGGCCGTGAGCTGGCCCGTGACGGGGGTGTTGGCCGCGAGGGGCGTCGCGTTCTGGCAGACCTCGGCCACCGAGGGCACGTCCTGCGCGTTGAGCGTGAGGGTGTAGCTCCCGCGGCCGCGGCCGAAGCCGTCGACGAAGACGAAGTACTGGCCCGGGTCGAGCGCCTGCACCACGCGCGAGTGGTTGGTGTCGCCCTCGTCGTCGTTGCACGCCACCTCCGACGCCGCGGCCTCGCAGTTGCCCGAGCGCACGTAGAGGGCGCCGTCGAAGTTGCCCGAGGTCTCCAGGGCGATGTTCACCTGCTGGCGGCGGTCGAGCGTGAAGGCGTAGACCACCTCGGGCGCACCCGCGCGGGCGCTCTCCTCGTCGTCGTCGGGAGAGCCTTCGCCGCGGAGGCACTGGCCCGTGTGGTGCGAGGGGTGCTCGGAGGTGTTGCCCGACACCGACTGCCCCGGCTGAATCGGGAGCGGGTTGAGGCACGTCCCCGATGAGACCTCGGTCGCCCCCGCCGCGCCGCCGCTGGTGGCCGCGCCGCCCTGCCAGGTGCCCACGAGGTAGGTGCCGCCGCCGGAGGTCATGCGCAGCGAGAGCGTGTAGCGACCGCGGGCGCGCGCGCACCAGCGGACGGCGGCCTGCACGTCGCGCGTGGTGTCGCCCGCGACGCGGACGTTGCTGGCGTCGAGGATGGAGAGGTCGACGTCGCGCGCCCCGTCACCCCCGAAGGCGACGAAGGAGTAGCACTGCGCCTCCAGGTCGAGCGGGAGGTTGACGGTGCCGCCCTCGGAGAGCGACCCCTCGGACAGGTGCCCGAGGTGGTTCATCCCGAGCGACACCATGGTGTTGTGCACGGCGGAGAAGCGAGAGTGGACCGCCCCCGACGACGTGCACGCCGCGGCGCCCACGAGGCACAGCGCCCACACTCGACCCGTTGCCCGATTGATCACGGCGTTCGTTCCTTTCACAGCGCGCGACTCGTACGCGCGGTCGCTCGGGTTATCTCACGACGCGCGCCCGTCTACAGCGACTTTCTGAAGAGGTAGAACCACCACTCGCGCAGCCGGTCGACCCACGGACGCTTCGCCCACTGCGCCGGGTCGACCTCCTCGCCCTCGCGGAGGTCGTCACGGAGCGAGCGCTCGACGGCCGCGACGAAGTCCGGGTGGTCGGTGGCGACGTTGGCCTCCAGGTTGTAGCGCCACGAGCGCGCGTCCATGTTGTAGCTCCCCGTCGTGGCCCAGCCGTCGATGAGGGCCGTCTTCGCGTGGAGCACGCCGCGGGTCCACTCGTGCACGTGCACCCCCGCCTTCATCAGCCGGGCGTAGAGGGCCCGCGTCGCCCAGGCCACCGCCGGGACGTCGCTGTGCCGGGGCACGATCACGCGCACCTCGACCCCGCGGCGCGCGGCGTTCTCCAAGGCGCGGCGGACGGCGCCGTCGGGGAGGAAGTACGAGTTGGCGATGAGCACCCGCTTCGTCGCCGTGCGGATGTGCGAGAGGTAGCGGCGGCGGATGATCATCCGGGCGCCCCAGGCGTCGTGGCCGAGCACCTCGACCTCGCCGTGGCCCACCTGCGCGGCCTTGACCACCTCGCGGGCCGCCACGCGCAGGGGCTTCTTCGGCGTCCAGGCGACGTCGTGGGGGCACTCGCCGCCCTGCTTGCGCCACGTCTCGTAGAAGAGCGTGCGGGACTTCTCCGCGGCCGCCCCCTCGATGCGCGCGACGTCGTCGCGCCACCCGCCCCCGCCGTCCTCCGCGGGCATCCAGGGGAGCCCGATGTTCAACCCCCCGACGAAGGCCGTCGCCCCGTCGACGACGAGGATCTTCCGGTGGTCGCGCTGCTCGATCCACCCGAAGCGGAAGCGGCGGCGCCACGGGGCGATGGGGTTGAACTCCACCACCTTGCCGCCGGCCTCCTGGAGCGCGTGGAAGCGCTCGTCGGGGGCGCCGAGCGACCCGATGGCGTCGTAGAGCACCCGCACCGGCACGCCCGCCCGCGCCCGCTCGGCGAGCGCCGCGATGATGCGCCGCGCGACCGGGGCGTCGTCGAACCAGTACATCTCCAGCAGCACCTCGCGACGCGCCGCTGCGATGGCGTCGAGCATCGCGGGAAAGACCTCGGTGCCGTCGCGGAGGAGCGTGACAGTCACGGGGTCACACCGACACCACGTCCCAGATGTCGCCCCAGAGCGACGCGCCGCCGTCGATGTAGAGGGTGGCGCCGGTGACGTAGTCGGCCGCGTCGGAGAGGAGGTACGAGGTGGCGTGGGCGACCTCGGCGACGGTGCCCAGGCGCTTCGCGGGGGTGTTCTTCTCGGCCTTCACCACGAGCTCGGGGGGGTAGCGGTCGGTGCCCGTCGAGCGGATGGTGCCCGGCGCGATGGCGTTGACCCGGATGTGGTGCGGCGCCCACTCGACCGCGAGGGATTTGGTGAGGTTGTCGACGCCCGCGCGCGCCGCCCCCGTGTGCGCCATGCCCGGGAAGCCGCGGTACACGTTGGCGATGATGTTCACCACCGAGCCGTAGCGCTGCGGGATCATCGCGGCGTTGGCGACGGCGTGGGTGACGTTGAAGGTGCCGAGGAGGTTGTTGCGCACCACCGCTTCGAAGCCCTTCGGCGAGATGTTCTGCGCGGGCGACGGAAACTGTCCGCCGGCGTTGTTCACCAGCAGGTCGATGGTGCCGAAGCGGGCGAGGACGTCCTTCACGAAGGCGTCGATGGACTCCGGCGAGCGGATGTCCACGGAGGCCGCGTGGGCTTCGCCGCCCTTCGCCCGCAGCGCCTCCGCGAGCTCGGTGACGGGCTCGACGCGGCGGCCGCAGAGGGCGACGCGGGCGCCGAGGGCGGAGAGCTCCTCGGCGATGGCGCGGCCGATGCCGGTGCCGCCGCCCGTGATGAGGGCCACACGGCCGGTGAAGAGTCCGGGGCGGAAGGGGGAGGTCTCGTGGTCGATGGTGGACATTGGGCGCGGGCGGGGAGTGTTGCGCCCGGGCGGAGCGAAAGGCAACGGGGTCGCGGCCCCGAAGGGTCGCTCAGAGCCCCATGACGGGGCCGAGGCGCTGCGCGCCGGTGGTCATGCCGCGGCCGAGCTGGCCGTTGGTGTTGGCGCCCCAGCAGACCACCGAACCGTTGCCGCGCACCGCGCAGGTGAAGTCGTTGCCGCCCGCCACGCGCACCGCGTCGGTGAGGCCCATCACGTCCACCGGGCTGAGCCGGTTGACCATCATGCCGTCGCCGAGCTGGCCCGCCGTGTTGGAGCCCCAGCAGCGGACGCCGCCGGTCTTGCGCACCACGCAGGTGTGGAGGTTGGAGGCCGCCACGCCCACCGCGTCGACGATGCCCGCGACCTCGATGGGCGTCGCGACGGGCGCGCCCGCCATGCCGTTGCCGACCTGGCCCGAGGCGTTGTTGCCCCAGCAGAGCACGCGGCCGTTGAGGCGGACCGCGCAGGTGTGGTTGGCCCCCGCGCTGAGCGCGATCGCGTCGGTGATGCCAGACACGGGCTGACCCATGTTGTTGATGCTGGTCATCATGCCGTTGCCGATCTGCCCCTGGGCCCCGGCGCCCCAGCAGACCACGCCGCCGTTGTTGCGCAGCGCGCAGGTGTGGCCGAAGCCCGCGACCACCTGGACGAGGTCGGTGGGGGCGTTGACCGACGCGGGGAAGCCGCGGTTGGTGGTCTGGCCGTCGCCCACCTGACCGGCGTTGTTCTGGCCCCAGCAGCGCACCTGACCCGTGCGGAGGAGCGCGCAGGAGTGGGCGTTGCCGACGGCGATCTGCACGGCGTCTTCGATGCCCGACACCATCTGCGGCATCGGGTAGTCGCCCTGCGTCTCGCCGTTGCCGAGCTGGCCGCTGCGGTTGGTGCCCCAGCACGCGGCGGTGCCGTCCATCTTGACGGCGCACGCGTGGTACTGGCTCACCGCCACGTCGACCGCGCCCGTGAGGCCCTGCACCGCCACGGGGTTGTACTGCGTGCGCATGGTGCCGTCGCCGAGCATCGCCGAGCGGTTGTCGCCCCAGCACGCCGCCGAGCCGTCGGCCTTGCGCACGCACACGGAGAAGGCGTTGGCCGCGGCGGAGATGCGCACGCCGTTGCCGCCGCCCATCACCGTGCTCGCGCCGAGCGCGGTGTTGCGGGGGCCGCCGCCGTTGTCGGCGTTGTGCGTGTAGCGCAGCGCCGTGCCGCGCGCCCCCACCGTCCAGATGTCGCGGCCGCCGCTGCCCCAGATGCCGTTGAGCGTCACGTTGACGCCGCTCGTCAGGGGGTACCAGCGCTCGCCGTTCCAGCGGACGATGGTGCCGGCGTCGCCGACGGCCCAGACGTCGTTGGTGCCGCTGCCCCACACGTCGCGGAGAATCTGCGTGGTGCCGGCGAAGTGGCGGGTCCAGGTCATGCCGTTCCACCGCTGGGCGGCGCTGTTGCCGACGAGCCAGATGTCACGGGGGCCGCTGCCCCAGATGCCGAGGAAGTTGGTGGCGCCCGCGCCGGCGATGTCCACCTTGCGCCACGCGCCGCCCTCCCAGTGGTAGACGCCCGCGCCGACGGCCCACACGTCGCTCTCCGACGAGCCCCACACGTCCTGGAGGTCGGCGTTCTGCATGATGCCCATGGAGCGGTTCTCCCAGGCGGAGCCGTTCCAGTGGATGGCGTAGTCGCCGCCGACGGCCCAGATGTCGTTGGCCGCGCGGCCCCAGATGCCCTGCGCGTAGAGGCTGCGCATGGGCATCGCGACGGTGCCGGTCATCCCCATCACGCGGATCATCACCCCGCGGCCCGCGTCGGGCGACCCTTCGCCGGGGATGGTCACGGCCGACAGGAAGGTGCTCATCGCGTCGAAGCCGCCGAGCGCGCGCACGGCGGGTGCGCCGCCGCGGTGGCCGGGGCCCTCTTCCATCTCGGGGACCATCGGGCCGACGATCCACGACGTCCCGTTGAACTTGCGCACTTCGAGCGCGCTGATGGCGAGGACGTTGTTGGCCGCCGTCCCCCACACGCCGAGCATGTCTTCGGTGGTGCCGGGGTTGGACCGCGCCCACATGCCCGTCGTGCCCGGCACCTGCGGCTCGGTGGGGTTGACGCCCGGACCCGCGCCGGGCCCCGCGCCAGGGCCTGCGCCCGGACCCGCGCCGGGGCCTGCGCCCGGACCCGCGCCGCCATCACCGTCACCCGTGTTGGGTACGGGGTCGCTGCACGAGACGGCGCTGAAGACGATGAGGGTCGCGAGGGTCGATCGCCAGAAGAAGGGGATGGGGCGGGTCATGGAAATCGGTGCGCTCCGAAGGGTGAAGTGCCGAGCAGTGGGTGCTCGCACACGTACCCCAACCGGGCGCCGCTGTCGACGGGGCGATACGCCTTCCGTCAGCGCGCCTTGAGCCGCCCGACCACCGCCGCGAGGTCGTCGGGCAGCGCCGACGTCACCCGCACCTCCGCGCCCGTCACCGGGTGACGGAACATCACCTCGCTCGCGTGGAGAAAGTGGCGCTCCAGCGAGAGCCCGAGGTCGTCGGGGAGGCTCGGGCCGCGGTAGAGCCGGTCGCCGACGAGCGGGTGCCCGATGACGGCCATGTGCGCGCGCACCTGATGGCGGAAGGCGCTCTCCAGCTCCACCTCGACGAGCGTGTACTCCCCGAGCGCGCGGGCGGGGCGGTAGCGCGTGTGGCCCTCGTGGGTCTTGGTGCCGGCGCGGAGGCGGACGTGCTCGGTCACCACCTCGACGCGCTTGGGGTCTTTGCGGTGGGGGACGAGCGGGAGGTCGACGGTCCCCTCGGTGGCCACCACCCCCTCGACGAGCGCGAGGTAGCGCTTCTCCATCTCCCCGGCCTTCATCTGCGCGCGGAGCGCGTCGAAGGCGGCGACGGTGCGGGCCACCACCACGAGCCCGCTGGTGTCGGTGTCGAGCCGGTGAAGAATGCCGGGCTCGCGGCGCTTGTAGCCCACGTCCTTCGTCTCGGGGTACGCGGCGATGATCCCGTTGGCGAGGGTGCCCATCTCGTCGGGGCGGAGGGGGTGCGTGGGGATGCCCGCGGGCTTCTCGAGGACCACCACCGACGCATCGTCGTAGCGCACCACGATGGGCACGCTCGGGTCGGCGAGGGGGGTGAAGTCGGGCTGCGGGAGCTCGCCCGTCACCGTCACCGTGTCGCCTTCGGTGAGGGGGTCGCCCTTGCGGAGGCGACGGCCGTTGACGCGGACGGTGCCGCCGTCGAGGAGCGTCCGGACGCGGGCGCGGGAGAGCTCGGGGAGGGCGTCGACGAGGTAGCGGTCGAGGCGCTTGCCGGCGTGCTCGGCGGTGACAGTGAGGGTCTTCGAAGCTTCGTCGGTGCTCATCGGGGGCGCGGAGTGTGAGGGCGCGGGGGGGCGCGGGGCAAGGGCGTTGCGCGACCTACCCCGTCGGAGGCGACGTCTCCGCCATGGGCTGCGTGTCGTGGAAGCGGGTGTAGTCGATCTGGCGGCGGCCGTCGGGGAGGTCGCTGAGGATGTCGACGAAGCGCTCGTTCCAGCGGAGATCGTCGGGGGTGTAGACGTGGCGGGCGTGGACGGTCTGGCCCGAGGTGTCGTCGGTGCCCACGACGGAAATGATGATGAGCGTGCCCGAGGCGAGGAAGGACTCGCGGGTGGCGTCGTGGATGGGGCTGGCGCGGGAGATCGGGTGGATCACCGTCCACGAGAGGGTGAAGGCGGCGTTGCGGTCGCGCGTGAGGGAGAGGTCGTAGAAGCGCCGGACGCGCTCGCCCTCGGGGGTCACCTCGTTGCGCGACGCCACCACGCGGACGGTGGCCTCGGCGATCTGGTTGCCGCGCTCGTTGGCCATCCGAAACATGAACGACTCGACCCCGTCGCGCCGGGCGATCACCGCCACGCGGGAGAACAGCACCCGCGCGCTCGTGCGGGAGAACTTCGCGAACATCAGCCCCGTGGCCATGGCCGTCCCGACGATGCCGCAGAGGGCCTCGATGCTGACGACGGCGTTGGCCCACGTGGTGCGCGGCACCATCTTGCCGTACCCGATGGTCGCCATCGTCTGGACGGAGAAGAAGAACATGTCGCGGAAGGAGCCGGGCTCGGCGTTCTCCACGCAGTCGCCGCCGAGCAGGTACAGGCCGGCGAAGAGGGTGTTGAGCGCGAGGTACGCGACCAGGATCGCGCCGAGCAGCGCCCGCCAGCGCGCGGCCATGATCTGGTGGAAGAGGTCGGTGAGCGGGGCCGAGCGGGTGCCGATGCGCTCGACGTTTTCGAAGGGGGTGACCCGCGGGGGCGGAGGGGTGGTGCTCATGGTGGCGTGTCGTGGTGTGGCGCTACCCTATCCCATTGCGAGCGTCTCGCGCACGGTGCGACACTCGCCGTGATGAACGAGACGGGACGCCTGTTCGGCGAGCAGCGCGAGGGCCTGCAGTCGGCGCTCATGTCCGCCTTCTTCGACCGGGCGAGGCTCGACCAGTTTCTCTCCCTGTCGCTCGACCAGGACCTCGAAGCGATCGCCTCGGACAAGCCCCGCGGCCTCGGCGAGCTCACCCTCGCGGTGCTCAAGGACGCCCAGGCGGAGGGCTATCTCGACGCCCTCGTGCGCGCCGCCCACGCGGAGAATCCCGGCAACCCCGACCTCCGCGCCTTCCATGACGCGTACGTCGCCGCCGCCCCCACGGGCAAGCTCTCGCGGGCTCAGCGCGAGGGGCTCAGCGCGGCGCTCCAGTCGGCCTTCCCCAGCCGCGCGAAGCTCGACCAGCTCCTCACGCTGAAGCTCGATCGACGCCTCGCCGCGATCGTGGAGCTGGAGGGGCTGACGGCCAACGTGCTCGACGCCGCCGAGGCGCAGGGGTGGACGGACGCGCTCATTCACCAGGCCCTCGCGGCGGTGCCGGGCAACCCGCAGCTCAAGCGCTTCGTGGCCGCGTACGACACCTCGGCGCAGCGCGAGGTCGACCGGGCGGTGCGCGACGGCGGGCTCCAGCTCGAGAAGATGGTGGAGGCGCTCAACGCCTTCCGCGACGTGCGCGCGTGGCGAGTCGCCCTCCAGGAGGTGGAGCACCGCGTGTGTCGGCTCGAGCTCTTCGGGCCGAAGGCACCCATCGGGACGGGCTTCCTGGTGGGGCGCGACATCGTTCTGACCAACCACCACGTGCTCGACAGGGTGTGGCAGGGAGCGGCCTCGGCGGGCGACGTGGTGGTTCGCTTCGATCACCACCTGGAGGCTGACGGGATCACGGTCGCGCCGGGCACCGAGCATCGGTTGCACGGGCAGTGGGAGCTCGCGAAGAGCCCGCCCTCGCCGCTCGACTCGCAGGTGGGCGCGACCGAGCGCCCGGGCGTCGACGCGCTCGACTACGTCTTCGTGCGCCTCGCGCGCCCCGCGGCGGACGACCTCGTCGAGGGGGCGGCGCGGGGGGTGGTGCCGTACCGACGCGGGGTGGTGACGCTCGCGCCCGACATGGGGCTGGTGATCGTGCAGCACCCGCTCAAGCACACGCTGAAGCTCGCGATCGATACGCGCGCGGTGACGGAGGTGACGCCGACGCGCGTGCGCTACCGCACCAACACCGAGAAGGGCTCGTCGGGCTCGCCGGGCTTCACCCTCGGGTGGGAGCTGTGCCTCCTGCACCACAGCGGCAACCCCGAGAAGGACGTCGCGCTGTACAACGAGGGCATCCCGATGGACGTGATTCGGGACAGCCTCCCCGAGGCGCTCCGGGGCGAGCTCGGCTGGTGAGCGCGGCGCTGCGGGTCGCGGGGTTCGGCGTGAGCGCGGTGGCGGGCGTCCTGACGGCGTGGCTGACGGCGAACGCGCTCCGCGAGCGGCCCCACGAGCGCGCCGCGCCCCCGGCGATCACGCGCGAGGCGGCGATGCGGGCCTTCGACGAGGAGCGGGCGGTGGCGCTCTCCCTCGGGATGACGCGCGGGGCGGAGGGCGACGCCGCCCTCACGCGGCGCACGGACATCGAAGGGACGTGGACGCTGCGGGTGCCCGTGGCGGCGCGCGAGTGCGTGGCCGTGATCGCGGCGGTGTACGGGCATCACGCGCCGACCGCCCTCGCGCTGCAATCGGTGACGGACTCGTCGGCGCGCATCGCGGGCGACTCGTCGGAGCCGATCACGGTCGAGCGCACGGAGGGGGCGGTGGTGCTCCAGGTGCAGTGGTGCCAGGCCGAGGAGCGCCCGCGCAACGCGGTGCTGGAGACGCGCGCCATCGCCGTCGGCCCCTTCGCGCAACCCCTCGTCGGCACCGTCCACTACGCCGTCTTCCGCGCGCCCTGGAGCGTCGTCGGAGGACCGACGCGGCTCCGTCGCGGGACGCCGCGCGCCTGGGCGCTGCGGCAGTTTCCGCCGACGTACGCGGAGGAGGCGGCGCTTCGTTTTGTGCCGGCGGGGGCGCGCGCGCTGGGGCCGCCCGTCCCCATCCGGGTGCAGGGGGCGCGGCTCATCCCGGGGAGCGCGACCACGTACCGAGCGCTGTACGAGCGGGTGAAGGGGCGCGGCGCGGCGGCGGTCAACCCGCGCGTCGACGGCTCGCTCGTCCCCGGCGATCCGTGGGAGATGGGCCTGCCGAGCAACTTCACCGAGCTCTACGCCTCCCTCCGCGGGGATGGCGCGGGGCAACGGCTGCAGGACCCGCTCTTCGACGCCGAGCCCGGACGTCGTCGGCGCGTGCTCGTGGCCGTCGACGCGGGGCGCCTCGGGGCTTCGTGCGTCGCGCTCCACTTCACGCGGCTGCTGTTTCTGCACGGCGCGGCGCTGCGGCGCCACGGGCCCGACGTGGGCGACGTCGGCGCCGACCTCACGGCCTCGGAGAACGCCGTCGTCGACCGCATCTGCCCGGCCTCCGGGGTGGCGCTCTACTCGGTGGCGGAGGGCGATCAGGAGGACTGGCTGCTGCGCGTGTACGGGCTCCCCGACCCGGTGTCACCCGCGGCCCCAGGGGCGCCGGCCGAGCCCCGACGGCGGCGCCGCCGTCACTGACGCTTGCGCCGCCCGAGGTGCTTCGCGGCCTCGCGACGGAGGGCCTCGGCGAGCGCGCGAACCTCCTCGCTCGCGGCCTCGTCGACGTGGAGCTCGAGGCCCGGCGCGAGGCCGTGACGCTCCCAGCGCGACGGCGCTTCGTCGCGATCGGGGGCGGGCGCGGGCGCGGCGGGGCCGAGGAGGTCGGCGGGCACCTCGCCCTCCGCGATGCGCGCCACGGCGGCGACCGAGCGCGTCTGGAGCGCGGCCTCGATGGCGTCGAGCGGGAGGTGGCGATCCTGGAGCACGCGGATGGCCCGCAGGCGCGCGAGGTGCTCGTCGGTGTAGGCGGTGTCGGGTCCGCGAAACTCCGGCGCCGGCAGCAGGCCCCGCTGCACGTAGTACCGCACCGTCCGCGCCGAGACGCCGGCGCGCTGCGCGAGCTCGTCCAACTTCCACCGCGATGCGCGCCGCGTCTCCACGGGCCGTGCGTAGAACATGCCACCACGACTGTCAAATAAACACTCCCTACGCCCTGGGCGGCGGATTCGGGTATAGGTGGGCGGTGCCCCGGAAGGTGTTGTTGTGACGTTCGCGATCGTGCTGTGGCTCGCCCGTTCGGTGGCGCTCGGGCTGTGGGTGGTGGAGCACGTGTCGCAGGTGGCGCGCGCGCGGCGTCGCGGGGCCGAGGGGGCGGCGGCCTGGGGCCTCCCGGTGATGACCAACTGGCACCACGGCGACCGGGTGGGTCCGTCGCTCTGGGCGCTCGCGGTGCTCGGCTACATCGTCGCCACGGTGGCCTCGGAGGCCGCGCGGTGAACGACTCCCGGTCGCCTGGTGAAGACCGTGTCGCCCGGTCGCGCGATGCACTAGTGTTGGGGTCACTCACCGGACTCCCGGTGTGGCTCTGACGACGAGAGGCGCCGCATGGCGAAGACGCAGTCTCCGCTCCTCGGGTACAACACAAACGTTCGGCACAAGGGCAAGGTCTTCCACATTCAAACGGAGGACTCTGGCGTCGCCAAGCCGCACGTGATCACGCACCTCTTCGCCGACGGCGGGCGGATCATCAAGAGCGTCAAGAGCTCGTACGCCGACCGCCTCGAGACGCCCGACCTGCAGACGCAGGTGAAGAAGCTGATGCAGGATCAGCACAAGGCGATGTTCATCGCCTTGCGCGACGGGGTGTACGACGCGCAGGCGGAGGTGGCGCCGGCCCCGGAAGCGGCGCCCGAGATCGAGCAGTTTGCGGCCACGACGCCCATCGCCGCCGAGCCCGTCGACGACTCGATCGAGCTCGATGAGAGCTCGTTCGTGGAGGAGGCCGCGCCCGCCCCGGTGGCCGTGTCTCCCCCGCCGACCCCGACCCCGCCGCTGCCGTCGTCGTCGCCCAACGCGACGATGAGCGGCGGGCCGACGCGCACGGGCCACCGTGCGTCCGCGGGCTGGTCTCCCGCCACGGGCCGCGCGACGCCCCCACTGGGCGCGGCGCCCATCGGTCCTCCGCCGCTGCGTCCGCCGCCCGCGCGGGCCACGGCCACCGCGCCCCTCGTCAGCCCGGCCACCGCCACCGCGCCCCTCGCCGCGACGGGGACCACCTCCGCCCGCCCCGAGAAGCGCACCCCGGCCCCCACCGCGCGGCTCGCGCCGGTGTTCGGCGAGCGGCTGGTGAGCGAGCGCTCGCTCGACGAGGTGATTCTTTCGTACCTCGCCGAGGAGCTCGGCGACACGCCCAAGCGCTGACCCGTCGCCGCGCCGTGGCTCAGTGGGCGCTGTCGGGGCGGGCCGTCGGAGGCGCTGGCGCGATGACCGTCGTCGGCGCCGTACCCCGCGCGAGGGCGTAGGCGTCGAGGATCTTCGGGGGGGTGGTGTCGGGGTCGAGCTCGAGGCCCGGGTCGGTGGCGATGGCGTCGCGCAGGGCCTCCGCGGCGAGGTCGCGGCGGTCGAGGGCGGCGTAGGCCTCGGCCAGCCCGCGGTCGATGGTGAGCCGCTGGTCGCGCGTCACCTCCACGTTGGCGAGCATCCGGGCGCCGAGCGCCACGGCCTCGGCGTAGAGCCCGCGGGCGAGGTACTGACGAAACGCCGGCAGGTCGCGCTCCACCCGGCGCTGGAGGTTGTGCACCTCGACGAGCGCGGCCTCGACGCTCCCCGCGGGCTGCTCGCGGAGCACCACGTCGGCGAGCGGGAGCACGACCGCCTGCCCCCGCTGCAGCCGCTGCGTCGCGAGGAAGTTGTACTGCGTGATGAACAACACCTGGCCGCGGTCGCCGTAGAAGCGCCGCGCGATTTCGAACATCGGCTCGTCGCTGTTGACCACATAGCGCAGGAGGTACGGCAGGCGGATCACCGTCCCCGCCGACGGGGGCAGGTCGAAGGACGCGCCGTTGATGCGCGCGAGGTAGGGGCCGCGGCGGTTGTCGCCGAGGTGCCTCCGCGCGAGCTGCTCCCACGTGTCGTTGAGCTGGACGCGGTGGTAGGTGACGCTCGGCACGACGAGGTGCGTCCCCGGCGGGATGGCGGGCGTCGCCTGGAGGTAGAGGTAGTTGGCCGCGACGAGCACCGACTCCATCGCCACGTTGCCGTAGTAGCGCTCGGCGATGCCCGCGAGCGTCTCGCCCCGCGCCATCACGTGGATCACGTCGGCGCGCGCCGGCCGCGGGGCGCCGAGGGCGAGCGCGAGGGCGAGCGCGAGGGCGCTGAGGTTACGGCGCAACGGGGGCCTCCGTGGGGGCGCGCTCGCTCGCGGGGCGGAGGTCGACGTCGAGCCACACCACCGCGCCCGGGCTCACCTGGACGGCGCGGTCTTCGGTGATGCACGCGGGGTTGCGCAGGCGGACAAAATGGCTCCCCGGCGCGAGGGGGACGGGGCGCGCCGTGGGGGTGGTGTCGACCGCCACGCCGTCGACGGAGATCTCCGCCCAGGGGCGCGCGAGCACGCGGAGGTAGCCGACGCCGGGCGTCCCCATGGGGCGCGGGCCGAGGTTGGGTGTCGGGGACGGGTCGCGGGCGCGGGAGAGTTCGGCCGTGGCGAGTCCCGCGGCGAGGGCGAGGCCCGCGGCCCCCTGCGCGACGATCGCGGCGCGCAGCGAGGAGGCGCCGCGGGTGGGGCGCGTCCAGCGGGAAGCAGCCGCGCCGAGGGCCCGCTTGACGCCGTCTTCGTCGAGGACGTTCACCTCGCGGAGCCAGCCCACCAGACGTGCTTCGTGCGAGCTCACGCCGGCCTTCGCGAGAAACTCGTTGAGGTCGTCGCAGAGCTCGCCCGTCGAGGGGTAGCGGTGCGCGGGGATCTTCTCCAGGCACCGCCCGAGGAGGCGCTCGAGGAGCGGCGGGACGTCACCCCGGACGCGCCGCGCGGGGACGTAGCGGTCGAGGCGGATCTTCTGCATCACCGTGCGCGCGGGGTCTTCTTCGAAGGGGCGGCGCGCGGTGAGCATCTCGTAGAAGACGATGCCGAAGGAGAAGAGGTCGGAGCGGAAATCGAGGCGGTCGCCGAGCACCTGCTCGGGGGACATGTACGCCGGCGTCCCCACCACCCCAACCCCCTCGGGGGCGACCTCGGCGGCGTCGCGGGCGAGGCCGAAGTCCGCGAGCTTCACCTCGCCGCGGCGGCTCACCAGCACGTTGGCGGGCTTGCAGTCGCGGTGGATCACCCCGCGCAGATGCACGTACTCCAGCGCCCGCGCGACCTTGAGGGCGATCACCGCGGCGACGTCGCAGGGCAGGCGCTCGCCGGGCGCGCGCTTCACCAGGGCGGCGAGCGAGAGGCCGTCGACGAGCTCCATCACGAGGAAGGGGCGGCCCTCGGCGGTGACCCCCGCGTCGTGCACCTGGGGGATGTTCTGGTGGGTCATCGAGGCGAGGAGGGCGGCCTCGCGGTCGAAGCGCTGACCGAGCTGCGAGCCCGGCGCCACGGACGACTTCAAGAGCTTCACCGCCACCGAGCGCCCGAGGGGCTCCTGGGCGGCGCGCCACACCTCGGAGAGGGTGCCCTCGCCGATCTTCTCGGTGAGCCGCCACGTGCGCGTCGGCGAGGCGAGCGTGATCGCCGGGGTCTCGCTCGTCCGCGCGCCCGCGCTCATCCGCCGCAGGCCTCGCGGGGGAGCGTGCGCACCTGCTCCAGGCGGGCGCGCGCGGCGGTGCCGGCGGGGGTGCGGCCGTGGCGCTCGACGAGGAGGCGGAGCGTGCGCTGGGCCTGCGTGCACATGCGCAGGTTGACGAAGGCCTCGGAGAGCACCGCGAGGGCCTCGGGGACGGCGTCGCCCTGGGGGTAGGTCTGCATCAGCCGGTTGAGCTCCTGCACGGCGGAGGCGGCGCGGTTCTCGGCGATGAGGCAGCGGGCCTGGAGGAGCAGCGCGTCGTCGGCGAGCGGGTCTTGCGCGGCCCGCGTGAGGAGCGTCTGCGTGAGGAAGCGCGCGCGGGCGTACTCGCGGCTGTCGAAGGCGGTGCGCGCCATCGCGAGGAGCTGGGCGTTGTCCGCGGGGATCTGCGACGGGTCGACGACGGGCGCGATGCCGATGCGGCGCTCGGCGGCGGTGAGGCGGGTGTCGAGCTGGGTGCGCGCCTGGGTGCTCTCGTCGAGGGCGTGGCGGAGCTCGTCGAGGGCGCCGTTGAGCGTGCGGAGGCGCTCGTCCATGGCGTCGAAGCGGGTGCCGAGGTCGGCGAGGTTGCGCGTCTGGGCGCGGGCCTGCTCGAGCTGCTCGTTGAGCGTGCGCACCTGGGCGGTGGCCTGGTCGACGGCCTGCTGGAGCTGCTCGCGGCGCTGGCGGTCGTTGTTTTCGAGGGCGCCGAGGCGGCGGTCGAGGTCGGCCTTGACGCGGTCGTGCTCGCTGGTGGTGACCCAGCAGGCGGAGGTGGCGACGACGAGGGCCCAGAGCGCGAGGGGCTTTCGAAGGGTCACGGTGCTCATCAGTGGGCTTTCAGGGGCGGAGGCGGAAGTCCACGCGCCGGTCGCG